>JAKLKF010000179.1 GCA_023150805.1 Myxococcota bacterium | reverse complement strand
GGCGCCCGGCCGGCTCCTGCCGCACCCGGGTCCGCTCCACCTCCTCGGTGTCGTGCTCCAGCAGCGCCTCCGGCGGTCGGCTGCGCGCGCCCCGACCGGCCGAAGCCGTGGCGTCGTCCGGCGCCAGGGCACGCCCCCGGCCGGCCGCCTCGGTGGGCGCCGCCAGCCCGGGGTCCACCTCGACCGCGCCGAAGGCGCTGCGGGGCGCCCCCGCCGCCCCGGCGGGACCCGGCGCGTCCATCCCGGCCGCGTCCGCCCCCACCAGGGCCGGCCAGAGCCGCGGCAGCGCGTCGCGGGCCCAGGTCAGCAGGTCGGGCGACGGCAGGTCGCGCACCACCCGGGACAGGCGCACCGACAGGCGCGGCAGCGAGGGCCGGGCCTGCGGCGCGAAGGCCAGGCACTCGCGGAGCAGGTCGACCAGCGCCTCGGGCGCACGAGGGCCGGGCCGCGACACCACCCGGATCAGGGCCCGCCGCACCCCCGCCGCGTGCCCGTCGGCGTCCGCGCCCGCGGCCGGCGGCGGCTCGCCGCCCAGCAGCTCCACCAGGAGCGCGCCCACCGCGTAGACCTGGGCCGGAGGGGCCTGTCCACCCTCCGGCGCGCCGTAGCCGGGGGGTGGCTCCAGCCGGGTGCCCGCCGGCGGCGCCCGGAAGCCCGCGACCTTGAGCTGCCCGTCGCGCGACAGCAGCACCATGCCCGGCGTCGGTCCGGGGTGGACCACCTGCCGGCCCTCGGCGGCCTGCGCGGGTGCCCCCAGCTCGCCCAGGGCGTCGACCACCGCGACCCCGACCTCGGCGACCAGGCGCAGCGGCAGGGCCTCCCCGCGCGGCGCCAGCTCCCGCGACACGCGCGCCAGGCTGGCGCCCGCGAAGCCGTCGAACACCCACGTCGACGCGCCGCCCACCTGCGTCACCTGCTTGAGGTGCAGCGCCGCCGGGTGCCGTGCGGCCCCCACCACCCGCCCCTCCGCGCGGGCCTGCTCCAGCGCGGGCAGGGCCCCCGCGCCGCCCGGGTGCAGCAGCACCTCCGCGGTGCTGCCGTCCTCCCGCACGAGCTGTGCCCGCCGCGCCCGGGAGTCCCAGGCCGACCACGGTCCCACGATCCTGATGCTCACCCTGGCCACGCGGCGTCTCCGTACGGTTCGCGCTCCAAGGGCCTTATCCGCTCGAGGTCTCCTCCGCGCCGCGACACCGACCGGCGGGTGGAGGACGCCGGTCGGTGTTAGCCGCGCGCATGTCGACCGAAGGCCCGGGCGCTCCCGTCGCCCTGCCCGACAACCCCCTCGGGCGCCTGTTGTTCCCGATCCTCCGCCGCGCGGGCCAGGTGGCGCAGCGCCACCGCCAGCGCTGGCTGGACACCGGGCCCGACGTCGACCCGGCGTCCTTCCTGCAGCGCAAGGACGATGGCAGCCCCGTCACCGCCGCCGACCGGGAGGCCGAGCGCTGCCTGCTGGAGGGCCTGGCCAGCGCCTTCCCCGACGACGCCATCGTGGGCGAGGAGGGCGCGCGACGCGAGGGCCGCTCCGGTCGCACCTGGGTGATCGACCCCATCGACGGCACCGACGCCTGGCTGCACGGCCTGCCCGTGTGGGGTCCGACGGTGGCCTGCCTGGCGCAGGATGCCGCGGGCCCGCGCCGGGTCCGCTGCGGGGCCCTCCTCCTCCCCGCCACCGGTGACTACTGGTTCGCCGACCTGCCGCCGGGCGCCCCCGGCGCCGCCTGGCTGGGCGGACGACGCCTGCGCCCCCTGCCCTCGCCCGCCCCGGACCGCGCCGCCGTGCTCTTCGTGCCCAGCCGCCTGCACCACGCGGCCACTGTCGCCTGGCCCGGGAAGCTGCGCAGCCTGGGCTCGACGGCAGCGCACCTGGCCTGGGTCGCCAGCGGCGGCGCGGCCGCGGCGCTGGTCGCCCCGTCCCCGGCGTGGGATACCGCCGCCGGCTGCGCCTTGATAGAGGCCGTCGGGGGCGTGGTGTCACCGATCCCCACCGCCGGGCGCACCACGGGCCCGGCTTTCGCCGACCGCCTGCACGAGCCCGGCCCGGCGCTGGTGGCAGGCACCCCTGCCGCGGCCGCGGCGCTGCTGGCGCCCGGGGCGATCCGCCTGCACGGCGACCCGCTCCGCCTGATGCGGTGAGCCCCGCTCCCCTCCCCTCCCCTCTCCCCCCCTGCCGCTCCACCCGAGGCGCCCATGGCCACCTCCGAAAGCGACGACCCCCGCCGGAAGCCCCTGAGCGGCCTCATCTCCGACGACTCCGAGGAGGCCGAGCTGCTCGACGCCGACGGGCTGCCGGTCGCCGCCGAGGACGCCGGGCCCGAAGGGGACCCTCGCCGCAACGCCCTGCCGGGCAACCTGCCGGTGCTGGCCGGCCCGTCGTCGGTCTCGCGCAAGGGCGACCTGCTGGCCTACTACCTCTCCGAGGTGCGGCGCTACCCGCTGCTCGACCCCGAGGAGGAGAACTCCCTGGCGCGCAAGTACGTCGAGGAAGGCGACACCGAGGCGGCGCACCGCCTGGTGACGGCGAACCTGCGCCTGGTGGTCAAGCTCGCCTTCCAGTACCACCGCCAGTGGTCCAACGTGCTCGACCTGATCCAGGAGGGCAACGTCGGGCTGGTCGAGGCGCTGTCCCGCTACGATCCGTACCGGGGGGTGCGCTTCTCCAGCTACGCCCAGTACTGGATCCGCGCGATGATCCTGCGCTTCCTGATGGACAACTACCGGCTGGTCCGCCTGGGCAGCACCCGCCACGGCCGCAAGCTGTTCTTCCAGCTCCAGAAGGAGCGGGACCGGCTGATCAAGGAGGGCATCAACCCCTCGACGGCCGCCCTGGCGGAGCGGCTGGAGGTGCCGGAGCAGGAGATCATCGACGTCGACCGGCAGCTCGCGGCCCCGGCGATGTCGCTGCACGCGCCCGTCGGCGACGCCGAGGGCCGGGCGCTGGAGGAGATGGTCTCCGGCGAGAGCGTCGGCCCCGACGACGCCGTCGAGCGCGGCGAGCTGGGCACCCTGGTCAAGGAGCACCTCGACGCCTTCGCCCGCAGCCTGACCGACGAGCGGGAGCAGATCATCTGGCAGCAGCGCCTGACCGCCAGCGATCCCCGCAGCCTGGCCGACATCGGCGAGGAGTTCGGCGTCAGCAAGGAGCGCATCCGCCAGGTCGAGGCGCGCATCAAGAAGCGGCTGAAGGTCTTCCTGACCGAGGCCCTGGGCGACGAGATCGCCTTCGACTTCGACGTCCCGGAGGGAGAATGAGCCCCCTGCCCCTGCCCTCGATGTTCGGCTCCGGCGTGCACCTGCCCGGCCCGCTCTCCGCCCTGCGCCCCGCCGCGCGGGCCGCCCGCGACCAGGTCCTGCGCGCCGTGATGCGCCGGACCTCGCCCCCGGTCGAGGGGGGGGCTCTCGACGGCGGGCGGGGCGAGCACCCGCTGGGCGCCGCCGACCTGTCCTTCGCGCCCGGGCCCGACCTGGCGCTGGCCGATCTGGGGCGGGCCGCGCTCGACGCCGGCGCCGGCCACGCCGGCGGCCTGACCGCGGTCCTGGACTGGATCGCGGCCGACCGGCCCGGCCAGGGCGCCGCCTGGACCGACGCCGGGCAGGTCGCCTGCCGGCTGGTGCACCTCGCCGCCGTCCAGGCCTGGTCCCCGCTCGACGCGTCGGCGGCGGCCACCGTCGGCGGCAGCGCCCTGGCCCACGCCCGCTGGCTGGTGCGCGAGCGCCCCCTCGACGACCAGGACCCCGACGCCACCCTGGCCCAGGCGGCCCTGGTGATCGCCGGCCTGTCCTGGCCGGCGCTGCCCGGCGCCCGCGACTGGACCGGCAACGGGATGGCGGCGCTCAAGAGCACCACCGACGGCCTGGTCGGGCCCGACGGCGCCCCCCGGTCCGAGCCGGCCGCCGCCGCCCGCGCCCTGTGGGCCGTGGCGCTGGCCCGGGCCTGGGCGGACGCGAACGGGATGGCGACGCCGGCCCCGGTCCTGGGCGCGCTGCTGCGGGGCGCGACCTGCCTGTGGCGGCTCGTGGGCGACAGCCCGGACCTGCCGGCCAGCGCCTCGGCGCCGCCCGCCCTGCTACCGCTGTCGAGCGCCCCGCTCTCGGGGACCCTGCGGGGGCTGGCGCTGTGCTGGGGCCAGGACGACGGCGAGGGCGGCGTGCCCGCGGACCCCGCCGTGCAGCGCCTCGCCGCCCGGTCGCCCTCGCCCGCTGTGCGCGCCATGGCGCCCGACGACGAGTGGCGCCTGTGGTCCTGGCGCAGCACCGGCATGGCCGTCGCCCACGCCCGCATCAAGGGCTGCGCCGGCCGTGGCTGGTTCCGGCAGCAGGACGGCCGGGTGCAGTGGGACCTGGACGGCCTGCCGCTGGTCACCGGCAACCGCGCCCCGGCCCGCCTGGTCGTCGCGCGCGTCGACGGCCCCAAGGCCCGCGTCATCGCCGTGCCCCCGGGCATCGACACCCGCGCCGACGAGCGCCCCGAGCGCGAGGGCTGGTCGCTGACCCCGGCCGACAAGCACGAGTGGACCGCCACCCAGGGCGATCACACCCTGGTCGCCAAGTTCGACGAGGAGGGCTGGTCCTGGTCGGTCGACGGCCGCCGCATCGTCGGCGTGGGCGACCCGGCCGTGGCGGTGCGCAGCATGTTCGAGCTGCGCTAGCAGCATGTTCGAGCTGCGCTGGCAGCATGTTCGAGCTGCGCTGGCAGCATGTTCGAGCTGCGCCAGGCGCGGGCGGCCCCGGCTGATCAGCCCCCCGGGAACTGGTCGAGCAGGCGCTGCACCTCCAGCACGGCGTCGGTCTCGGCCTGCGCGTCCAGGCCGGCGCGCTCGAGCTGGCTGATGTCCTCGGCCAGGTTGTCCATGGCGGCGTCGGCGAGCTGCTTGTCCCCCACGCTGACCAGCTCCGCCAGGCCCCCCAGCGCGCGGTTCAGCTCCTCCAGCAGCGCCTCGCTGCCCGGGCCGGCGTCGATGGCGCCCGGCCCGCCCTCGACCACGGCGCGGGTGCGGCAGCGGTCGGCCAGGTAGGCCAGGTTGTCGGCCAGCGCGTCCATGCGGTCGCGCATCGTGGCGTAGGTCTGCAGGGTGTGGACCCGCTCGCCCTCGACCTCCAGGCGGATCGCCTCGGTCACCAGCGCCTGGGCCGGGGGCACGGGCATCACGTCGTCCAGGTCGTTGGCCCGGCTGTCCAGCTCGCCGACGAAGGCCCGCACGGCGTCGGCGGCCCGGTCGTAGGCCACCGCGGCGGACGACAGCTCGCTGTGGGCCACCTCGCCCTCGGGCAGCCCGTCCAGCAGCGGGCGGCGCCGCGCGGTCACCGCGACGTGGGCCCGCAGCGCCAGCAGCGCCCGCGTCTTCCAGACGATGCCCAGCACCCGCGCCATGCGCTCGGCCCGCCGCTCCAGCAGCCGCGCGTCCTCGGTGTAGCGGCGCACCAGGTCCTCGCGCTCCGGCCGGCCCTCCAGCTCGGCCCGCCGCTCGACCAGGTGGGCGGCCTGGGCCGTCGCCTGCTCCTGCTGCTCGACCAGCCGCGCCTGCAGGTCGCCCAGGCGGCGGGGGTAGCGCAGCAGGTCGTCGCCGCGGAACCAGGCGTCGTCCCGCCGGACCTGGATCTGCGCCGAGATCCGCCGCGGCGCGCCGCCGGTGAGCGCCCGCCGCCGCATCCGCTGGGCCAGGGTCCAGACCGCCACCCCGCCTCCGGCGAGGACGCCGAGCAGCAGGCCGAGCAGGAGGCTGAAGAAGAGCTGCACGGGGGCCCCTGGGAGCGAGGCGGCGCCTATCCCGACCCTCGGGGCCACGCCCGGGTCGCCGCCGCGATACCCTCGCCCCGTGGCCCCCACCCGCCGCCAGGTGCTCGCCTTGCTCGCCGTCCCGCCCGCGCTGGCGGCCATGGGCGCGGTCGGCGCCGGGGTCGCCTGGTGGGGCCAGCCGACGACGGCGGGCTACCGCCACCTGTCGGTGGACGAGGCGGCCTTCCTGCGCGCGCTGGCCGGCGCGGCCTGGCCGGCGACCCCCGCCTGCCCGCTGGACGGCGCCCAGGCCGACCTGGACCGCTTCCTCGACGCCAGCATGGACACGCTGCCGCCGACCCCGCGCCAGGCCGCGCGCTTCGGCCTGCACGCGCTGGACGCGCTGCCCTTCCCCCTGCACGGAGCGCCCTTCCGCGCGCTGGACCTGCAGGCCCGCCAGGAGGTGCTGCACGGCTGGCTCGACAGCGAGCTGATGCCCCTGCGCACGGCGGTCCTCTCGACCGTGCTGCTGCTGGGCATGGGCTACACCATCCACCCCGACGCCGTCGCGACCTTCGGCTCCCTCTACAAGTGCAGGTACGGCGCGTGAGCACGCCCCCTCCCCCGCCGGTGGACGATCCCCTGGCCCGCGAGGGCGCGCCCCTGCCGCTCTCCGAGATCATCCACCCCGAGGTGCCGGCCGACGGCTGGGAGGCGGCCCGCGGCGGTCGCCAGCTCCAGGCCGACGTCGTCATCGTGGGCACGGGCCCCGGCGGCGCCTCGGCGGCCCGCGCGCTGGCCATGGCCGGCGCCCGTGTCGTCCTGCTGGAGGAGGGGCCCGCCGCCGCCCGCTTCCGGCCGAACCAGGCCCACACGGCCCGCCACCACATGCAGGAGGGCGGCAGCATGGTGGCCCAGGGCAACGGCCTGCTGCCCATCGCGGCCGGGCGCGGGGTCGGCGGCGGCACGCTCATCAACTCGGCCCTGTCCTTCCGGGCGCCCGACGAGATCCTGGACGGCTGGGCCACGCTGCTGCAGGACGACGGCTGGTCCGGCGCCGCGATGGCGCCGCTCTACGACGAGATCTCGTCGCTCATCGGCGTGCGCTTGATGTGGGACGAGATCGCCGGCCGCAACAACCAGCTCATCGTGCAGGGGTCGCGCGCCCTGGGCCTGCCCGGCGGCCTGGCCCCGCGCAGCACGCCCGGCTGCATGGGCTGCGGCCTGTGCAACTTCGGCTGCCCGGTCCAGGGCAAGGCGAGCATGAACCTGTCGCTGCTGCCCCGGGCCTGGCAGCACGGCGCCCGCATCCAGGCCGACACCCGGGTGGACGAGGTGCTGGTCGAGGGCGGGCGGGCCGTCGGCGTGCGCGGCCGCTGCCTGCACCCCGACACCGGCGAGCTGGTGGGCGAGGTCGTCGTGCGCGCGCCCAAGGTGGTGCTGTCGGCCGGCGCCATCGGCACCCCCCGCCTGCTGTGGCACCAGGGCCTGGCCCGGGACCTGGGCCCGGTCGGCGAGGGCCTGCACGTGCACCCCGGCAACGCGGTGCTCAGCCTGCACGACGAGACCGTCTCCATGTGGAAGGGCGCCACCCAGGGCGCCTACTTCACCCACCCCGACCTGCCCGGCGTGCTGCCCCACGCCTTCACCGCGCCGCCCGAGGTCTGCCTGGGCGCCATCGGCGCCGTCGGCCGGGAGCTGGGCCGCGGGATCGAGCTGCTGCCGCGGCTGGGCGGCTGCGTCGTGATGGTCAGCGACAAGGGCGAGGGGCGGGTCCGCGCCACCTCCGAGGGCCGCGCCGCGCTCACCTACCACTTCGACGAAGGCGACCTGGAGCGCACCAAGCGCGGGATGGTCGAGACCGCCCGGGTGCTCTTCGCCGCCGGCGCGCGCCGGGTGATCGGCATCGTGCACGGCGTGGGCTGGCACGACTCGGTCGAGAGCTTCGAGCGCGCCCTGGCCGACCGGCGCATCGACCACTTCACGCTCTACGCCGCCCACCCGATGAGCACGACGCGCATGGGCCGGGATCCGCAGACCAGCGTGGTCGGCCCCGACGGCCAGGCCCACCGCCTCCCCGGCCTGTACATCAGCGACGCCGGGGCCTTCCCCACCAGCCTGGGCGTGAACCCGCAGCTCACCACGATGGCGCTCGGCACCCGCCTGGGACAGCGCATCGCCCGGGCCGGCTGACGATGGCCGCGCCCCCCCGCCTGCGCCCGCTCGAGGCGGGCATGCGGCTGCGCAGCTACCAGCTCCTCCGCCGCCTGGGTGTGGGCGCCGACGGCGAGGTCTGGGCGGCGGCGGACCCGCAGGGCCAGGAGGTGGCGCTCAAGGCCCGCCCCCGCCAGGCCGCCGAAGAGGAGCCCCGCATCTTCCGGGAGTTCGAGCGCCTGCGGACCCTGCGCATCCCCAACGTGGTGCGGGTGCTCACGGTCGACGCCGACCAGGGCTACGTCTTCTTCGCGATGGAGCTGGCGCGGGGCGAGCCGCTGGACCGCCACGTCCAGCGCGGCGCCGCCCTGGACGAGCGGGCCCGGCGGTGCGCCGCCGCGGGGGCGGGCGTGGCACGCGCGCTGGCCGGCATCCACCGCCTGCGGCTGAGCCACCGCGACATCAAGCCGGCCAACGTGCACGTGACCGACGAGGGCACCGTCACCGTCCTGGACTTCGGCACCAGCCACTTCGGCGAGGTGGCGGAAGCCGAGGACGAGGGCCTGGTCGGCACGCCGCACTACATGGCGCCCGAGCAGCGCATCGGCCTGCCCCACGACCACCGGGTCGACCTCTACGCCCTCGGCGTCACTCTGCACGAGGCCCTGTCGGGCCGCCCGGCCGGCGGCTGGACGATGGGGCGGCCGCGCCCCTCGCTGGCCCTGCTCGGGCCCGCGGTCCCCCTGGCCCTGGCCGACCTGGTCGATCGGCTGCTGGCGCTGGACCCCGCCGACCGGCCCTCGGCCGAGGAGACCCAGGACCTGCTCGAGCGCATCGCCACGGGCAAGGAGCTGCCGCCCGCGCCCTGGCCCTCGCCCAGCCGCTACGCCGGTGACCCCTCGCGCCTGCTGGAGCAGAGCGCCGTGGTGGTCGGCCCACCCGGCAGCGGGCGGCGGCGCATGGTCCAGGAGGCGCGCTGGCACTGGTACCGCCGCGGCTACCGCTCGCTCGCCGGTGCCTGCCGGGGGGACCAGCCCTGGGGCGCCCTCGCGGCCGTGCTGGCCGAGCTGCTGCGCCCCCTCTCCGCCGAGGACCGGGCGGCGCTGCTGGGCGCCGAGGCCGGCCCGCTGGCCACGGTCTGGCCCGCCCTGCCCTTGCCCGCCGGCGCGCCGGCTCCCCGCACCGCGGAGCCCGTCGAGGTGGGCCGGGCCCTCGCCGCCGTGCTCGACCGCGCCGCGCCCCTCGCCGTGGCCCTGTGGGAGCTGGACGAGGCCGACCCCGGCACCGCCCGCGCCGTGCCCGTCCTCGCCCAGAGCGTCGGCGCCCGCGTGCGGCTGTGGGCGACCGCGCGCCGCCCGGGCTTCGGCCTGCGCACCTTGCTGCCGCCGGCGTGGACCGCCGAGGCCCAGGCCGAGATCCTGGGCGAGCTGCTGCCCGAGGGCGAGGCCCCGCCCACGACCCTGCTGCCCTGCCCGCTGCGCGCCTGCGCCTTCGCCTGGCGCGCCCTGGCCCGCCAGCGCGGCGAGCCCGGCCCCGCCGACCCGCCCGAGCCGGGGGTGGAGGCCCTGGCGGTGCTCGACCCGCCCTTCCCCCGCGGGGTCGCCGAGGCGCTGTGCCCGGGGTCGCCGTGCCCGGGGTCGCTGCGCGACCTGCTCGCCAGCGGGCAGGTCCGCCCCTGGTCGACCGAGGAGGGGCAGGAGACCCGCACCCTGCCCCGCGGGCGCGAGGCCCTGGTCCTGGCCGACCACGGGGCCCGCCTGCTCGCCCTGGCCGGCCCGGCCGACCTCTCCGCGCGTCGCCTGGCCGCCGCCACCGCCTGGCGACAGTCCCCGGACCAGCCCGAGCGGGTCCGCCAGGCGGCCGCCCTGGCGGCGCGGGGCGGGCGCCCTGCCGACGCGCTGCTGCGCGCCGCGATCCGCGAGGAGCTGGAGCTCGGTCGCACCGTCGAGCTGGATCGCTGGCTGCGCCTGCACGCCCTGCACCACGGGCCGCCGGACGAGGCGGACTTCGAGCTGGCCTTCGCGCGGCTGCTGGCCGACCTGGACCTGTCGCCGCCCTCGGTGGATCGCGCCCGCCTGGAGGCGCTCGAGCAGCGCGCGCGCGACGGCCTGGAGGCGGGCCGCGCCTGGTGGCTGCGCGTGGTCTTCGAGGCCCGCCGCGGGGACAAGGCGCTGGCGGTGCGCCGCGGCACCGAGCAGGCCGACGCGGTGGCCCCCGAGCACCCCGCCCTGGCCGCCGACATCCTGCGCGAGGTGTCGCTGGCCTGGCTGGCCCAGGGCGAGGTCCGCTTCGCCGTGCGGGACGCCCGGCGCGCCCTGGCCCTGGCGCGGGACGCGGCGCAGCGCAGCGGCAGGGCCGTCCCCCGCTCCCGCAGCGAGAGCACCGCGACGACGACGCTGTCGGCCGCCCTGCTGTACGCCGGCCGGGTCCGCGAGGCGACCGACCTGTGCGAGGAGGGGGCCCGCCGCTGCCGCGAGGAGGGGCAGGCGCGTGGGGAGGGCGCGCTGCTGGCCAACCGGGGCATCGGCCTGCTCTACCTGGGCCTGCGAGAGCCGGCGGACGCCGCCCTGGCGCGCGCCCGGGAGGTCCAGGCCCGCCACCGCGACCCGGTCGTGCTGGCCAACCTGTCGGTGACCCAGGCCCGCCTGGCCGTCGAGCGCGGCGACCTGGCCGCCACCCCCGTCCTGGTGGCCGAGGGGCTCACCGCAGCCGAGGCCGTGGGCGACCCGCACCTGGTGGGCGAGGCCTGGTGCGTGGTGCTCGAGGCGGCCGTGCACCGCGCCGATCCGGCGGAGGCCCAGCGCGCCCTGTCCGGCTACGGGGCCGCGGGCGTGGGCTCCTCCTGGGACCACTGGCCGGCGGTCCTGGCCCGCTGGCGGTGGCTCACCGGCGACCTGCGCGGCGCCCTGGCGGCCACCGACGAGCCCCGGGAGGGCCACGGCGAGCTGTGCATCCGGGCCGAGCGCTGCCGCCTGCTGCTGGTCGCCGGCAGCTACCCGCAGGCCGCCCACGAGGGCCAGGCCCTCGCCGACGCCGCCGAGTCGCTGCAGTACGCCGAGCTGGCCCGCTTTGCGCGCCTGGTCGCCGCCGCGGCCCGCGGCGCGCCGGACGCCGAGGTCCACGCCGACCTGCTCGACACCCGCGCCAGCCGCTGGGTGCACCTGTACCTGGGCGCCCTGCACCTCGACGCGATCCGCCGCCGCCTGCGCGGCGAGAACGTCGACGCGCTGCTCCGCCAGCTCCGCGCGCGGAGCGGCGACGTGGGCCACCGGCTCTACTCGGCCCTCGGCCGCGCAGAGGGCTGGTAGGCGGCGGGCCCGGGCGCGCCCGCCGATCGTCGGGGACCTCCTCCACGGCGCCCGGGTCGGTGGGCTAAGCTCGGCCGAACCTCCGCCCCCGTGGCATTCGTGACGACCGCAAGCTCCGAGCCCCGCCGCTTCGGCAAGTACCAGATCCTCGGCCGCGTGGCCGTCGGCGGCATGGCCGAGATCTACAAGGCCCGGCTGGACGGCGAGGGCGGCTTCCAGCGGACCTTCGCCCTCAAGCGCATCCTGCCGCACCTGACCAGCCGGCCCGAGTTCGTCGACATGCTCGTGGAGGAGGCCAAGATCGCCGGCCTGCTCTCGCACGCCAACATCGTGCAGATCATGGACCTGGGCGAGGTCGGCGGCACCTACTACATCGCCATGGAGTACGTCGACGGCCCCGACCTGGGGCGGATCCTCCGGCAGTGCCAGGACAAGGGCATCACCCTGCCGGTGCCGCACGCCGTCTTCATCACGATCGAGGTCCTCAAGGCGCTGGAGTACGCCCACAACCGCCGGGTGATGCGGGGCGGCAAGGAGATGCCGCTGTCGATCGTCCACCGCGACGTGTCGCCGGCCAACGTGCTCGTCAGCTTCCAGGGCGAGGTGAAGCTGACGGACTTCGGCATCGCCAAGGCCAGCGTCAAGGCGATGGAGACGGTCTCCGGCATCATCAAGGGGCGCTTCGACTACCT
>JAKLKF010000178.1 GCA_023150805.1 Myxococcota bacterium | reverse complement strand
GCGGGGGGGGGCCCGGGGGGGGGGGGGGGGGGGGGGGGGGGGGGGAGGGCGGCGGCCATCGACCGGGCACGGTAGCACGCCCCTCGCCGGCCCCCGGGGCCGCGTGGCATCGTCTCGCCGTCACCCTGGTGGAAGCCTGACCCTCCCTCCCCCCCGCGCCGGAAGGCCCGGCCCCGCCCGCCCCACCTCGTCGCCGGCGGCCCGCCTGGTCGGGGGCCTCGGGCTGCTGCTCGCCGCGGCCCTGACGGCGGTGCTGGCCTGCTGGCCCGCGCTGCGGCAGGTGGAGCGGGGCCAGGGCACCGACGGCTGGACCGTCCTGGGCCAGGGCATCGACCTCGACGGCACGCTGTGGACCTACGCGCACGTCGACGCGATGTTGACCGGGCGCGCCGGGCTGCGCCGGCCGGACGTCTTCGCGCCGATCGGCTTCGACCTGGCCCAGGCGCAGGGCATGGCCTGGCTGGACGCCGTGATGGCATGGCCGCTGGTGCGCCTGCTCGGCGTGCCCGGCTTCTACTCCCCCTGGGTGCTGCTGCTGCTGGCGCTCGACCACCTGGCCCTGGCCGCCCTCCTCCGCCGGCTCCGCGCGCCCTGGCTCGTCGCCGTCGGCCTGTCGGCGGCCGTGGTGCTGAGCCCCTTCGTGACCCGCGAGCTGTTCGAGGGCCGCCCGACCCAGGTCCACCTGGTGTTCCACGTCGCCTTCCTCGCCGCCGTGGTCGCCCTGGGCGACGGCGCGCGTCGGCCCCTGCGGGTGGGCCTGCTGGGGGGGCTGTCGCTGGCGGCCGCCTGCCTGGTCTACTGGTTCGGCGCCATGGGCGTGGGCCTGCTCGGCGCCGTGGCGTGGGCGGTGGGCCTGGCCCAGGCCCAGGGGCGGGGTCCTGCCCCCGCCGCCGCCTCGCTGCGGGGAGGCGCGGTGCTCGCCCTGGCCGCCGTCGCGACCGCCATGGCCGCGGCCTGGCCGGTCCTGGCGGAGCTGAGCGCCCACACCTCGGCCATGCCGCTGACGGACCCTGACGGCCTGGCCCCCGCCGCGGCGGCGGTCGAGCGCGCGGGCCTGCCCCTGAGCCTGGCGCTGGGCGCCGCGCTGCTGCTCGCGCTCGCGCGCAGCCGGGCCAGCCTGCCCTGGCTGGTCGGCACCCTGCTGCTCGGCGCCCTGCCCCTGGGGCCCTGGATCCACCTGGGCGAGGTCGAGCTGCCGGGCCCGCTGCTGGCGCTGGAGCACCTGATGCCCTGGTTCCGCCGCCTGCAGGCGCCGGAGCGGCTGGCCGTGGTCCCCCTGCTCGGCCTGGCCTGCGCGGCGGCCACCGCCGCGGGCGCCCTGGCCACCACCCCCGCCCGCACCCGCCTGCTCGGCGCCCTCGCCCTGGTCGTGGCGGCCGGCGCCTGGACCGAGGTCCGCGCGCGGTCGCCCAAGTGGCAGCCGCGCGCCTCGGTCGAGCTGCTGGTGCAGGCCCCCTTCTACCGGGACCTGGCCGACCGCTGGCCCGGCGGCATCATCGACCTGCCGCTGGAGCGCAGCAACGAGTCCTACGTCTACCAGCTCGTGCACGGGCTGCCGGTGATGGGCGGGCCGGGCATCAACGGGCCCCACACCCGGCCGGAAGCGCACCGCGCCTGGGTCGAGGCCAACAGCTTCCTGGTCGCGCTGGAGGCCGTGGCCCGCGGCGAGGAGGCACCCGAGGTGCGCCCCGAGGACCGCCGCGCGGTCTACGCCGCCGGCTTCCGGACCGTGGTCGTCCACCTCGACGAGGACGACGAGGGGCTGCTCGGCCGGCTGGCGCCGCTGCTGGGCCCGCCGATGCTCAGCGCCGACGACCGGGTCGCCATGCCCCTGGTGGCCGCCGGGCGCCCCGGGGTCCGGCCCGGTCGGACCCGCGGCGAACGCTGAGCCCGGCCCGCCGCCGGATCACTCCTCGAGCGCGAGGTCCAGGGTCCGCAGGCGCACGCTGCCCTCGGCGCCGTCGGGGATGGCGACCTGGTAGGCCATGGTCGCCCCGGCCGGCAGCGGCCCCAGCTCCACGCGGCTGTGCAGCGGACCGCCGGCCGACTCGAAGACCGCGTCGACCACCTGGCCCCGCACGGCCCGGTCGCCCTGGTTGACGACGCTGGCCTGCACCACCCCGTCGCCCGCGCCCACGAAGCTGTGCTCCAGCTTGCCGGCGTACTCCATGCGGGTGGCCAGCGCCTCGGCGGCGGCGACGTCCACCGCCAGGACCGGGTCGGGCCACCGGGCGGCCAGGGCCCGCCAGCCCGAGGCGTAGCGCTTCCAGTCCTCCTGGTCGATGGCCTCGTCCAGGTTGCCCCGGGCGATGGCCGCGCCCTCCAGGTTGAGGTCGACGCGCCCACCCTCCTCGTCGCTGACCTGCCACTCGAAGGTCTGCTCGGCCGGCGCGCCGACCGCGCCGGTCCCGTCGACCACCGGCGAGGTGCGGGTGAGCTTGACGGCCCAGCGGCCCTCGCCGGCGCCGTTGGTCTCGACCACCGCGCAGGTGGTCTGGGCCCGCAGCTCGGCCAGCGTGGTGGCGCTCACCTTCTCCAGGCCGCGGGTCGGCGCGGCCTTGCCCAGGAACTCCATGTCCTTGGCCGTCAGCAGCGGCGCGAGCAGGGGCAGGTCCTGGGGGTGCGCGGCGATGCCGGGCAGCGCCTGGCAGGCGGCGATGGCGACGGGCTCGGGGTCGGTACAGGCCAGCAGGAGCAGGACGAGGGCGGGCATGGGGCACCACGGGTGGCGAGAGGGCGCGGAACCGTAGCCCGCGCGCGCCCGGGCCGCGCCTCACCCCCCGGTGATGGCCAGCGGGAAGACCTCGACGAAGCGCAGGTCGCCCGCGCCCGGGACCGCGGCGGTGCGCACCTCGACCCGCTCGCCGCGAGCGAGCTGGCAGCGGGGGCTGCCGGTGAGCCCGTCGGCGCCGGCGCCCGGGGGCACGGGCAGGACCGGGGTCGGCCGGCGGATGCGGAGGCGCTCGCCGACGGCCGGGCTGCCCTTCTGGGAGAGGGCGATCCAGCCGAGCGCCGCGCCGCCCTCGCGCGGGCAGGGCGCCGTGCCCGCTGCCACGGCGGTGGGGGTGGCGGGGGCCACGCTCGGCGAGGGCGTGGCCCTGGGCGCCGACGGTCGGGGTGGGACCGGCGCAGGGCTCGCCACGGGCGCGTCGAGGGCGGCGGCGCCGGGCGAGGGGGACGCGGGCACCTCGGGCGCGGGGGTGGGCAGCTCCACGTCGGCCAGGGAGGCGGTCCAGTCCTCCGCCGGCGGCGCGAGGGGCGGCGCGGGCTCCGCGGTGGCCTGGTCGCGGCCGAGGGCCAGGGCCAGCAGCAGCGCGGCGGTGCCCAGGGCCGAGGCGCCCGCCAGGGCCCAGGCGCGGCCGTGCGCGATCGGTGGGGTGGCCCGTGGCGCCGGCTCCGGCAGCGAGCGACGCGCCTGTCGGCACTCCTCGGCCAGCTCCTCCAGCAGGGCCGGGGGGGCGCTGCCCAGGGTCGCCTCGTCGTCGGTGGCGTCCACCTGGCTGGTGGGCGTGAAGGGCAGGGCCGGCGGGGGCAGGGCCGGCGGGGGGTGGGCGCGAGGGGCCGAGGAGGGGGCATCGACGGCGAGGGCGAGCGCGCCCGCGGCCGGGGCGCCGGGGGCGGCGGCCAGCGGTGTCGGCGCGGGCGACGGCGTGGCCCCGGCCATCGACAGCGCGTCGGCGCCCAGGTGCTCGGTCCGCGCCAGGCGGGGGGGGCCCGCGTGGCGGGCCGGCGCGGCGATGGGCAGGTCCAGCAGGGCCGCCAGCGCGACGGCCGAGGCCGGGCGATCTTCCGGGCGGGGAAGCAGCGCCTGGTGGACGGCCTGCGCGACGCGCTCGGGGCAGCCGGGCGCCAGCCGCCGCAGGTCCGGGTGCTGGCCCGTCAGCGTGTTGCGCAGCGTGTTCGTCGGCGAGGCCTCGTCGAAGGGCGCACGCCCGCACAGCAGCCAGTACAGCAGGGCGGCCAGGCTGAACACGTCGGAGCGCTCGTCGACCTGGCTGGCGTTGGCCCACTGCTCGGGCGAGCAGAAGCCCAGGGTGCCCATCGGCGCGCCGACCCGCGTGATCTCCGGGTCGTCCTCGTCTCCCAGCAGGCGGGCGATGCCGAAGTCGGCGACGCGCGGCTGGTCGTGGTCCATCAGCACGTTGGCCGGCTTGAGGTCGCGGTGCAGGACCCCGGCGGCGTGGGCGTGGGCGATGGCCTCCAGGATGGGCTGGAACAGCGCCAGGGCGCGCTCCGCGGGCTGGGGGCCGCGCTGGCGCAGCCAGCCCTCCAGCGTCCCGCCGGCGATGAGCGGCATCGCCAGCGCCACCCGCTCGTCGTCGACCACGATGTCGGTGACGGGCACGACCGCAGGGTGCTGGAGCTGGGCCTGCACCCGGCCCTCGCGCAGCAGGCGGGTCAGGGCCTTGGGCGAGGGGCGGGAGAGGACCTTGAGCGCGTGGGCGGTGCCCAGGAAGCGGTGCCGGGCGCGCCAGACGGTGGCGACCCCACCCTGGCCGAGCGGCTCTTCGATCAGGTAGTTGCCGAGTCTCTGGCCGCTCATCGACGCGCCTTCCTCTCCGGGGGACCGTAGCGTGCATCGGCCACCCCAGGGCCCGGAGGTCCGTCCGTTTTCGTCAGCGCCCGTCCCTGCTCGTCACTCCGTGCGGCGCCAGGTCAACAGCAGCGCCCCCACCAGGAAGATCAGCCCGAAACCGGCCACCGTGCCCAGCAGGTGGGGCATGGCCATCCCCAGGTCGTCGGCGGCCGAGCCCTTGAAGCCGTAGTCGTACAGCGGCCCGGTGAAGCTGGTGGACCGCCACTTGCCGGGCACCCGCTCGGGCGTGGCGATGCGGTCGCCCACCTTGAGCATCGCCTCGAAGGCGTAGCGGAGCGGGTCGAGGTGGGAGAGTGCGCGCGAGAGGGCCGTCATGTCGCGCAGGTTCACCAGCAGGGCCGACAGGCTGATCTGGGGGATGAGCAGCAGCGGGAGCGCGCCCACCGCCGCCTCGCTGGACTGGAAGGTCGCGGAGACCAGCAGGCCCAGCGCCATGCCGCACAGCCCGACCAGGGCGCTCACCCCCGCCAGGTGCAGCGCCGGGAAGCCGTAGGCCTGCATGTCGAAGAGCAGCCACAGCGCCGTGGACAACAGCGAGGTCTGCAGCACCGACAGCAGGCCGAGCACCAGCACCTTGCTGCCCAGGTAGGGCAGCACGCCGACGCCGACCCGCCGCTCCCGGCGCCACACCGGGCGGTCGGCGATCAGCTCGCGCACGGCGGCGCTCATGCCGAACCACAGGCAGGACAGGGTCAGCATGAACAGCATCGGCGCGGTGGGCTCGGGGAAGACGATGCCCATCACCAGGGCCAGGAAGGGCGGCTGCGCCCCCAGCACCCACAGGCCGGTGCGGTCGCGCCGCTTGACCCGGGCGTAGCGCCGCACCAGCACGGCGAGCTGGGCCAGCGGCCCCACGCCCGCGGGGGGCGGCGCGGCCGGGGGCGCGCGGTCGGCTCCGGCGACGGCCGGCTCGACACCCGGCTCCTGCGCCTGCAGGGTGGGCAGCACCTCGCGGCTGGCCACGAAGCGCCGCGCGGCCGGGCTGGCGCGGAAGGCGCGGCCCCACTCGGCCGGCGGGCGGTCCCCCAGGCGGTCGAAGATGGCGTCGGGCGTGGCCACGCCGAAGTAGCGGCAGGCGTCGTCGGGCGGTCCGAACCAGGCCAGCCGGCCGCCGGGCACCAGCACCATCAGGTGGTCGACCTGGGCGATGACCTGCGGGCTGAGGTCGTGGGTGACGAGGAAGACCATGCGCCCGTGGTCGGCGAGCTGCCGGACCAGGCGCACGATGTCCTGGGCCGCCCGGGGGTCCAGGCCGCTGGTCGGCTCGTCCAGGAACAGGACCTGCGTGCGGCGGCTCAGGAGCTCCTGGCCCAGGTTGACCCGCTTGCGCTGCCCGCCGGAGATGCCGCGGCGCACGGCGTCGCCGATGCGCGAGCCGCGGATGTGGGTGATTCCCAGCTCGGCCAGCACCCGCTCGACCTGGGCCTGGTCCCCCTCCTGCGGACCCAGCCGCAGGCGGGCGCCGAAGGACAGCGACTCCTCGACGGTCAGCTCGGGCAGGACGATGTCGTCCTGCGGGACCGAGCCCACCAGGGCCGGGTCGGCGGCCAGCAGCTCGTGGAAGGGCTCCCCGTCCAGCAGCACCTGCCCCTGGTCGGCCGGCGCCTGGCCCGTGATCGCGTGCAGCAGGGTGGTCTTGCCGGCGCCCGAGGGGCCCACGACCGCCACCACCTCGCCCGCCAGGACCGTGAAGGACAGCTCGTCGAGCAGGCAGGTCTCGCCGATGTGCCGGGTCAGGTGCCGGGCGCTGAGCACCCGCGGCGCGCCGGGGTCCACGGCCCGCAGGTGCCGGCCGTCCGGGTCCAGGCGCAGGCGGTAGGGCCCGATGCGCAGCTCCTCGGCGGCGGAGACCGGCGCCGAGCGCACCGCCCGCCCGTCGACCACGGTCGCGCGGCCGCTGCGCGCGTCGACCACCCGCCAGCCGTCGCCGTCGCGCAGCAGGTCGGCGTGGTGGGGCGCCACCTGGGGGTGGGGCAGCAGCAACCCCGAGCCGGGCGCGCGGCCGATGCTCAGGCGGCTGCCCTCCAGGGCGACCGGCTCCCCCCGGCCCGCGGCGTCCGGCGCGTGGCGGCGCAGCAGGCGCAGGTAGATCGCCAGGTCGATGCCCAGCTCCTCGCTGGCCGCCTCCAGGCGCCGCAGCTCGGTGGGCGTCAGGCGCTGGTCGGCGGCCGCCAGCCGGACCATCGCGTCGAGCAGGCGCACCGCCGCCTCCGGCCCCTGCTCCAGCGCGAAGCGGGCCAGGTCGACCTGCTCGGTGTCCTGCTCCAGCAGGCGCTCGCGCGCGCGCCGGCCGAAGCGGGCGCCGAAGGCCTCGGCGTCGACCGGGTCGGAGACGGGTCGGTGCTCGGGCGCGAAGGCCAGCGTGGCGAGCAGCGCCGCCTCGTCCTCGGGCAGGCCGCTGAGGTCGGCGATCAGCGCCGGCGCCGCCGCCAGGTGCTGGCTGGGGTCCGGGGCGCTGATGCCGTGCTGCAGGAGCAGGCGCGCGACCTGGGCCGCCGCGCGCGCCAGGGGATCGGGCGTCGGCGAGCCGCGCTCGGCGAGGAGCCCGACGAAGCGCTGTTCCAGCCCGACGGCGGCCAAGGAGGCCCGGCTACTGGTAGGTGACGGCGGTCGCGACCCCGCCCTTGATGCCCGGGGTGGTCACGCCGGAGGCGAAGACGGCGATGAAGTACTTGCCGGTCGCCGTCGGGGTGACCTCCACCACCGGCTCGCGCCCGGGGTCGCTGTCCTGGGCGAGGACCTTGCCCGTGGCGTCGTAGACCACGACGTCCACCGCGGTGAAGTGCGCGTCGCCGCAGGCCACGATCCGGTAGCGGTTGCCGGTGTGCAGGGTGAGCGCCAGCACGTCGCGCTCCCCCTGGCCGAGCATCTCGGTGCTGGTGGTGCGGACCCCCCAGCCCTGGGCGTAGCCCTCCTGGACCTTGGCCTGGGTGCAGGCCTCGGCCTCGGCCTCGTCGGCCCGGGCGGGCGCCTCGGCCAGCAGGAGGGCGAGCGCGGACAGGGCGAGACGCCTGCGCATCGGGGGGCTCCTCACAGCAGGGCCAGCACGCCGTCGGTCTGCTCCTGGACGGCCTTCACGTCGTCCAGGGTCAGCGTCGGCTTCTCGGCCAGGGCCTTGAGGTTGACCAGGGTGGCCTCCAGCCGTCCCATCACCTCGGGCGGCGCCTTGTCCGCGCCCTCGGTGCGCACGTAGGTCAGGAAGTGGTCGGCCACGTCGGGCTGGCGCAGCAGCTTGGTGCCCGCCTCGGCGTTGCCGGACTTCACGATGGCGGCGCTCACCAGGTTCACGCCGGCCAGCCAGGACCCGGCCTGGATGAGCGGGACGCTGCGGGGGCCGGCCTCGTACTCGATCTCGGGGATCACGGCGCCGTGCATCTCCTCCAGCTCCGACAGCAGGTCGTCGCGGGAGAGGGCGTCGGAGTTGATGCGGCCGACCAGGTCGTCGATCGTGGCGTTGATGTCGGTGCCGGCGCCCAGGGTGCCCATGCCGGCCTTGACCTGCTCCATCCGGCCGACGAGCTGCTCCTTGGGGGCGTCCTTCACGGTCAGCAGCGCCCAGGCCAGCACCGTGCCGGTGCGGACGGCGACCACGTCCTTGTCGGCCACGTCCATCTGCGGCGCGCGGCTGGGGACCAGCGCGGACAGCCCCTCGGCGATGCCGGCGTCCTTGAGCGCGTTCTGCATCTCGGTGGGCGAGGGGACCAGGCTCACCTTCTTGGCCTCGGCCTCCAGCGTGGCGGCGTCCAGGGTCGGGGGCGCCTCGACCTTGGGCGGCTCGGCGACCGCGGGCGCCTGCTCGGGCGGGGTGGCCGGGGGCGTCTCGCCGCAGGCGGTGAGGGCGAGCACGATCAGGGCAGGCAGGGACAGGTGCCGCGACATGGGGAACCTCGGGTGCGATGCGGGACAGCGGAGCGTTGCGGCCGGGGGAGGGCCGGGCCGAGCCGGCGCCAAGCTACGACTTCTCGTGACGTGGCGCAAGCCGCGGGCGCGTGGCCGGGGGGGCAGGGGCTCAGGGCGCCTGCGCTCGCAGCAGGAGCCCCGCGCCCTCGCAGGGCAGCGCCTGGACCTCCGAGAAGCCGCAGCGGCGGGCCAACCCCGGCAGGGAGCCGGCCGTGCGGCGCACCGTCGGCCACTCCAGCAGGTCGTTCCAGGTCCCGCTGTCGGCCGAGGGCCCGAGCCCGGCCAGGAGCAGGGTGGCGCCCGGCGCGCAGGCCGCGCGGAGCTGGGCGAGCAGCGTGGCCGCCGGCCGGTCCGGCAGGTAGTCGAGCAGGCCCTCGACCACGACCAGGTCGTGCTGCCCCAGCTCCAGGCGCGCATCGCCCAGCGCCACCGCCGCCAGGTCCTCGTGCCGCAGCTCCACCCGCGGCCAGCTCCCCGGCGGCAACAGGCCCGGCGCGCCCAGCAGCTCGACCTCGGCCTCGACCAGCGTGCAGGCCCACCGGGGCCCGGCGGCCTCCAGCAGGCGGCGGGCGCCGCCGGTCGCGGCCGTGTGCAGCAGCAGCAGCCGGCCCGGCTCCTCCATCCGGGCGCGCGCCTCCTGCGCCAGGCGGAGGTGGCGATCCCGCAGCCCCCGCGCCGTCGGCAGCGCCAGCAGCCACTCGTCCAGCAGCTCGCCCAGCGCGCCGTCACCCTCGGCCCGCCCCTCCAGCAGGTGCCGCAGCGCCTCGGGGTCGCCGCTGTGGCCCCGCGGGCGGACCAGGGACAGCTCGGCCAGGTGCGAGCGCACCAGGTAGGGGTGCAGCTCGTGGCGCACGCGGCGCAGCGCCGCCTCGGCCTGCTCCCGCCCCAAGCGGGCCAGCAGCTCCCGCAGCCCCTCGGTGAAGCGGTCCAGCGCCTCGTGGACCTCGACGCGGGCGACCCGGCGGTCCAGCCGGGCGCGGGGCTCGGCCTCCATCAGGCGGCGGCGCAGCGCGTCGAGGAGCTGCTGCTCGGTCTCCTCGAAGGAGGCCTGGGGCGACAGCGCCGGCGCCCCCGCCCGCCCGCCGCGCCCGCCGATGCCGCCGGACAGGGCCATCGCCCGGAAGCCGCGGCTGCGCTCGTTGACCAGCTCGGCCAGCGCCCGGTAGAAGCTGTGGCCCAGGTCCGGCTCGGCCGCCAGCATGGCCAGCAGGCGGTCGCGGGCCCAGTGCTGGCAGACCGTCTCCTCGGCCGCGCGCACGTCGGCGCTGCGCATCTCCTCGTCGAGGAAGGACATCTCGCCGACGAAGGCGCCGGTGCCCACGCGGTCCAGGACCACCGGTGGGTCCACGCGCGAGTCGATGATCTCGAGCTGCCCCTCGGCCACGCGGTACACGTCGCCGCCGCGCTCGCCGCGTCGCAGCAGGACCTCGCCCCTGCCCAGCCGGAAGGTGACGGCCGCGCCGACCAGGCGCTCGCGGTGGGCGGGGGGCAGGCGCTGCAGCAGGTCCACGCGGCGGCCGGGTCCGGGTGCGGAGGAGGCGGCAGCCTACAGCAGGCGGATCAGAGCAGGCTACGGTCGAAGCGGCCCAGGAAGCGGTGAAGGGCCATGCTGTCGCCCTCGAGCTGGATGCGCCGCGCGGCCACGGCGGAGACCGGGTCCTCCTGCCCCAGCGCCACGCGCCGCCAGGTCGCGGCCGTGGTGCGCACCGTGGCGACCGGCTCCGGCGTGCCGGGCAGGGGCTCGCCCCGGACCACCTCGGCCACGCCGCGCCGGACGGTGACCAGCCAGGTCTCGCTGGGCTCCTCCAGCACGAAGCGCACGGTCTCGTGCACGTCCAGGGACAGCTCCGGGCGCAGGCGGGTCGCCATCACCTCGAAGAGCAGCGCGGTCGGGATGCCGTCGATGAACTCGTCGGTGAGGGTCGGCAGCCCCAGGGGCGAGGGGGGGGCGCGCCGCTCGTGGGCGGCCTGCAGCAGCCAGGCCCGGGCGCTGGGGCTGTCGCTGCGCGCGGCGAGGGCGACGAGGGCCTGGGCGATCGGCTCGTCCAGGCCCGGCTCCCCCGCCCGCTCGCAGGTCCGCAACAGGGTGAGGGCCCAGGCCGGGTCGCCGGACTCCAGGGCCTGTCGGGCGGCCTGCTGCACACGCGCGGCGCCCCCCATCAGCTCCACCGTGCGCCGCGCCTCGTCCTGGGGAGGCAGCGGGAACAGGCGCTCGACCTCGCCGTCGAACCAGCCCAGCTCGCCCTGGTAGACCGCGCGCACCGACCAGGGCAGGGGGCCCTGCGCCCGAGCCAGGCCGGGCTGGTCGGCGAGGTGGGCCGGCAGCCGCACCTCGGCGGCCAGGTCCTCGACGGGCTGCCCGGCGTTGGCGCCGCGCACGACGGCGTCGCGCACCCACTGCAGCGCGTCGCGGTGGTCGGCCAGCGCGCGGCGCACCTGGGGCTGGCCCAGCACCGGCGCGGTGTGGGAGGGGACCAGCACCAGGGGGTCCAGGCGGCGCATCTGGTCGAGCGAGGCCAGCCAGGGCTCGATCCGCCGCGGGCGGGAGCCGCGCAGCGGGTACAGGTCGGGGAAGGCGCCCACCCAGTCGTCCCCCGACAGGAGCACCCCTGCCTGCGGCAGGTGCACGAACAGCGCGTCCTCGGCCTCGCCCGGGGCGGCCCACAGCTCGATGGCGACCCCGCCGAAGTCCAGGGACCGCCGGTCGCGGAAGGTGCGCGTGGGCAGGACCGTGCCGTTGGTCAGGGCGGCGGCCAGGTCGGGCCGGCGCCCCAGGCCGGCGCAGGGCAGCTCGGCCAGCGGCACGTCCTGGGCGAACTGCCGCGCGCCGCGCCGCGCCTCGGTGGGCAGCAGCCGCCCGTACTGGGAGAAGAAGGCGTCGTGGAAGCTCTCGGTCGCCCAGACCTCGGTGCCGTCCTCCACCCAGGCCGAGGCGCCGCCGACGTGGTCGATGTGGCTGTGGGTGTAGATCACCGCCACGGTCGGACCGGGGGCGGCCGCCTGCAGGGCCTGGCGGGCCGGCGCGGCGCGGGCCGGGCTCATGCCCGGGTCGACGACGACGTTGCCCCGCGGCGTGCGGATCAGCACGGTGTTGGCCAGGTCGTAGCCGCGGGCCACCCACACGCCGCCGGCCACCTCGGTCACCGAGGGCGTGGGCGCGACCTCCCGGCAGTGGTCGGCCAGGGCCTGGTCGGCCGCCCGCGGATCGGGCGCCGCGGGCCCGGCGGCGGGCGCGGGCGGCCGCGGGGTGGGATCGCCGGCGAGGTCGCAGGCGAGCAACAGGGCCAGCGGGGACAGCATGCGCGGACTGTAGCCGGGGGCGCGCGTCGGGGCCGCCCGCTATGATCGGGCCGGTCCGGAGGCCCCATGCCCACGCCCGCGCTCCCTGGTGCGTCCCCCGCCCGCCGGCGCCTCCTCGGCGCCGCGCTGCTCACCTGCGGCGCCGCGCTCCCGGCCTGCGGGCCGCGGCAGGAGCCCAGCGCGCCGCTGGCCGCAGCGCCGCACG
>JAKLKF010000177.1 GCA_023150805.1 Myxococcota bacterium | reverse complement strand
CGCCCCCCGGTCCCGCCCGGCGCCACGCCAGCCCGACCCGCCGCCTGCCCACCTGGCTGGTCCCCTCGCTGGGGGCCGCCGCCGTCGCCGCCACCGCCCTGCTGCTGGTGGTGCCGATGCGCGGCCGGGTGGCGGAGGCGCCCTCGCCCTTCGACGCAGCCGAGCGCCTGGACTCCCCCGCGCCCGCGGCGCCGATGGCCGCCGCCCCCGCCCCTCGCCCCCCCGCGCCCTCCGCCGAGGCCCCGCCCGCCGAGGCCCCGCCCGCCGAGGCCCCGCCCGCCGAGTCGACGGCCGGGGCCCTCCGAGACGCCGAGGGCGCAGGCAACGCCGAAGGCGCAGGCAACGCCGAAGGCGCAGGCAACGCCGAGGCCAAGGCGACCTCGGAGAGCGCGCCCTCGCAGGGCGCGGGGACCGCGAAGGCGAAGGAGGCGACCGCCCCCACCGAAGAGGCCGCCCCCAGCGCTGCGACCACCTGGGCAGACGACGTCCTGCCGACCGACGCGAGCGCCGCACCCGCCACGACCACCCGCTCCACCACCGCGTGGACCGGTGGCGACGCCGACCAGCAGCGGGCGGAGCCCACGTCCGCGCCCTCCAGCGGGCGGGCCCGCGCCGAGGAGTCCCTGGGCGCGAGCGCCGAGCGGCGCAAGAGCGCCGACCGCGGCGGCTTCCTGTCCAGCAAGAAGGAGGCGGCCGCCGTGGCCCAGGCCCCCGCTGCGGAGGCCCCCGCCCGCAGCGCCCCGGCCCCGGATGCCCTGGCCGGCGAGGCGGACCTGGCCGACGAGGCCGAGCTGGCCGAGGCCCAGGCCGAGGCCGCCCCGACGGGCGCCACCCTGCCCTCGCCCGCGACGGCCGCCGGCCCCGCCAGCCTCGGCCTGGCCCAGCTCCGCGCCGCCGCCTGGCCCCTGGGCGGCTTCCCCGACCCCACCGTCGGCCGGCCCGACGTGGCGGCCGCCCACGCCGCCGCCGCCGATGCCGACGCCCGCGGCGACCGGGCCGGCTTCCTGGCCTCGCTGCGCCCCCTGCTCTCGCACGCCACGGCCGAGGTGGCGCTGGACGCCGGCTACCGGATCGCGCGGCGGCAGCAGGCCCAGGGGGACCTCTCCGGCGCGCTGGCCACCGTGAACCAGGCGCTGGCCCGCGGCGGCCCGGGCCTGCAGCGCGCCCGCCTGCTGGCGCTCCAGGGCGAGCTGCACGAGCAGCGCGGCGACCCCGAGCGCGCCGCGGCCAGCTACCGCGCCGCCGTCCAGGCCCGGTAGGGCCCGCCCCCACGGGGCCACCTTCGACGCGCCGACCGTGCTAGAAGGCGACGATGCCCTTCCCCCCCGCGGTCGCCCGGATCCTGGCCCAGGCCAGCCAGCCGCCCGAGGCCCTGCAGCGCCTGGAGGCCATGCACTTCCAGGACGCCGGGCACGGCTACGACGCCTTCGGCATGCACCCGGACTTCGTGGCGCTGGGCACGACCATCGCCGGTCCCCTCTACGACCGCTACTTCCGGGTGGAGAGCACGGGACACCAGCACATCCCGCAGCACGGGCCGGCGATCCTGGTCGCCAACCACTCGGGCAACATCCCCATCGACGGGATGATGATGTGGCTGGACGTGGTGCGCCACACCGACCCGCCGCGCGTGCCCCGCGCGGTCGCCGACCACTTCGTGCCCAGCCTGCCGTTCGTGGGCACCCTCTTCGCCCGCAGCGGCATGGTGGGTGGCAGCGCCGGCAACGCCCGCGCCCTGCTGGAGGCCGGCGAGCTGCTGATGATCTTCCCCGAGGGCACGCCGGGCATCGTCAAGCCCTGGGCCGAGCGCTACAAGCTGCGGCGCTTCCGCGTCGGCCACGCCGAGCTGGCGATCCGCCACGGCGCCCAGGTCGTGCCCTGCGCGGTGATCGGCGCCGAGGAGCAGATGCCCCAGCTCACCACCAGCCGCCGGCTGGGCAAGCCCTTCGGCATCCCCGAGGTGCCCATCCCGGCGGTCCCGGTGCCGCTGCCGGTGCGCTACCACCTGCACTGGGGTGAGCCCCTGCGGCTGGATCTAGAGCACCAACCCGCCGACGCCGACGACCCCGAGATCGTCCGCCAGGCCGCCGCGCGGGTCCAGGCCGCGGTGCAGGCGCTGATCGACCGCGGCCTGAAGGCCCGGCGCGGGATCTTCCGGTGACCCGGCCCGTCAACGTCATGGTCACGGGGGCCGACGCGCCGGTCGGCGAGCGGCTGGTCCGCGACCTGCTCGGCGACTCGCGGGTCGACCGGATCCTGGCGGTGCCCTGGAAGGAGGCCGCCCACCTGCCCCGCGACGAGCGGCTGACCGTGGTGCCCGTCGACCTGTCGGGCAGCCGCCGCGTGCACGAGCTGCTCTTCGGCAAGGCGCGGGACCTGGGCATCGACGTCATCGCCCACACCCAGCTCCACCGCTCGGCCATGGACGAGAACGAGCGGGTGCACGCCTACAACGTCGACGCGGTGCGCGCGATCCTCAGCCTGTCCGAGCGCCACCCCACGATCCGGCGCCTGGTCATGCGCAGCGACGTCGCCGTGTACCAGATCCAGCGCGACCTGCCGATCCTGATCGGCGAGCACCACCCGCTGAACATGACGGGCAAGGCGCCGCAGTGGGTGCGTGATCGCGTCGAGGCCGACGTCACCGCCTGCACCCGCATGGGCATGACGCCGCTGGAGATCGTGGTGCTGCGCACGGCCGAGGTCCTGGCCCCCGGCACCGGCAGCCAGCTCTACGACTACCTGGAGAGCACGGTCTGCCTGCGCCCGGCGGGCTACGATCCGATGCTCAACCTGCTGACCATCCAGGACTGCGCCGCCGCGATGCAGAAGGCGATCCACCACAGCGCCCAGGGGGTGTTCAACATCCCGGGGGCCGACACCCTGCCCCTGTCGGCCGCGATCCGGCGCTGGGGCCGCATCGGGGTGCCGGTCCCGGGGCTGATGCTGGCGCCCGCCTACCGCCTGCGCAGCCGCGTCACCGGCCGCGACTTCCGCTACGGCATGAACCGCCGCCGCTTCCACTACTCGGGGGTCCTCGACGGCACGCGCGCCCGCGAGACCCTCGCCTACGTCCCCTGCCACCCCGTGCAGTGGCCCACCGGCTGACCCAGCCCCCAAGGAGGCGCCGGCCGCGTGCAGACGGTCCTCTCCCTCATCGCGCTCGCCGCCGTCGCCTACGTCCTCGCCCACTTCGTGGTCGAGCGGCTGCAGGCGCGCTTCCTGGTCTCGTCGGGCGTGGAGTACGTCATCCTGGGCCTGCTGCTGGGACCGCAGATGCCCTGGGGGGCCGCGCTCTCGGTCGAGGCGCTGCAGGGCCTGCACCCGGTGATGAGCCTGGTCATCGGCGGCGTCGGCCTGCTCTTCGGGTTGCAGGCCAACTTCCGGGCCCTGCTCACCCGCCAGGACGACGCCGGGCAGCTCGCCCTCACCGTGTTCATCACGACGGGCGCGATGGTGGGCGCGGGCACCTGGCTCTTGCTGCAGACCCGGGCGCTGGGGGGCTTCGGCGCCGACGACGCCGCGGCCGGCGCCTGGGTGCTGGCGTCGAGCGCCGCGGTCAGCAGCTCGGGCGCCATGGCGCTGGTGCGTCGCCGCTTCGGGGCCCAGGGCCCGCTCACCCACCTGCTCGACGGCACCATGCGGGCCGCCGAGCTGCTCGCCATCGCCGCCTTCGGCGTGGTGTTCGCGGTCTTCCACGCGCCGGATCCCGCGCACGGCGACTGGACCTACGCCAACTGGCTGCTGGTGACCCTGGGCCTGGGCGTGGGCCTGGGCCTGCTCTTCCGCCTCTTCATCGGGGACGGCGCCGAGGACGAGGACCACATCTTCCTGGCGGTGCTGGGCATCATCGTCTTCGCCTCGGGCGCGGCCTACGCCCTGCAGCTCTCGCCCCTGCTGGTCAACCTGGTGCTGGGCACCACCCTGTCCAACGTGGCGCGCTGCCACGACGTCGTGCTGGCCGCGATGGAGCGCCAGCACCGGACGGTGACGCTGATGTTGCTGGTGCTGGCGGGCGCCCTGTGGACGCCGATCCCGGTGGCCGGGCTCGTCCTGGTGGCCGCCTACCTGCTGCTGCGCTTCGCCGCCAAGCTGCTGGGGGGCGTGGCGGCCGCCTCCAGCGCCGAGGGCCGCCTGCCCCGGGACGTGGGCCGCGGGCTGCTGGGGCATGGCGACGTCGCCATCGCCATGGCCGTCAGCTACCGCATCGTCTTCGACGGCCCCGTCGTCGACCTGGTCTTCACCTGCATCCTGGCCAGCGTGGTGCTCAGCGAGCTGACCGCCGCCCGCCAGCTCATGGGCCTGCTCATCGACTCCGGCGACATCCGGCGGGAGGGCCCGGGCAACGGCCCCAGCCTGCCCACGCCCGCCGATGGCGCCCCCACCGCCGAAGGAGCCTGAGTGTACGTCGTCATCGTCGGCATGGGCGAGGTGGGGCGCTACGTGACCCAGGTGCTGCAGTCCGAGCAGCACGACGTGGTCGCCATCGACAACGACACGCAGGCCCTGCACCGCGTCGGCGAGCGGGCCGACGTCGCCGTCCTCTCGGGCTACGGCGCCAGCCTGGACGTGCTGGTCAAGGCCCGGGCGCACGAGGCCGACCTGGTGGTGGCCGTCACCAACTTCGACGAGGTGAACCTGCTGGCCGCCCTGGCCAGCAAGCACATCGGCGCCAAGCGGACGATCGCCCGCCTGCAGGGCAAGGAGTACAGCAACGTCGAGGAGGGCATCCAGTACGGGATGCTCGGCATCGACGTGGTGGTCAACCCCCGCGTCCTGGTCGCCCAGGAGATCGCCAAGATCGCGCGCAGCCACGGCGCGCTCGACGTGCTGGGCCTGGCCGGCAACCGCATCGAGGTGGTGCAGCTCGAGCTGAAGGCCAACAGCAAGGTGCTGCACAAGCCGCTGACCAACCTGTCGCTGCCCGAGCAGGTGCTGGTCGCCGCCGTGGTGCGAGACCGCGAGCTGTTCGTGCCCGGCGGCGCCGACGTGCTGCTGCCGGGCGACCGGGTCTACCTGGTGGGCCGCACCGGCCACATGGAGGTGGTCGAAGAGCAGTTCTGCGGCGGCCGCGAGGCGGCGCGGGTCTGCATCGTGGGCGGTGGCGTGGTCGGCGAGGCCCTGGCGCGCAGCCTGACCGGCGCCGACGTCGAGGTGCTGGTCATCGAGAAGAACCGCGACGCGGCCGAGCGGCTGGCGATGACCCACCCGAAGGTGACCGTGGTCCACGGCGACGGCACCAACCTGACCCTGCTGGAGGAGGAGCAGGTCGGCAGCTTCGACCTGTTCTGCGCCGTCAGCCACGAGGACGAGGTCAACCTGATGAGCGGGCTGCTGGCCAAGCGGGTCGGCGCCAGCCGCACCGTCAGCCTGGTGCACCGGCCCGACTACATGGACATCTACCGGCAGCTCGGCATCGACGTGGTCCTCTCGCCGCGCCAGACGGCCAGCGACCACATCCTCAAGTGGGTGCGCCAGACCGAGCTGAAGAGCCTGACCATCCTCGAAGGCGGCCAGGCCGAGATCCTGGAGCTGGAGGCGACCGCCGGCAGCCGCGTCGTGGGCACCCCGATCAAGCGCCTGAACTTCCCCCGCGGCGCCATCCTGGGCGCCATCGTCAGCCGGGGCGCCGCCCGGGTGCCCCGCGGCGAGGACGTGATCACCCCCGGCGACACCGTCGTCGTGCTGACCACGGCCTCGACCCGCTCCCAGGTCGAGCGCCTCTTCCGCCGCCGGATGCTCTGAGCCCCTCCTCCCCCCCTCCCGCCGCGCCAGCGCCACCGGGCCGGCGCCGATCCTGGAGCCCCCATCCACCTCTCGCCCACCCTCACCCGCAGCCTCGCGCAGGCGGCCGCCCGGCCGACGGGCCTGCTGTTGCTGGTGCTCTCGGTGTGCATGGCCGCCTGCGGCGTCGTCGGGCCGCTGCGCGGCGGGCTGGACGGCACGGCGGCCATGGTCGGGTCGGCGGGCGTCAGCGCGGGCGTCGGGGCGGCGTTGCTCGCCATCGGCCGGCGGGGCCCCCCGCATATCGGCCGCCGCGAGGCCCTGGTCATCGTGGCGGTGGCCTGGCTGTGCACGGGGATCTTCGGCGGCCTGCCCTTCGTCCTGGGCGCGCGCTTCACCCCCTGGGACGCCTTCTTCGAGGCCGTCAGCGGCTTCACCACCACCGGCGCCAGCATCCTGCCGGAGATCGAGCAGCGCCTGTCGCCGCCGCTGCACCTGTGGCGCCTGGCGACCCACTGGCTGGGCGGCCTGGGCATCGTCGTGCTCTTCGTGGCGCTCTTCCCGGCGCTGGGCGTGGGCGGCAAGCACCTCTTCCGCACCGAGGCGACCGGCCCCAGCGGCGGTGAGGGCCTGGCCCCGCGCATCCGGGACACGGCGGTCGTGCTGTGGCGGGTCTACGCCACGCTGACGGCCGCCCAGGTCGCGCTCTTGATGGTGGCCGGCATGGACTGGTTCGAGGCCCTGGGCCACGCCTTCGCGACCATGGGCACCGGCGGCTTCTCGACGCGCAACACGAGCATCGCCGCCTTCGACAGCCTGCCCATCGACGTGATCATCACGGTCTTCATGGTGATCGCCGGCGCCAACTTCGCCCTGTTCCACGAGGCGATGAAGCGCGGGCCGCGCGCGCTGTGGGACAACGTCGAGTTCAAGGTCTACCTGGGCATCTTCGTGGGCGTCTCGGCGCTGATCGCGATCGACATCTACGGCACCGTGCACCAGGGCCTGGGCGCCTCGATCCACCACGCCGCCTTCCAGGTCGCCTCGATCATGACGACCACCGGCTTCATGACCGACGACTTCGAGGTCTGGCCCACCTTCTCGCAGACCCTGCTGGTCTTCCTGTACTTCATCGGCGGCTCGGCCGGTTCGACGGCCGGCGGCTTGAAGGTCATCCGCGTCGTCATCGTGCTGCTGGCGATCCGCGCCGAGGTCCGCCGCGGCTTCCGCCCCAGCCTGGTGGCGCCGGTGCGGGTGGGCAACCTGGTGGTCAGCCCGCCGGTGGTCTCCGAGACCCTGGCCTTCGTCGCGGTCTACCTGCTCACCATCGGCGTGATCGGCGTCGGCGTCGCCCTGCTCGACCCCGTCGACATCACCACGGCCTTCATGGCCTCGCTGGCCTGCGTGGCCAACGTCGGCCCCGGCCTGGGCATGGTCGGTCCGACCGAGAACTTCGGCTTCCTCTCCGCGGGCTCCAAGGTCCTGCTCAGCTTCGGCATGCTGCTGGGACGCCTGGAGTTCTTCGCCCTGCTGGCGCTCTTCGTGCCCAGCTTCTGGAAGCGGTGATGCTGCGCAAGCTGCTCATCGTCGTCCTGCTGTTCTGGGCCATGGCCGAGCTGGGCTCCTTCTCGGGCCTGCACGACCTGGCCGACGACGCGCCGCTGGCGATGGTCAGCTTCGGCTTCATCATCCTGGCCGCCTACACCCTGGGCGCGGTGGCCGAGAAGCTGAAGCTGCCCCACATCACGGGCTACCTGCTGGCCGGCGTCGCCTGCGGGCCCCACCTGCTGGGGCTGCTCAACGCCCGGGTCGTGGCCGAGCTCAAGGTCTTCGACGCGCTGGCCATCGCGCTCATCGCGATGGAGGCGGGCGCCTCGCTGGACCTGGCCGCGCTGCGCACCCAGCTCCGCCAGATCCTGACCTCCTCGCTGGCGCTGGCCATGGTGGCGCTGGCGGCCGGCCTGGTCTTCGCCGGGATCACCAGCGGCGTGGTGCCCGCGGTCGCCCTGCCCTTCTTGGAGGGGCAACCCCTGGGGCTGGTGCTGGGGGTCGGCCTGCTCCTGGGTGTGGTCTTCCTGGCGGCCAGCCCCCCGGTCACGATGGCCGTGATCCGCGACGCCAACGCCCGGGGCCCCTTCACCAACCTGATCCTGACCCTGGTGATCTTCGTCGACATCGTCGTCGTGGTGCTGCTCGCCAGCGTGCTGGCCCTGATCCCCACGCTGGTCGGGGCCCAGGCGGTCGGCGGGCCGACCGGCGCCAGCCTGGTCTTGCAGGAGTTCGCCTGGTCCGCAGCCCTGGGTCTGGTTGCCGCCGTCGCCACCGCCGGTGCCCTGCGCACCCTGGGCGGGGACGCGCTGCTGGCCATCGTCGGCCTGGCCTTCGTGATCACCTGGATCGGCGAGCAGGTCCACGCCTCGCCCCTGTTGACCTTCCTGGCCGCCGGCGTGCTGCTCAACAACGGCAGCAAGCAGGGCGAGGCCTTCCACGCCGTCGCCCACCGCCTGGCCAGCCCCGTCTTCGTCCTCTTCTTCACCCTGCTGGGCGCCGACCTGCACCTGGACGCCGTCAAGGGGCTGGTCGGCTTCGCCGTGGCGATGGTGCTGCTGCGGCTGGGCGGCTACGCGACCGCCCTGCGGCTGGCCAGCGCCCTGGCGCCCCTGCCCGACAAGGCCCGCAGCATCGGCTTCCTGGGCATGGCCCCCCAGGCCGGCATCGCGCTGGCGGTGGCGGCGACGGTCGGGCGGCAGTACCCCGGCTGGGGCGTGGAGTTCCAGACGCTGGCCTTCTCGGCCATCGCGCTCAACGAGATGGTCGGCCCCATCCTGCTCAAGGCCTCGCTCTCCATGGCGGGCGAGGCCGGGGCCGCGACACCGAAGGCCGCCGAGGCCGAGGCGCCCGACCCCGAGACCGAGGCGCAGGCCGAGGTCGAGCCGCCGCCGATGCCGCGGCTGTCGGAGTGGCTGCCCGAGCCCGGCCGGCCCGACTTCGACCCCTGGGGCGGCCCCCCGCGGACGGGCGACCGGCGCCTGGACGAGCTGTGCCGCGAGCTGCAGCGCGACCTGGACGCGATGGTGCGCGATCTGCGGGCCGGCGTCATCGCCCGCCGCCGGGAGACGGCCCACGGCTTCGTCCAGCTCCTGCGCAAGGAGTTCCTGCGCAGCCACCGCCACTGCGTCGTGAAGGCCGCCGACCCGCACCTGAGCCACGAGCAGCTCTGGGCCGCCCTGGCCGCCGAGCGCGGGGACCTGGCCAGCCGCTGGAAGGGCCTGCTGCTGGACCGCGCCGCCAGCGTGGACTTCCGCGCCGAGCGCCAGGCCATCACCGCCCTGCTCGAGGGGGTGGATCGGGCCAGCCAGGCCCTGCCCACCGCGCTCACCGGACCCCTGTCGGACGAGCACCTGGCCCCCTCGCCCGAGGACAGCCGCCCCATCGCCCTGCGCAAGGCCTGGCTGCGCCTGCGCAGGTCGACCTCGCGCATCGTCGGCGACGAGCCGCTGCGCGTCGTCGAGCCCCGGGCCATCGCCCGCTACGTCTTCGTGGGCACCACGCCCCTCTACCTGCGCGACGCCGTGGGCCTGCTGGTGCTGGAGGAGCGCTACCTGCTGGCGCGCGCCCGCAACCTGTTCGAGGCGCTGGATCACACCATGGACGAGGTGATCCAGCTCGCGCGGCAGGAGCGCGACGGGCACGCCGGGGGCGAGGCCGACGACCTGGGGGCGGCCGACCCGGACACGTCCGAGTTCGCGACCGCTCGCCGCGCCGAGCTGCTCTCCCGCCTGCGCGAGGAGCTGGAGGAGGAGTTCCGCCTGCTCTCCGAGGGCATCGACCGCTTCTCGGACGAGGCGGTGCGGGTCACGGCGAGCGCGCTGGGGCGGGCCTACCGCGACCTGGCCCAGCGCCTGGCCATCGCCGGCACGCCGGCCCTGGTGCCCGGCGACTACCGCTTCTCGCGGGTCTTCGAGGCCAGCGGCAAGGCGACGGCCGCGATCCTCGAGGGGCTGGAGCACGCGCGGCAGCACACGCGGGGCAACGCCGCCGCCCTGGCCATGGAGCTCGACGTCGTGCGGCTGATCGAGCTGGTCCGCCGCGACACCGAGCGGGTGGCCACCGAGACCGGGCGCGACGTGCGCGGCCGCATGACCCTGCAGCTCGGGCGGGTCCAGGAGGCGATGGACGAGGCGCTCGCCGGCCTGGGCGAGCTGCAGCGCCAGCCGCCGCGCGACCCGGGCCTGCTGCTGGACGGCGTGGACGAGCTGCTGGCGCCCCTGGCGCGGGTGGTCGACGAGGTCGTGGGCATCGCCCAGCAGTACCGGGGCGCGGTGCGCGCCCAGCCGCCCTTCGAGCAGCTCATGATCGGCCTGACCTCGTCGGTGGACGGCCTCACCGACCGCTTCCAGGTCGTCTTCGACCCGTCGGGCCCCACCGGGCGGGGCATCCCCGCGCCGCCCGCCGTCGTCGACGTGGCCTTCCGCGACCTGGTCCGCGCCTTCATCGAGAGCGAGACCGGTCGCGAGCTGTCCACCCTGGCCACGCGCCTGCAGGAGCAGGTGGACGGCTTCGCGCGCGGCATCGAAGAGATCGACCGGATGCTGGTCTTCCACGCCGAGCTGGCCCGCGCCGAGCTGGAGGCCCGCGAGGAGGACGCCTCCCCCGCCGTCGGCCGCGACCTGCTGGAGGAGTCGCTGGCCAGCGTGCTCCGCCGCCTGGCCCGCCGGGCGCAGGAGCTGCAGGAGGCCACCGACCAGCTCGCCGCCGAGGTCGAGCAGGGCGTGCTGCGCGCGGTGCTGGGCAACCTGCAGCGCCTGCGCGAGGTGCTGGTCACCGGCCAGGTGCAGGAGATCCGTGCGCGGCTGGCCCAGCGCACCTTCGCCCAGGGGCGGCGGGAGCTGGCCAGCGCCGCGACCCGCGCCGTCGGCGTCGCCGGCCACGCCGTGCGCCTGGTGCGCGCCACCCTGGGCGAGGACGCGCTGCACGAGGCGCGCAAGATCATGGGGCTGCCCGACGCCGACCGCGCCCGCAGCCCCGGGCCGGACGCCTTCGCCCCACCGTCCGACCGCGTCGACATCCCGATCGCCTACCGCCGCCTGTTCAGCGACCGGGCGCTGGAGGCCGGCGACATGCTGGTCGGGCGCGAGGACGAGGTCGCGCGGCTGCGGCAGGTGCTGCTGGGGCGCGGCCTGGGGGCCTCGCGGGCGGTCGCGGTGGTCGGCGTCGGCGGCATGGGCCAGGGCGCGGTGATGCAGGCCCTGGTGCGCGGCCTGGGCGACCGGGCCCGGGTGCAGCGCTTCGACCTGGAGGCCCCGGGCATGGACGCGCGGGTCGTCGACGAGATGCTCGGCCTGGCCCGCCAGGCCGCCGGCCAGGGCCGGCCGACCATCATCACCGTCGACGGCTTCCAGTGGCTCTTCGACATCCGGCCGCGCGGCTTCGACCTGCTGCGGCACTTCGTGGCCGGCGTCGTCGAGACCAGCGCCGAGGTCGGCTGGCTGGTCAGCGCCGACCGGCCGGTCTGGGCCTACGCCAACCGCGCCGTGCCGCTGGGGGACGCCTTCCCCGAGCGCATCGACATCGACCTGCTCGACAGCGAGGGGCTGCGCCGGGCCATCCTGTCCCGTCACGCGATGAGCGGCTACAAGCTCCAGTTCCGCCGCCCGGAGGACAACCTGGCCTGGTGGCTGCGGGAGGCGCTGAACCCGCGCGCCCGGGAGCTGGCCCTCTACGAGCGCCACTACTTCGAGGCCCTGCACCACGACTGCGGCGGCGTGCTGCGCGACGCGCTGCGCCTGTGGATGGCCAGCATCACCACCATCGATCCCAGCGCCGACACCGTCTGGATCAGCAGCCCCCCGGCCCCTCCGATCCGCGCGCTGCGGGAGCTGCCCGACGACGTGGCCATCGCCCTGCGCCAGGTGGCGCGCAGCGGCCGCATCACGGCCGAGAACCACGCCCTGCAGTTCCAGGTCCCCGTCGCGATGAGCCGCGCCCTGCTGGCACGGCTGACCCACTGGGGCCTGCTGCAGGCGCACGAGGACGACAGCTACACCTTCCGCGACGAGGTGGCCGGCGCCATCTACCGCGTGCTGCGCGAGCGGAGGCTGGTCGGATGAGCCTGTTGCTGGCCTGGCTGTTCGCCTCCTGGGCCCAGGAGCCCGCGGCCCCGCCCCTCGCCGCGGAGGAGGAGGTGGTCTCCGACCCCGTGTGGACGGCCGTGCCCATGGACGAGCGGGTGATCGACGGCGTGCCCCTGCTCGGGCCCTGGCCCGACGACTGGCGCCCCCAGGTCGAC
>JAKLKF010000176.1 GCA_023150805.1 Myxococcota bacterium | reverse complement strand
CCTTCTTGGGGCCGCAGCCCAGCAGCAAGGAGACGACGACGGTGGCGGCGATCACGGTGCACCTTCCTCGGCGCCGGGCTCGGGGCGCACGCGCAGGGTCTGGCGGCGGGCCAGGGACAGGCGGGACGCGGCGGCCTGCAGGTCGGCCGCCGTCCGGTTGCGGTAGCGGGCCAGGTCCTGGGCCAGGAAGTCGGGGGTGCCGGTCAGGGCCTGGTAGCGGTTGAGGCTCTCGGCGCGGTCCTGGAGGTTCTCCAGGCCGCGGATCATGGACAGCTCGACCTGGTTGCGGGCGCGCTCCAGCTCCGCGGCCGTCGGCCCCTCCTGGGCCAGCCGGTCGATCTCGGCCTGCACGACGTCTTCGACAGCCAGCAGGTCGACGTCGGGGTTGGCCAGGGCGAAGACCTGGAAGATGCTGCCGAGCTGGCTGCTCATCTGGTAGGCGTCGATCTCGGTGACCAGGCCCTCCTCGTGCACCAGCCGCGTGTACAGGCGGCTGCTGCGGCCCCCGGCCAGCACGGTGGCCAGCAGGTCCATGGCCGCGTCCTCGTCCGACAGCGCCTTGGCCGTGTGCCAGGACAGCATGGTCGCGGGGAGCTGGACCTGGTCGGTGGTCTCCACCACCGGCGTCACGGGCAGGTCCTGCGCGGGGGGCAGGGCGCGGGCGGGCACCGTGGCCGCCGGCAGGGCTCCGTACAGGTCCTGGATCATCGCCCGGACCGCGTCGGGCTCGAAGTCCCCGGCGACCACCAGGCTGGCGTTCGAGGGCACGTACCAGGTCCGGAAGAAGCCGGTCACGTCGTCGACCGTGGCAGCCTGCAGGTCCTCGTGGGTGCCGATGACGCTGTGGGCGTAGGGGTGACCCTCGGGGAACATCGCGGGAGGCAGCGCCTCCCAGGCGATGCCGTAGGGCGTGTCCTCGACCGACTGGCGCCGCTCGTTGCGCACGACGTCGCGCTGCAGGTCGAGCTTCTCCTGGGTCATGGCGCCGGCCAGCCCCTCCAGCCGGTCGGCCTCCATCCACAAGAGCGTGGGCAGCAGCTCCCGCGGCCCCACGTCGTAGTAGTTGGTGGCGTCCTCGCTGGTCCAGGCGTTGTTCCAGCCGCCGTGCTGCTCCATCAGGTCGTCGAAGCCCGAGCCCGGCAGGCGGGTCGTGCCCATGAACATCAGGTGCTCGAAGAGGTGGGCGAAGCCCGTGCGCCCCGCGACCTCGTCCTTGCTGCCGACCTGGAACCAGGTGTCGACGACCACCAGCGGCAGGCTGTCGTCGTGGTGCAGGATGACGGTCAGGCCGTTGTCGAGCTGGTAGCGCTCGTGAGGCAGCGTCGGGTCCGCGGCGCTGGCGGGGGACGCCAGGGCGAGCAGGACGAAGGGCAGGGGAGGCATCGCGGCTCCGGGTTGTCGACCCGGCGGGCTAACCGGGCGCGATAGGCGGGGGCCATGCCCGCCCCGCCCCGCGTCGTGCACGTCGACACCGCGACCCAGTGGCGCGGTGGCCAGGTGCAGCTTCGCCTGCTGGTCGCCGGGATGGTGGCCCGGGGCTGGCCCGGGGTCGTCGCCTGCCCCGAGGGGTCGCCCTTGTGGCAGGCGCTGGGCGAGATCCCGGGGGTCGAGCTGCTGCCCGTGCCCGCCGGCCGCTCGCCGCGGGCGACCTGGCGCCTGTCGCAGAGCGGCGCGGACCTGCTGGCCGCCCACACCAGCCACGCCCACGACCTGTGCCTGCCGCTGGCGACCCCCCTTGTCGTGCACCGGCGCGTCGACTTCGTGCCCTCGGGTGGCTTCAAGTACCGCCGCCCCCAGGCCTACGCCTGCGTGTCGGGCGCGGTCGCCCGCATCGTCCAGGCGGCCGGCGGCAGGGGCTGCGTGGTGGTCCACGACGGGGTCGCCGCCCTGGCCCCCATGGCGCCGGCGCCCGACGGGCCGACCGTGCTGGCCGTCGGCGCCCGGGTCGCGCACAAGGGTCACGCGGTGCTGGCCCAGGCCGCCGGGCTGCTGCCCGGGGTGGACATCGGCGTCGCCGGGGACGGCCCGCTGACCTTCCCGGGCCTGCGCTGGCTGGGTCCGCGCGCCGACGTCGCCGCCCTGCACGCCGCCGCGCAGGTCTTCGTCCACCCCTCGGTCGAGGAGGGCATGGGCCAGGCCGTTGTCGAGGCGATGCTGGCAGGGCTGCCCGTGGTGTGCAGCGACGCCGGGGGCCTGCCCGAGGTGGTGGGAGACACGGGGATCGTCGTGCCCCGCGGCGACGCCCGCGCGCTGGCCCTGGGCATCCGCCGCGTGCTGGCCGGCGACCACCCGCCCGCGCAGGCGGCCCGGGAGCGGGCGCAGCGCCTCTTCTCCGTCGACGCGATGGTCGAGGGCAGCCTGGCCCTGTACCGGCAGGTCGCCGCCGCCGCGCCGGGGGGGTAGGACTCGCGCCGTGTCGACCTCGCCGCCCCCCTCCCCACGCGCGCCCCTCGTCCACGCGGCCCCCTTCGTCGAGGCGGGCTGCCGCCACTTCAGCGGCTACAAGCCCTGTCGCTTCCACCGGCCCTGCGAGGGCTGCCCCCACCACGACCCGGTGACGGCCGAGGTCCTGCTCATCAACCTGGACGCGCTGGGGGACGTGCTGCGCACCACGGCGCTGCTGCCGGCCCTGCGCCGCGCCGTCCCGGGCGCCCGGCTGACCTGGCTCACCGACCCGCGGGCCACCGCCCTGCTCGCAGAGAACCCGCTCATCGACCGGGTGATGCCCCTGGACGTCAAGAGCGTCGCCGAGCTGCACGCCCGCCGCTTCGACCTGCTGCTGTGCGCCGACAAGGGCGGGGCCGCCGGGGGCCTGGCCATGACCATCCCCGCCGGGGAGCGGCGCGGCTTCGGCATCGACGGTCGCGGCGCCATCGTGCCGCTCAACCCCGAGGCGGGGGAGCTGTACGCGCTCGGGCTGTCCGACGAGCAGAAGTTCCGCGTCAACCGGAAGGCCGAGACCCAGCTCCTCTGCGAGGCTCTCGGGTTTACCTGGTCGCGCGACCCATATTCACTGCACCTGGGCCCCGACGAGCGCTCGCCGGGCCCGCGGCGGCAGGTGGGCTTCAACACCGGCTGCTCGCCGCTGTACCCCTACAAGAAGCTCTCCCTCGACATCCAGGAGGCCGCCATCCGGCGCCTCTCCGCCGACCTGGGGGAGCCCGTGCTGCTGCTGGGCGGCCCCGAGGACGCCGAGCGCAACGCCGTGCTGGCGGCCCGGCTGGGCGAGGCGGCGGAGGCCTCGCCCACGACGGGGGGCCTGCGGCGCGGCGCCGCCGAGGTGGATCGCTGCGAGGTCGTCGTCACCGGCGACAGCCTGGGCATGCACCTGGCGATCGCCCTCGGCAAGCACGTGGTCGCCTGGTTCGGCGTGACCTGCCCCCAGGAGATCGACCTCTACGACCGGGGAGTGAAGCTGCTCGCCGACGTGGGCTGCGCGCCCTGCTGGCGGCGGAGCTGCGACCGGGACCCCCTGTGCCGGGACCGGGTGGACCCCGAGTGGATCGTGCAGGCCGTGCACGACTGCCTGGCGGTGCGGCGGGAGGGGCGGGCGCTGGACGCGCTGCGCGGCGCCGGCTGGTGGCGCTGAGGCGGCGCGACCCGGGCCGGTCCCCCGGGCGCGGGGCTGCTCAGTCCCAGTCGACGACGACCACGTCGGCGGCGACGGTGGCCACCCCCGTGACCTCCAGCAGCACGCTGCCGGCCTCGGTCAGGGTGCCCTCCAGCGCCGACAGCTCCAGGCGGTTCCGGATCTCCGCGGCGTCGGGGCCGCTCCAGCTCGCGCTGTCCTGCGCCAGCTCGACCGTGGCCAGGTCGCCGTCGGCGGGCGAGCGCAGGGTCGCGGTGACGGCCCGGGCGGAGGGATCGGTGGCGTCGCTGATGGAGAGGAAGACGGTCGCGCGCACCGCGCCCACCGCGTCGGCGGGCAGCGGGATCTCGACCAGGGTGCCGCTCTCGCCGCGACCGGACTCGCGGACGTCGCCCTTGCTGGCCGAGCTGTAGACGGGCAGGTCCAGCACGTCGGCGCCCACGCGCCCCTCCCCGTCGTGGCCCTCGGCCTCGACGAAGGCCACGTGGCGGTCCAGCGCGAAGCGCAGCGCGCCGTAGCCGGCGTACAGCGGCGCGTTGCTGTGCACCTGGGTGTGGCTGGGGTTGGAGTGGTCGACGTCGTGGTAGGTCCAGCGGGGCAGCCCGGCGTCGCCGAAGGTGTCCCAGATGCCGTCATACATGTCGGAGGGCGCGATCGGATCCTGGGCGTTCGAGACCACGAAGACGGGCAGGGCGAGGGTGCCGGACTGCACGCTGCGGTCCAGGCTGTGGGAGACGTAGCGGTCCCACCAGGTGCTGGGGGTCACGCCGTCCGCCTCGTAGGCAGAGCCGCCGATGACGTGGTGGCCGCGCGCCTGGCGGGTCTCCAGGTCCACGCCCGAGTAGTCCGGATCCTCGGTGTAGCGGACGAAGTCGGGCGCGCCGCTGTCGTAGATGATGCCGGCCAGGCGGGGGTAGCGGTGGGCGAAGACGGGGGTGCCGGTGGCGCCCAGGCTGGTGCCCAGCAGGTAGACCCGGTCCGCGTCCACCGCCAGGTGGTCCTGGCCCCAGCGCAGCCAGCCCATCGCCACCTCCTGCAGGAAGGCGCCGGCGTGCATGGGGTCGTTCGGATCGTCCGGTCCCAGCCCGGCCCAGCCGTCGCAGAAGCCGTTCTCGGGCACCACCACGACGAAGCCCTCGTAGAGGGCCTGCTGCAGGAGGGCCGACCGGCTGACGAGGTCGTCGGCGTTCTCCGTGCCGTCCGCCTGCGAGCAGCGGCCGTCGACGCCCTCGGGCTCCACCGCGTCGACGTCGGTGCAGGCGCCGTGCAGCATGAGCAGCACCGGGTAGCTGCGGTCGGGGTCGGGGGCGCCGGGCCAGACCACCTGGAAGCGTGGAGCCAGGCCATCGGTGGTGAGGAAGGGTTCCTCGAAGGCGTCCGTCACCTCGTAGACGGCCCAGGTGGCGTCCCAGGCGGCGAACTGGACGGTGTCCTCGGAGACCAGGGAGACGCCCGTCGCGTAGTCCCGGTCGGGTTCCTCCGCCCCGCCGTCGCCGCTGGTGCCCCCGTCGCCGCTGGTGCCCCCGTCGCCGCTGGTGCCCCCGTCGCCGCTGGTGCCCCCGTCGCCGGTGCCCCCGTCGGTGGCGCCACCGTCCATGTCGGCGGTGTCGGATCCGTCCTTGTCCCCGCAGGCGGTGAGGGCGAGGGCGATGGGGAGGAGGAACGTGGTCATGCGAGCTCCGAGCCAGGGGACCGGGGCGGGCTAGCGCGCTGAGAGGCGCGAGCAAGAACCCGGCGCTCCGCCGCCCCCCCGGACGGCCGCTCAGCCTCCCGTGAACACCGCCGCGGCGGCTTCGAGCACCGGGTCCCGCCCGTCGCGCAGGTCGGCGGCGGTCGGCTCGACGACCTGGTCGGCCGGGATCCCGATGCCGTGGAAGGTGGAGCCGTCGGGGTTGAGCAGCTGCATCCCCGTGAAGGACAGGTAGTAGCCCCCGGGCAGGGTCATCCCGGTGATGTTGCCGTTGGTCCCGGCGCTCGACGCGCTGCCGATGACCTGCTCGACGCGCCCGGCGCCGACGAGGGCCTGGCAGAAGTTCTCGGCCGCCGAGACTGTGACGGGGCTGATGAGCAGGACGATCCGGCCGGCATAGGCGTCCTCATCTCCCGACAGCGAGTACTGGACGCTGACGATCTCGAAGTGGTCGGGGCCCGTCCAGGTCGGGATCCCGAACCAGGGCGAGTCGCACCCGTCCGGACAGAGGGCCGAGAGCACGTCGTAGTGGTTCACCCCCGGGTAGCCCCGCATGTCCACCACCAGGCCGGCGGTGGTGGCGGCGATGGCGAGCACCTCGTCCACCTGGTCCATGCTGGTGGTGACCTCGGAGGCGAGGTTGAGGTAGGCCACGTCGGGGGCGCCCAGGTCCTCCAGCGTCCCGTTCTCCCGGGGGTACCACACGAAGTCGAGCGCGCCCAGCTCCTCTGGGTCCCCGGGGCTGCGCACCAGGTCCTCCTCCACCCCGTCGGGATCGACCACCGTCAGCACCTGGTCGCCGAGCATGTACCAGAGCTCGCGGTTGGCGACGTCATGGCGGTAGCCGTCGGTCGCGCCGCCGTGCCAGGTGAGCCAGTCGGCCTGCAGGTCCTCGATCGGGACCCCGTCCACCGCCGTCACCCGGTCACCCCGATGAAGCCCCTCGACGGCGGAGTGGGTGACGACCGGGCCACCGTCCACCTGGGCGAAGCTGGCGTTGAGGGTGCCGGCGAACAGGGGGTCGCCGCCGGTCGCGCCCATGAACATGTGCCCGTCGGACAGCGCCTGGCCCAGGCGACCCAGCCGACGACGGTGACCCACGCGATCCGTGGGATCGATGGTGTCGGCCAGCACCTCCTCCAGCCGCGCGTCGATCGTGTCCCCGACGACGTCGAAGTAGGGGTAGAAGAAGCGAAGCGTGCCGTGCGCGATGACCAACCCCGCCCGGAGGGTCGCGACCGACTGGGTGCCATCGGGGACCTCGGCGTAGGGATCCCGGACCCGGATGGTGTCCCGGTCCACGGCGCCCCGTTCGGGGGCCGACAGCGCGTCGGGATCCAGCGTGGCCACCACCGCCTCGGGGTCGTCGGTCGCGACCGCCGCCGGGACGACGTCGGGCCAGGTGTCCTCGTCGGCGTCCCGCAGCAACACGCCCCGCCAGGCCAGGCCCCGGTCGCCGACGGGGCTCCAGCGCAGCTCGGCGACGCTGGCGAGGACGTCCGCGCCGACCAGGAAGCCGTGGCCACCCAGCGCGACGGTCCCGGCCAGCTCCGCGGTCGAGGGAGCCATGCGGGCCTCGGTCAGGACGTAGAGGGCGCCCGAGGAGCGCGCGCCCTGCACCACGGCCCCCGGGAGGTCCTCCTTGCTGTTGGTGTAGACGTTGGCGGACGAGTACCACTGGTCCACGAAGCCGGACCAGGACCGGACCCGGTGGGTCGGCAGCGCCACCTCTCCGACCGCGCTGGCGGCCAGGGCGGCCAGCAGCACCGCGTCCAGCCCCTCGACGGCGGGCAGGCCGCGCAGGTCCAGGACGACCGGGGCGCCGTCGTCGGGCACCGAGACGGGGCCGGTGCCCGGCGTGACCCACCACATGCCCCCCTGGTCCAGCACCGTCGCGGCGCCCAGGGCTCCCTCCTCGGCGTCGAGCAGGCAGGCGTCCTCCACCGCGGCGGCGTAGGCGTCGAGATCGGGCGCGCCGACCGGGTCGTCCCCGGACAGCGCGGCGACGAGGCCCGCGTCCGCGGTGAGGAAGTCGCTCGCGCTGCCGAAGAGGCGCAGCGCGGCGTGGGCCTCGGACAGCGCCACGATCCCGCCGGGGCCGGCCTCTCCGGCCCGCACCCGCTGGCAGGGATCCAACGACGGCGCGACCGGCGTGCCAGTGTCGTCCGGCCCGCCAGTGTCCTCCCCCCTCGGAGCGCCGGGGCCGGTGCGGCACGACAGCAGCAGGAGCAGCAGGGTCATGAAGACCTCCGGCCCCATCATGCCGGAGGGGGAGGTCCAGGAGGTCCCCCGCGCGTCTCAGCCCGGGGCGGCTCAGAAGCGGGCGCGCATGATCACGTTGAAGCCCAGCTCGTTGCGCTCGTTGGACGGCGCCAGCACCCGCGCGTCCCCGTCGGTGTTCGAGCGGTTGTTGTTCAGCGAGTACAGGACCTCGCCAATGGCGACCATGGACTTGCTCAGGTCGACCTGGACCCCACCCACGCCCGACATGATCGCCGTCGGCTCCTGGCCGTCGGGGATCTGCTCGCTGTCGCGCTCGGAGATCTGCACGACGGTCTTGCCGTCGATGGTGGTGTAGGTCGCCGGCTGCATCATGCCGATGCCGAAGCCCGGGGTCAGGTGCGCCTTCTCGATGAAGTGCTCGAACTTGAGACGCCCGTAGAGCTGGGGCGTGGTCTCGTAGCCCGAGCCGATCGACTCCTGGCTCTTGAGCCCCGGCACGTTGAAGACGATGTAGGCCAGGTCCTTGTAGACCAGGTCCACGCCGACCTGGGTCGTGCCCAGCACCAGGATCGACTGCAGGTCGCCGGCGTAGCCGGTCTCGATGGTCGTGCTGCTGGTGTCGTCGGCGTCGAGCAGGTTGTGGGTCAGGCGGTCGACCTCGGCCTGGACGATGACGCCCGCGCCGTCCAGCTTGCGATGGCTCAGGTAGGTGTCGCGGACCTGGTCGGGCTCGTTGCGGTAGAGCTTGAGGTCGCCGGACTGGATGAAGTCCAGGTCCGACCGCGAGCGGAAGGCCACCTGGGCGGCCAGGCCGAGCGCCACGATGGTGTCGCCGTACAGGTCGCTGTCGGCGTCGACGTTGTCGAGCTGGCCCTGCTGGAAGGAGCCGGCGTGGACCTCGCCCTTGACCTTGTCGCCGACCAGCACGCCCGCGCCGGCCAGCAGCCCGTAGAAGGTCGTGTTCAGGGCCGCGTCGGTGGCCTCGGTGCGGTCGATGCCGTCCATGATGGCAGTCTTGGCGCCCAGGAAGGCGTAGCTGCCCTGGCGCTCCCACTGCAGCCGCAGGCCGGGCGCCGCGCCCACCTGCTTGATGAACATCTCGCGGCCGCCCCAGGACAGGTCGTAGGAGTAGCCCAGGCGGAAGCGGTCGCTGTCCACGGCGTAGCCGGTCAGCGAGATGGTGTGGTCCTCGCCGGGCAGGTCGCGGACCAGGCGCACGTAGCTGCCGTCGTCCTCGATGTTGGTGCCCGGATCGGTGTCGTCGGGGTCCAGGAAGGGCGTGTAGCGCAGGACGAAGGCCGCCTCGGTCCACCAGCCCTGGAAGAAGCTGTCGTCGCGCCGGTACAGCACGAGCTGGGCCCGGCTGATGTCGTCGGTGGTGCGGTTCTCGTAGTTCTCGAAGAAGGTGGCGTTGCCACGCTCCACGAAGTTGGCCGAGGGGCTCTCGGCCTCGGGGCCCGCCAGGACGTTGGTGTCCTCGAAGGCGGTGCTGACCCAGACGTCGACGAAGTCGCCGGCGAGGGCAGGGGAGGCGGCCAGCAACAGCGGCAGCAGGGCGGACATGGGCAGGCTCCGAGGGAACTGCAGGGGAGGGGAGGCGCCTAGTGGGCGTGGCCGTCGAGGTCGGTCGCCGCGGGGAGCGAGGGCTGGAAGGGGCGCAAGGGCTCGGTGCCCGGCTTGTGGCGGGGCGGCGCGTGCCGGATCGAGGTGGTCGGCGTGGTCGGGCGGCGGTTCGGGTCGAGCTGCCGGTCCTCTTCGAAGCCGCCGCCGCCGATGTCGCCCTCTCCGCGGGCGGTGATGATCCACTTGCCCCAGATCTCGCGCAGCAGGCCGCTGACCTCGCCGATCTCCTCGCCGACGTGCTCGGTGGGGTGGAAGTCGGTGGCGGTGGTGCTGTCGCCGTAGATGCGGCAGCCGCCGTCGGCCAGCTCGATCGGCCACTGGCCGTACTCGAGGTAGTCCTCCCAGTCCTCGCTGCCTTCCACGAAGTCCGAGGGGATGCTCGCGCCCTGCACGGAGACCAGGGTCGACTCCAGGCCCTCCATCAGGTTGTCGTCGCAGGTGCGCTTGCCGGTGAGCGGAAAGGCCTCGGGCACCTCCAGCGTGACCTCCTCCTCGGCGATGTAGACGGGGAAGGAGAGCTGGGTGGTGGCCAGGTACTCCTGGGTGTTGCCGGTCAGCGTCGTCAGCCGGGCGCCCTGCCAGATGTTGGTGGGCTTGCTGAAGCTGTAGATGTACAGGCTGTTCCAGGTGCCCGGCTCGTCGGCGAGGTCGGTGACCCAGAAGCCGGCCGTGGCGATCTCGGTCACCACCACCTGCCGGTCGGCGACGCGCAGCTCGGCGAACTCGCCGGAGAGCTGGTTGGTCTCGTGGTCGTCGATCTCGTTCATCTGCCGGATGGTGGGGAAGGCGTAGTGGATCGCCTCGGTCACGCCGGTGGCGTAGCTGGGGGTCCGCCCGCTCTGGCTGTCCTTGTCCCCCTCGTCGCCCACCCAGATGCGGGTCGGTCCGAAGGCCGCGTGGAAGGCGACGTCTCCCTGCCACTGGCCGTCCTGCACCGAGATCCACGCCTCCTGGTCGAGCTTGCCCGGCCGCACCCGGACGGTCAGGTCGCCGTCGAAGGGGTAGGGCTGCCCGTCCTTGTCCAGCGTCTGCACGGAGATCGTGCGGGTGATGGTCGAGCCCGAGAAGTCCAGGGGCGCCTCGGGGCTGCCCAGCTCGCCCTCGACCGTCACCTGGATGACGGTGGGCTCCACGCGCACGGTGTCGCTGGTGGAGGAGCAGGCGACCAGCGCGCAGGCGGCGGCGCGGACCAGCAGGTGCGGACGGGCCATCTCAGTACACCGTGTGGATGCGACCGTCTTCCACCGCCACGCCGGGCTGGGGGAGGGTCTGGTACTTGATGATCTCGGCGATGACGACGTCGCGGATCTCGATGTCGGTGAAGGTCTTGGTCGTGTTGCGCTCCAGGACCTCGAAGCCCGAGCCGCCGTTGGCGATGTAGTTGTTGGTCGCCAGCTCGTAGACGCTGTCCTCGATGAGCGGCACGCCGTTGATGACGATGTTCTCGGCGTGCGGGTCGTCGGGGTCGCAGACCATGTCGAAGGTGATCCCGGCGACCTGGGCCTGGCTCTGGCAGCCGCGCTCGGTGCTGCGGTAGGCGACGTAGTCGAGCAGCTCCTGCACCTCGCCGCCCGACAGCAGCATCGTGGCGATGGTGTTGTCGAAGGGCATCGAGTTGTAGATGTCGTCGAGCGTGATGTCGCCGGCGGGGATGTCGGCGCGGATGCCCAGGGTGTTGGTCAGCGCGATCTCGGTCTCGATGCCCGGGAAGGCGCGCATCGCCTCGGCCGCGAAGTTGCCGAGCATGCTGTCGCCGCCGGTCTCGCCGTAGCGGGTCAGCTTCTCGCACTGCAGCTCGGGGTCCAGCGTCTCGCCGCAGGCGTAGCCCAGCACCTGCTGGGTGTTGAAGCTGTCCTCCAGCGCCTCCTCGTACTCCTCCAGGATGTCGAGGATGTGCGGGTCGTCGGGGACCGTGGCGTCGATGGGGAACAGCTCGTAGTCGAAGGACAGGATCTCGCCGTCGCGCACGACCAGGTCCACGCGGCCGACGAACTTGGCGAAGGCGCCGGAGTGCACGACCGGCACGCGCTGGCCGGTGACCTCGTTGACGACGACCAGGGGCGGGTCGATGGCGACGTGGTGGTGGCCGCCGATGAACATGTCGATGCCCGGGATGGTGCGGGCCAGCTCCTGGTCGTCGTCCAGGCCCATGTGGCTGACGACCACGACCAGGTCGACGCCGCTGCTCTCGAGCTTGGAGATCTCCCGCGGCAGCACGTCGGCGGGCTCCAGCACCCGCACGCCCAGGCTGTTGGACTGGTCGTAGATGCTGTTGAGCGAGGAGATGTTGGCCATGCCGATGACGCCGACCTTGAAGCCGTCGAGGTGGTAGACGGCGCTGGGCAGGGCCATGCGCTCCAGGCCGGTGGCCCAGGGCTCGTCGCTGGACTCGAAGTCGTAGTTGGCGGCCAGCAGGTCGAAGGTGCCCCAGGCGCTGTACTGGTCGGCCAGGTTCTGGGCGCCCAGGTCGAACTCGTGGTTGCCGATGACGGCGGCGTCGAGCCCGACCTCGGAGAAGAGGCGCATCTCCGCCTCTCCCAGGTACTCGTTGAAGATGATGGCGCCCTGGAAGCAGTCGCCGCTGTCCAGGTGCAGGACGCGGCCGGCCTGCGCGCGCTCGCGCTTGAGGATGTACCCGATGCGGCCCATGCCGCCGTAGGAGCCCAGCCCGTCGGCCAGGCCCAGCCCGTTGTCGGTGAAGCTGGGGTCGAAGTCGTAGGGCAGCAGGCGGCTGTGCAGGTCGCTGGTGTGCAGGAAGGTGACCCGGACGTCCTGCCCCGACAGGTCCGGCGCGTCGCCGTCCACCTGGCGGGGCAGCATGTCGCAGCCGGCCAGGGCCGCCGGCAGGAGCAGGGCGAGGGCGGGGCGCTGGTTCCGGTGATGTATGTGGACAAGAAGCCCGACGAGCTGCAGAGCTTCGAGGAACTGGTCGAGGAGTCGCGCCACACCGGGCAGAGCTGGGACATGATGTTCGTCGGTTGCCTGAGCG
>JAKLKF010000175.1 GCA_023150805.1 Myxococcota bacterium | reverse complement strand
GAAGTTCTCGGTCAGCCCGGTCCCCCCGGGTGCCCCGCCCCCCGCGCCCGGCGGCGGAGTGGCCCGCGCCGCTGCGCTCGCGGGGCTCGCTGCGCCCGCGGGGCTCGCCGCGTCCGCGCCGGCGCCGGCCGGCTCCGCGGGCTCCTCCCGGCCCGCGCGCAGCAGCAGGTAGCCGAGCGCCAGGCTGTTCAGCCCGATCAGCGCCGTGTTCAGCAGCACGAGCTGCCGCAGCCGATCCACGCTCATCCTCATCGCGGGTCGTCCTCTCCGGCCGCGGGGGACCGGGCACCGGGGCGCGGGTCGGCCTCGGCCTCGACCCGGTCGAGGTGCCGCTCCAGCCGACCCAGGGCGGGGCGCACCTCGTCTCGCCAGGCCCGCCAGGCCACGCCCCGGACCCAGGCGAAGGCGACGGCGAACAGGGCGATCAGGGTCCACAGGACCGCGCCCAGGCGATCGGCCCCCGCCAGGGCGTCGCCCGACGCGCTGGCGCCGCCCGGCGCGGTGGCCCCGCCAGTGGCCTGCGGCTCGGCGGTCAGCTCGACCGCCGGCTCGCCCTCGGTCGTGCGCAGGGCGATCTCGGCCTGCCCGGTACTGGGCAGGAACACGGTCAGCTTCGCCAGGTCGCCCTGCCCCTCCAGCACCGACAGCGCCAGGTACTGGGTCCGGCGCACCACCACCTCGGCGCGCCAGATCCCGTCGCCAGCCACGTCCCCCTCCAGGGTCCCGTCGTCGGTCAGCGCAACCGGCTCCACGCCGGCCTGGTCCACCCGCAGGCGCGGCGCGGCCAGGCGGGTGGCGGCGCGGTCGTCCAGGACCACGCGCACCCGCACCTGGTCCACCCCCAGCCCGGCGTCGGCGTCGCCCGTCGCGGCCACCGGCGCGGCCTGCACCACCAGCGGATCGCCCTCGCGCGCCATGGGCGCACCGACCCCCTCCACCGGCCGCGCGGCCGGATCGGGCGAGAGGCCGCCGTCCGCCACGCGCTTGAAGGCGAAGAAGGACCGCTCGCCGCTGCCGACGGCCAGCTCGACCCGGGGCGAGGCGCTCCCCCCCTCCCGCAGCACCAGGCCGACGCTGGCCCCGGTCGGCACCGCGTGCGCGGCCATCCAGATCGCGTCGCCGGGCACGTCGCCCACCAGGGACCCGTCGTCGAGCATGGCCACGTCCACGGGGGCCGACCCGGGCGGCTCCAGGCGCAGCGAGGGGGCGGCCAGCCCACGCCCGTCGCGATCGTCGATGGCCACGACCAGCAGCGAGGTGCCCGCCTGCGCCCGGGCGCGGCCCGCCGGCAGCAGCAGCAGGCCCAGCGCGAGCAGGGTGCGGGTCCAGGGGACGGGCGCCAGGGGGATCACGGCGCGGAGCCTAGCACGCGCAGCCGGCGGGAGAGCATCAGGGCTCCAGCGCCTCGGGAGGCGGCAGGGTCCACCACGCCCACTGGGGATCCTCGGCGGTCGGCGGCCCCAGCACCCCCGCGAGCCACCCCTGCACCTCCCGCCCCTCCTCGTCGGCGCCGACCAGGACGTAGCGGAAGCCCGCCTCGTGCAGCCGGGCCAGCGACCAGCGCGTCGTCTTCTGCCCCGGCAGCACGGGCGCCGGCCGCCGGGCCAGGTCCGCCACCAGGGGCACCTGGGTGAACAGGGCGGTCGCCTCCTGTCCCGCGCGGCGGTGGATGCCGCCGTCCTGCATGGGCTTTCCGTGCACCACCTGGGCCAGCATCGCCGCGCCCAGGTCGCCCAGGTGCTCGGCCTCGACCGGCGCGTGCAGCACGGCGCCCTCGGGCGCCTGGGCCAGGGCGGACAGCGCGGGCGAGGAGGGCATCGGCGTGCGGGCCGCCGGCCAGGGCACGGGCGAGGCGAGGACCGCGTCGCCGACGACCAGCAGCGAGAGCAGGATCCCCAGCGGCAGGCGGCGCACGCTCATGGCCGCGAGCACGGCGACGCCCAGCACCACCAGCCCGGCGTAGCGGTAGCTGTGCACCGCGGTGATCACGAAGGGCGGCAGCAGGCGGGCCACCATCAGGCCCGGCATCGGCAGGACCGTGCCCCCCAGCTCGACCGGCGCGCCCTGCCAGCGCAGGTAGGGACCGCTGGCCACGAGCGCCGCGACCAGGGCCAGCGCGGCGAAGGTGCCGACGGGCCGGCTCCGCCAGCCGCGGACCAGGCCGACCAGGGCCGCGGCCACCGCCACCAGCCCCAGGTAGACCGTGCAGGTGGTCCAGTACTCGAAGGTCTCGCCGCCCGGCAGGTGCTGGAGGGCGGGGATGACCGCCTCGCTGCGGTCCAGCCACATCTCCAGGCTGGCGAAGGCGTCGGGCAGCGCCAGCTCGGGGCTGGTCCAGCTCTCGCGCCGGCTGTAGACCGCCGAGGCGCCGTGCGTCGCCTGCAAGGCGGCCAGCCCCAGGCCGAAGGGCGCCACGCCGACGACCGAGGCCGCGATGCCCTGCAGGGTCCCGCGGTGCAGGACCGGCTCGGCCCGGGACGTGAGCGCGGCCAGGGTCACGACGCTGGCCGCCAGCAGGACGAAGAACAGGTTGTAGGCGCTGGCGGCGACGGCGATCCCCACCCCCACCCCCAGGGCCAGGCCCCAGGCCCAGGCGCCGCGGTCTGCCCCCGACGCGCCGCTGGCGGCCACCGGCCGCTCCAGCACCCGGAACAGCGCCAGGATCACCCAGGGCAGCAGGCTGGCCGCCAGGATCTCGCTGGTGCCGTTGAGGATCTCGTGCTGGAAGAAGGGGGCCGTCGCCAGGATGGTGCCGGCCAGCAGGCCGCCGCCGGCGCTCGCGCCCCGGTCGCGGGCCAGCCGGTCGGCGCCCAGGCCGCCGAGCACCAGCAGCGCCCACACCCAGGCGTTGTAGAGCAGGGTCGGCGGCAGGGGCAGCCAGCGCAGCAGCAGGGGGCTCAGCACGTCCGAGCCGTACAAGGTGACGACGTCGGCGCCGTAGGGGTGGAAGAGCAGCGGGCTGTGCAGCGCGTCGAGGTGGTGGCGCGCCCACCACAGGACCCAGACGTGGCAGGGCGCGCTGGCCTGGGGGTGGCCCAGCAGGCTGCCGACCGGGTCCAGCGCCATGGGCCAGGTCACCAGGGTCGCCAGGGCGGCGAACCAGGACAGGCGGAAGAGCAACGCCCTCAGAGGACCCACCGCCACGCCCCCTCGACCTGCTCGGTCGGCGCGCCGAGCTGCGCCTGCAGCAGCGCCAGGATCTCCGCGCGGGCGCCCTCGTCCAGCAGGGGGCCGTGCAGCACGACCTGGGTGAAGCCCAGCGCGCGCAGCCGGTCGGCCGCGCCCTCCAGCAGCGCCGGGTCCCGCGACCCGGCCCGCCAGGCCGCGACCTCGCGGGCGAAGGCCTCCTGCCGGAACTGGGCGGCGTCGGGCACGCGCTCGCCGATGGGGTCGGCCCCGTCCGCCGCCGCCACCGCCGCGACCAGGGGCTCGGCCGCGACCGAGGGGCCCATCGCCTGCATCAGCAGCGTGTAGGCGATGGGCTGGCCGTGCTCCCGCTGCCACACCAGGTAGCGGCCGCGCGCGTCCTGCCCCAGGGTGCGCGGCGGCAGGTCCAGGACGGGCCCGTCGATCCGCGCCACCACCGCCGGCGGCTCGATCGACACGGCCGGCCGCTGCGGCACCAGGAACCACGTGACCTCGCCCCACAACAGCAGCGGCACCAGCCAGCGCAGCTCGGTGGCGCCCCGATCGGCCAGCGCCGCCACCGCCCGCGCCGCCAGCACCGCCAGGGCCAGGCTGCCCACCAGCATCCACCGGTGCGGCAGCCGCATCAGGCCGAAGACGGGCAGCTCGGCCAGCAGCCGGTAGGGCATCCAGGCCCAGACGGCCGCGCCCTTCCAGTGCAGCACCGGCCCCAGCGCCAGCGAGAGCGCGCCCAGCAGCAGGGCCCACCACCAGCCGGCGCGCTCGCCGCGGGCGGGCCGCAGCACCAGCCCCAGCAGCGCCAGCCCGACCGCGATGCGGCTCAGCGCGTCGACGTGGCCGGCCCCGGCCACCGGCGCGCCGAACAGGGCCGCCGGGTCGACCACCATGCGCGCCAGCGAGCGCGGGAAGCGGTCGAGGTAGTCGGCCATCGCCGGCCCCCGGAAGAGCTGGTCGTCGGCGGCGAGGATGGAGGCGTACAGCGCCGCCGCCGGGGCGACGGCCAGCGCGAAGGTCACCGGCGCCAGCAGGGCCCGTCTCTGGAAGGCCCGCCCCGGGGACCAGGCGCGGGCCAGCAGCCAGCCCCCCATCCACAGCGCCGCGAAGGCGCCGTGGTACCAGGCGCCCAGGGCGGCGGCCGCCCCGCACAGCCCCGCCGCGACCAGGGCGCGATCCGGCGACCCCTCGCCGCGCCCGCGCCAGGTGTCGGCCGCGCGCTCCAGGGCCAGGGCCATCAGCGGCAGGGGCCAGGCGGCGATGGTCTCGGCCTCGCCGGTCAGGGCCTGTCCCAGCAGGTAGGGCGACAGCCCGTAGGCCACGCCCGCGACCAGGCCCGCGCCGTAGCGGCGCCCCAGCGCCCAGGCCGCCGCCGCCGCCAGCCAGAGCTGCAGGAGCAGCACCGCGTTCCACGCCGCCGCCCGCGGCAGGCCCAGCGCCAGCAGCGGCGCCGCCAGGACCATGCCCGACAGGTCCGGCGGGAAGAAGCTGCCGCCGTCGGGGAAGGCCTGGTGCGGCAGCGACAGGGCCCAGGCGTCGAGCAGGGCCAGGTGGTCGAAGAGGTCGCGGGTCTCGTGGCCCAGGGCCGCCGCGCCGGGCAGCAGGTGGGCCGGCCCCAGGCTGAGCGCGCAGAGCAGCCCCAGCGCCAGCACCTCGGCGGCGTCCCGCAGCCGCGCCGCGAGCCGGCCCCCCGCAGGCGCGGGGACGCGCGCCGCCGCTTCGCGGGTCCCTGCGACGGAGGCCGGTCGTCCGGTGGACACCGGCCGCACCTTAGCGCGGCCGACGCCCGGCACGGTCCCCCCCGCGCCCGCGCCCGCCGGCCCTCCCCTCGCGGGCGCGCGCCGCTGCCGGTACTGTGGCAGGGGAAAGCGCCCTTCCCCTCGGCCCCCCTCCTCGGTGCCCATGCCCGCGCCCCGCCCCTCGCCGCCACGCCCCGCCTCGCCCCTGCCCGTGGCCCTGCTCGCCCTGCTGGGCGCCGGCGCTCTGCTCGCCCCCGGCCCCGTCGCCGCGGGCGACCTCTCCTTCTCCGAGGACACCGGCGCCGAGGCCGCCGCCCCCACCACCGCCTGGCCCGACCGCGTCATCGTCGACGCCACCACCTGGACCCTGCTCGCCGTCTGGACCACCGACCCGCCGGCCGAGCAGGCCGTGCCCCTGGCCCGCATCGCCCGCTTCGAGCGCGCCCGCCCCTGGGAGGGCCGCCCCGACGAGCTGGTCGCCGTGCTCAAGGACGGCAGCCGCCTGCTGGTCGCCCGCGGCGACGGCGTCGTGAGCGCCACCACCCTGCTGGGCGCGGTCACCGGCAGCAAGGTGGTCGAGGTCGACCCGGCCGGCCCCTGGCCCGCCGCGGCGCGCCAGGACGGCAAGACCCCCGACACCACCCTGGCGCTGGGCTCGGTCCACACCGGCGCCCAGGTCGCCGCCACCCTGGGCAGCGCCGACAGCAGCGCAGGTGCGGCCGCCGCCGCCCAGCCCCGGCGCGCCCAGAGCTACGACGTCCACGAGCCCCTGCCGGCGAACACCGACCCCGACGCGCTGGACGCGCAGGCCATCCAGGTCGCCGTCAAGCAGCAGATGAGCCCGATCCGGCAGTGCTACAACCGCGAGCTGCAGCGCGACGCCAGCCTGTCGGGCAAGGTCGTCGTCTGGTTCCTCATCGAGGCCGACGGCGGCGTCTCGAAGGTCCGCCTGAAAGAGACCACGATGGGCAACTCCATCGTCGAGGACTGCATCGTCGACCAGGTCGCCACCATGACCTTCCCCAAGCCCCAGGCGGGCAAGGTCGTGCCGGTGAGCTTCCCGTTCAGCTTCACGGGGGGGTGAGGGAGAGCGCGGGCGTGGCGCCGCCTCAGGGCTGCGGGAGGCGCGCGACGAAGCCGCCGCCCAGGCCCTCGTAGCGGGTGTCCCCGAAGTCCACCGGCCCATAGGCGAAGCCGCCCAGCAGGAAGGCACCGTGGCCGTCGGCGGCGATCGCGGTCCCGTTGGCGTCCTGGAAGCAGCGGCTCCAGCGGACGGCGCCACCGGACTCAAAGCTGGCGACGAAGGTCGCCTCGGCGCTGGCGCCGCCATCGCCCCCACAGGCGAACGGCCCGGCCCCGAAGTCCAACGGCGAGGTCCCCGTGTGCACCCCCGTGACCAGCACGTGCCCCACGGGATCCACCGCGACCGAGCGCGCGCTGTCGCCGACGTAGCTCTCGGGGGTCTGCTCGGGACCGAACCGGCGCGACCATCGCAGCTCGCCGTCGCGGTCCCAGCTCACCAGGAAGCCCTCGGGCACCCCCGCCTCGTACCCGGGATCCCCGATCCACCCCTCCGAAGCCAAGGTCGCGCTCCCCAGGTCGACCAGGCCGACGAACTCCCCGACCACGTAGACGTTGCCGTCCGCATCCAGCGCCATCGAGGCCGCCTGGAGCCGGTCACCCCACCTCCCCTCCTGGGACCGCGTCGCGATGCGCCGGGACCACAGCAGGCCGCCGTCGGCGTCGTAGCTGGCCAGGAAGAGGGCCACGCCGTTGGGACCGTGCGTGCCGTTGTACTCGGGGCCGTCGAGCAGGCCGTCGCCGAGATCGATCCCCTCGCTGGGGATCGACCCCATGACCACCGTGCGGCCCGCGGGGGTCACCTGGGCCTGCGATCCGCAGGTGACGTCCAGGCAGGCCGACCCGGCCCCGGACAAGCCACGGGCCCAGCGGTACCCTCCGTCCGCGTCGAGCCCGACCAGGTGCAGCCCTGGCCCGGCCACCGGCCCCCCGCCGTAGTCGTAGCTGTCCCAGGCCAGCACCTGCACGACGAGATCGCCGTCTTCGTCGGCGCCGATCCCCAAGGGCGAGCCGTAGCCCCACCCGGTGGACCAGCGGTGCTCCCCGTGGTCGTCGAGCGCCGCCACGATCGACCGGATCTCGCCGCTGGCGGGGGCCGCGATCTCGCCGCCACCAAGGTCCATGGCAGCGATGGTGCCCCCTGCGAACACGACGCCCTGGGGGACCTGGGTGAGCACGGGGCCGGGGCTGACCCCTCCCCCCAGGAAGGTCCGGCTCCAGGCGATGCCGGCGGTGTCATAGGACGCAAGGCACATGGACCAGGTCGAGCCTGGCTCGATCGCCTCGAAGGCGAGATCGTAGTCCATGCACTGCCCGACCCCGTCCACCCGCTCCCCTCCGTCGAACTGGGAGATCACACCGCCCGCCGGCTCGACCCACGCAGGCGTGGGCTCGGCGTCCTTGCAGGCGAGCACCGACATGCCCGGGAGCAGGAGGAGCGGGAGGACAAGGCGGGACCGGTGGGACGACGCGACCGCGATGTGTGCCATGCCCGCTGACTACATCGAGCGGCCAGCCGGTCACAAGCGCGACGCCATCGGCCGCAGCGTTCCCCCGCGGGAACACCCCGCGCTCCCCCCTCTCCGCCGACAACGCCGACGCCCCCAGGGGGCCGAAGCTCCCAGGGGGCGCGACCTGCTCCGGACGGCTCAGCGGCTGGACACGGCGCCGCCGCTGGTCCCCGCACCCAGGGCCTTCGCGCGCTCCATCAGGGCCACCAGCTCGACGTCGTCCTGCTCGCCGGCGCGGCGGGCGGCCTTGGCGAAGGTGATGAGCTGGTCCATGGACAGCTCCTGCACCTCGGGGCTGGCGCGCAGCACCTCGGCGAAGGTGGCGGCGGCGTAGGCGATGCGCAGGTCCTTGCCGGCGAAGTCCACCCGCTCGGCCAGGGCGCGGTCCTGGAAGCGGAAGGCCTTCTCGGTGGCGCCGCTGCCGCCCTGGTCGACGTCCGCACCCGGCTGCTCCCAGCGCAGGCGCACGGTCGCCAGCTCCCGGGTGTAGCCGGGCTTGAGGATGACGTCGTAGAGGGCGGTCACGTTGTGGCCCGCGCCCACCTCACCGGCGTCGACCTTGTCGTTGCGGAAGTCGCGGTCGGCGATGTCGCGGTTCTCGTAGCCGATGAGCCGGTAGGCCAGGACGCTCTCGGGGTTGAACTCGACCTGGATCTTCACGTCGCGGGCGATGGTCACCAGGGTGCCGCCCAGCTCGTCGACGAAGACGCGCTGCGCCTGCTGCTGGTCGTCGATGTAGTAGTTGTTGCCGTCGCCCTTGTTGGAGAGCTGCTCCATCAGGGTGTCCTTGTAGTTGCCCATGCCCAGCCCGATGGTGGACAGGGTGACGCCCTTGTCGGCGTAGCCCTTGATCTGCGAGAGCATCTCGTCCCAGCTCGAGCTGCCGACGTTGGCGTCGCCGTCGGAGAGCACGATGACGCGGTTCTCGTGGCCGGGCTGGAAGCTCTCCCAGGCCATGCCGTAGGCCAGGTCCAGGCCCGAGGACATCGCCGTCGAGCCGCCGGCGTCCAGCGCCTCGATGGCCTCGTGGATGCGCCGCTTGTCGCCGGCCGAGGTGGGGTCGAGGATCTTGGCGGTGCGACCGGCGTAGGTGGCCATCGCCACGGTGTCGTCCTCGCGCAGGCTGTCGACCAGCATGTGCATGGACTGCTTGGCCAGGCCGAGCTTGTCGGGGCTCGACATGCTGCCGGAGACGTCGACCAGGAAGGTCAGGTGCACGGGCTCCCGCTCGTCGCGGCTGACCTCCTTGCCCTGCACGCCGACGCGCAGGACGTGGTGGCCCTCCCGGAAGGGGTCGGGCATCGCGGCCATGTGCACGGCGAAGGGGCCGCCGTCGGCGGGCGCGCCGTAGCCGTAGTCCAGGTAGTTGACGAACTCCTCGACCCGGACCGCGGCGGGGGGCGGCAGGGCGCCGGCCTCGATCTTCTTGCGGGCGATGGTGTAGCTGGCGGTGTCGACGTCGATGGAGAAGGTCGACTGCGCGTCCTGCGCGACCATGGTGAAGGGGTTGACGCCGTGGTCGGTGTACTGCTCGGCGGTGCCGTTCATCGTGACCGGATCGTAGCCGGCGTCCATCCGCGGCTCGGCGGGCATCACGGCGGCGCTGCCGGCGGGCATGCCGGCGCCGCTGGCGGCCGGCATCGACATCGGGCCGGACATGGGCCGGGGGGCGGCGGACTTGCGCTCGGACATCGCCGCGGCGCTGGCCTCCTTGCTCTTGGCGCGGCCGACGGCGATCTCGTCCCGCTCCCCAGCCTCGGCCTCCTCGTTGAACACCTGCTCCCGGGCGGGCGCCGGGGCGAGGTCCATCGGCCGGCTGGTCGCGGTGGTGGTGGGGCTGGCCTCGGTCACGGGCGCAGGCGTCTGCTGCGCGACGGTCCCACCCATCGGCGCCTGGGCTTCGGCGTCGTCGGCGAGGGTCTCGTCGGGGGCCTGGCGCATCATGCAGGCGGCGAGCAGGACGAAGGAGGTGCCGGCCAGGAGGAGGCGGAGGTGCGAGAGGCTGCGGGTCATGGGGGGCTCCGGGTGGGGTTCGCCCGACCAACGCCCCGCCCCCGGCCGGCCTTACACCGCCCCCCACAGAAAGCCGCCCAGGGAAGTCAGTGCTTGTGGCCGGCGCGCTCCAGCTCGCCCTCCAGCGCGTCCAGCCGCTCCTCCAGCTCCTGCAGCCGCGCGTCCTGCAGGCCCTGGGGGGCCGGCGGCGCCTGCTGCCGCGATCGGATCGCCGTGATCGCGTCCTGGGCGGCGGCCGCGGCGTCGGACACGGTCTCGGCGCGGCGGTAGCGCTCCAGGTGGTTCACGCTGGTCGGGTCCCCCACCTCGGCCAGGACGCCGATGGCGTGCTGGCGGGTGCGCAGGTCCAGGTCGTCGAGCAGGGGCTCGGCGGCGCGGGCCACGCGGGCGGCCAGGCGGTCGCGGGCCTGGCCCTCGGCCCGGGCGACGATGCGGCCGGCCGCCGACAGGCCGTCGTTGCGCTGCCGCTCGGGCCAGCGCGGATCGAGCAGGGCGGCGAGGTCCGTGGGGTCGCCGTGCTCGCCCACCACCCGCGCCGCGGCCTGCCGCAGCACCCGCTCGTCGCGATCGACCCCCCGCCGCACCAGGGCGCGCGCCACCGGCAGGGCCAGGCCCGGCTGCACCGCGGCCAGCGCCTCCAGCGCCGCGGCCCGCACGTCCGGGTTCTTGTCCCCCTCGGCCACCTTGCGCAGCGGCCCGGCCGGCGAGGTGTCGGCCGCCCGCCCCAGGGCCGTCGCCGCGGCCTGCCGCAGCCGGTCCTGGGGGTCGCGCAGGGCCTCGATCAGCGGGGCGGTGGCCCGCTGGTCGCCCAGGGCCTGGGCGGCGACGACCCGCTCGGCCAGGGGGCGCGAGGCGTCCGCCAGCAGGGCGACCAGGGCGGCGGACTGGTCGGTCCGGCCCAGGGCCTGGATCGCGCGCCGCCGCGCCAGGGGCGAGGGCGAGGAGAGCTGGGCCTGCCAGGCGGCGGGGTCCTGCTCGTGGTCCACCGTCGCGGCCAGGCCGCCGTCGGGGTCGAAGGCGACCCAGCGCGGTGGCTGGTCCAGCTCGAGCTCCAGGGTCAGCTCCTCGTCCTCCAGCCAGCCTTCCCGGCGCAGCGTCGCGCCCTCGGACGTGCCCACCTCGACGGTGACCGGCAGGGTCAGGCGCGGCCGCTGCGGGTCGACCTCCTGGTGCACGACCACGCCCAGCCGCCCCTCGGCCCAGCTCGACCGCACCTGGAGCTTCGGCGTGGCGCCCAGCTCGACCCACTGCTGGAAGAACCAGTCCAGGTTGCGCCCGCTCACGCCCTCCATCGCCCGCTGCAGGTCCACGGTCGCGACCAGGCCGCGCTGGTGGCCCTGGGTGTAGGCGCGGATGCCGGCCCAGAAGCGCTCCTCGCCCAGGTGGACGCGCAGCATGTGCAGCACGCCGGCGCCGCGGCCGTACACGTTGGCGTTCATCGCCGCGTCCGGGCCGTGGAAGAAGCGGCCCGCCAGCGGCCGTGGGTGGGCGACCATGCCGTCCAGCCAGCCCTGCACCTCGGCGGCGTGGGCCTCGGGGCCCTGGCGGGTGGCCATCCAGTCGGCGGCGAAGAAGGTCGCGAAGCCCTCGTTCAGCCACAGCTCGCGCCAGTCCTCGCAGGTCAGCAGGTCGCCGTACCACTGGTGGGCCAGCTCGTGGGCGACGACGCTCTCGACCCAGGCGCGGGTGGGCTGGACCCGGGCGCCCCCCAGCATGCGCTCGTGCTGGATGGTGGCCGAGGTGTTCTCCATGCCCGTGTACAGGAAGCGCTGCACGAAGACCTGGCGGTAGGGGCCCCAGGGGTAGGGCACGCCCGTCCGCGAGGCCAGGTGGTCCATCATGGCCGGCAGCGGGTCGAGCACCTGGGAGAGGGCGGCGCGGTCGGTCCCGGGCGGCAGCCACACGCTCAGCCCGGGGTCCTGCGGGTGGCTGACCACCTCGTAGGGGCCGGCGGCCACCATCACCAGGTAGTTGACCAGGTCGACGCCGGAGTTGGTGACGGCCTGCCAGCCGTCGGGGGCCTGCACCTGGCCCTGGTAGACGAAGCGGTCGCCGGGGTGGTCCCAGCCGGGGAACCAGTGGCGGTTGTCCTCTCCCTCGCCCTGGCTCCAGACCTCGCTCACCGCGTCGGGGCCGCCGCGCCCCCCCTCCCGGAAGTGCAGGCCGGTGCGCGGCGTGGCCCGCCAGGACACCGAGAAGGTGCCGGGGCCGGCCTGGGCGAAGTCCTCGGGCAGGTCGACCACCAGCGTCTCCCCCTCGACCCGCCAGGGCAGCGCGGCGCCGCCGGCGTGCACCTCGCGGATCTCCAGCGCCACCTGGTCGAGCACGGCCGGCCCCCGCCACAGCCGGCGCACGGTGTAGGTCGCCGTGCCCTCGACCGCGCGCTCGGCGGGCAGCAGCCGCAGGTCGAGGTCGAGCTGCTGCAGGTCGAAGGCGCGGTCCGGCCCGGCGTGCTGGCGGGGATCGGCGGTCGGCGCGACCGGCTGGGCCGGCGCCGGGCCCCCCATCCAGGGCAACAGGACGAGCGCGCAGAGCGCGGAGCGGGAGGGAGGCGCGGAGCGGGTCATGGCGCGGCAGCCTACAGCAGGCCTTGAAGGTGGCGCCAATCCGCGGCATGGTGCGCCGGTCCCCGAACCGGAGTGTCCCATGCCGCTGCTCAGCTCTGCCCTGCTCCTCCTCAGCCTGCTCGCCTGCGGGGACAAGGACGGCGACGACACGGG
>JAKLKF010000174.1:12041-12276 GCA_023150805.1 Myxococcota bacterium | reverse complement strand
CGGCGGCGGCGGCTACGGCGGTGGCGGTGGCGGTGGGGGCGGCGGCGGCTACGGCGGTGGGGGCGGCGGCGGCTACGACCGCGGCGGCAGCGGCGGCAGCGGCGGCGGTGGGAACCGCGGCGGTGGGGGCGGCGGCGGCGGCGGCGGCGGCGACCTGCCCTACCAGGACGACGACATCCCGTTCTAGTCGCGGCCGCGGGCCCGCCAGCGCCGCGGGCCCGCCAGCGCCGGACCT
>JAKLKF010000174.1:0-12031 GCA_023150805.1 Myxococcota bacterium | reverse complement strand
CTTCGTGGTGCCCCCGGCGCACTCGGTGTTCTCCATCGCGCTGTCCCAGCAGACGGTGGTGCTGTTGTTGTAGCCCGGCACGATGGCCTGGCCGCTGCCGTCGGCGTTCCGCTGCGCCATGGTGATCGCCGGCTCGTTGGGCGGCGGCTGGCTGTCGCTCCACATGGCCAGCAGGCTGCCGTCGGCGCCCCACTCGTACCACATGCGGTCGTCCTCGTCGTCGCCAGTGGGCCAGTAGAGCTCGACCTGGCCGTCGCCCCGCTCGCCCAGCCACTCCATGGTCACCAGCACGCCGCCGGTCCGGTAGAAGTCCCACCAGCCCAGCCCGCCGTCGGCCTGGTAGTAGCCGTTGAACCACAGCGTGCCGTCGTACTGGCCGTCGTCGGTGGTCTGCAGCATCTCGACCAGCCAGCCGGTGCCGACCCAGGCCATGTTGAACTGGGCCGTGACCGTGACCCCCTCGTCGTTGGTGACGCTCTTGGTGCCCGACCAGTGCCACTCGGCGTAGTCGTTGATGGCGGCGGTCTCCATGGTCTCCAGGGCGTTGCCCATGGGGCCCAGCCGGTTGGCCAGGTTCAGGTCCACCGACATGGCCGCCGTCGTGCCGGCGGCGATGCTGCTGTAGTCGTCCTCGGTCGTGTCCAGCGCGTCGTCGAGGGCCTGCAGCTCGACGCTGGTGATGTCGAGCATGAAGACGTCGGAGGCGGTGGCCAGGTCGATGGGCTCGCCGCCCAGGCTCTCCTCCTGGGCCTGGTCGAGCACCTCGACGCGGTCGAGCAGGCCGATGAAGCCGTCGACCGAGAAGTTGATGTCCTCGAAGCCCGGGACGTGGGGCGGGATCTCTTCGGGCTCGGTGCAGCCCAGGGCCAGCAGGGCCAGGCTCAGCGTCATGGGGTCCTCCAGGGGGGTGCGCGGGAGCGCTCGCCCCGCAGCCTAATCGAGGTCGGGCCCCCTCCGCTGCGACGCCTGCGCTCGGGACCCACCCGGGAGGCGCTCCCCTCGCCGCGTCAGTGGACGGCTCCCTCCTCCCGGCGGGCGACCAGCGGCAGCACCAGGCAGAGCAGGCCGCCGACGGCGTAGGCGACCGCCGCCGGGGCCGCGGCGCCGGGACCGACCCGCAGCGTCGTGTCGGCCACGCCCCAGGCCCAGCCGTGCATCAGGCCGACCGCCGACAGCGCAGCGCCGGCGAACAGCCAGGCCGCAGCGACCCGGAAGCGCCCCTCGATCATCGCGACCACCGTCGCGGCCAGCACCATCGCGGTCAGGATGAAGCCCTGCTCCAGCGCGAAGGCGCCGCTGGCGAACACGTCGCCGCGGGTGAGCGCGGCGCCCAGGCCCTCGTTGAAGGGGGGGGCGGCGCCGGAGACCTCGGCCCCGGCGCGCACGCCGGCCTTGATCATCATCGCGCCCCAGGCCGCCACGCCCGGCAGCAGGCCGACGACCACGGCGGGCGCGTGCTCCCTGGGCGTGGCCTGGAAGGCCTGGGCCGTGATGACGATGCCGATCCACAGCACGATGGCCATGCCGGCCTCGACGGGCACGGCCCAGGCGATGAAGCCCAGCGTGCCCGACAGGCACAGGGCGGCCATCACGATCCCGTCCAACCAGGAGTAGCCGATGCGCGCGCCCAGGGCCTTCCAGCCGGGGTGGCCGATGTAGATGGTCGTCGGGAAGGGGCTGCCGAACAGGGCGCCCACCAGGGTGCCGGCGCCGTTGGCGACCAGGGACGGGGTGGTCGGGTAGTCGTCGCCGGCCGCCGCGGCGCTCTCCAGGTTCTGCAGCGAGCCGATCAGGTTGAACAGGCCCATCGGCACGATCACCGAGAGGTAGGTCAGCGCCCAGGGCCCGGTCAGCGCGGCGACCAGGTCGCCCACCACCGGCATCGGCAGGTGCAGCGCGGGCCCGGCCGGCACCTCGCCCACCGGCGCCACCCCCTGCGCCCACGCCAGCGCCACGCCGATGAGCACGGCCACCAGGCCGCCGGGCAGCCCGCCCTTGAAGCGCAGGCGCCCGAAGTAGACCAGGCAGACCACGACCAGCGTCGACAGGCCGATCAGCGGCTGGGCGAAGGTCCGGAACAGGAAGCCCAGGGCGATGAAGGTGAGCGCGATGCCCGCCAGCGTGGAGAGCAACGCCGCGCGCGGCACGTTCCGCCGCAGCCAGCCGGCCACGGCGGCGCCCGACAGCTCGATGAGGCCGCTGCCCAGCGCCGCCACCAGGCCCGCGTGCCAGGCCAGCGTCGCGTCCCCCGTCGACAGCTTCACCGGCAGCATGACCAGGAAGACGTAGGCGAAGACGCTGGGCGTGTTGATGCCGTAGGGCAGGGCGCACACGTCGGCGCGGCCGGTCTGGCGCGCCAGCCGCATCGCCTGCCAGGAGTAGAACAGGTTGCCCACCAGGATCGACAGGGCTGCGCCCGGCAGCACCTGCCCCAGCAGCAGCTCCTGCGGGAAGCCCAGCACGAAGCGGCAGAGCGCGTCGATCACCAGGAGCTGGACCAGGTTGTCGACGGCCAGGCCGAAGAAGCCGTCGATGTCCCCACGCACGAACCAGCGCGCGGGCGAGGAGGGGGCTGCGGGCATGTCGCCTTCCGAGCGCCCGGCAAGTGGACCCTGCCTGCGGCGGCGGCGCCATGCTACCGCTTGCCCGAGGAGGCGCCGTGGAGGAGATCGAGCTGACCGTCAACGGCGAGCCCCGGCGGGTGCCCGCCGGCTGGTCCGTCGCCGACCTGCTGGCCGAGCTGCGCCTGCGCCGCGAGGGGGTCGCCGTCGCCGTCGACCTGCGCGTGGTGCCCCGCAGCGAGCACGGCGCGCGGGTACTGCGGCCCGGCGACAAGGTCGAGGTCATCATCGCGGTCGGCGGGGGCTGAGCGCGCGACGCCGCGCGGGTCCCCTCCCCCGCGGGTGCCGGCCGTCGGACGCTCACCCCGACGGCCGGCGCGACGCACGGTGGCGTGCCTGCCGGGGCACCGAGAACGGGCGCTCCCGAACACCACCACGGTCGCCTCGTCCCCGCCGCGCGGACGGCGGGAGGCGAGCCTCAGGGAACGGTGCCGACCACCTTGCCGTCTCCCCCCTCGTAGACGCGGAACTCGGCCCGGCGGTTCTGCGCCCAGGCCGTCTCGCCCGCCGCGGCCACCAGCGGACGCTCCTCGCCCATCGAGATCGTCTTGATGCGGGCCGGAGAGACGCCGGCGGAGGTCATGTAGTCGCGGACCGCCTTGGCCCGCCGCTGTCCGAGCGCCAGGTTGTAGTCGGTCGTGCCCCGCTCGTCGCAGTGGCCCTGGACCTCCAGGCTGATCCCGGGGTGGGCCGCCATCAGCCGGGCGTTCTGGGACAGCAGGTCCTTGCTGGCGCCGTCCAGCGCGCTGCTGTCGAAGGCGAAGTTCACGCGCCGGAAGTTCTCGCGGACCTCCTCCATCGCCTGCTGCTGCGGCGTGACCGCCTTGGTGGTGGGCAGGGGGGCGTCGACCACCGAGGTCGTGGTCGGCTTCTTCTTGCAGGCCAGCGACGTGGACAGCGGCAGGATCAGGGCGAGGGCGACGAGGGCGCGCATGTGGGGCTCTCCCGGGAGGTGGGGCCGAAGGGGTGGCCGCCCCCGACCATGCAATGCTCATGCCACGTGGGAGAGCGGCGACACCGCGGCCGCCGACGACGCTCGCGTCCGCACCCGGGCCTCGCACCCGTGCGACATGCACGACCTCACCCGTGCAGCTTGCACGACTTCGCCGACCCGGCGACCATGGAGCCCGCGCTCCCGGCCGCCGTCGCCGTCGCGCCCCTGCGGTCGCCCCGTCGGCACGTGGCTTGCTGGAGCCCCACCCCCACCAGCCGGGTCCCCCTCCTTGCCCTTCCGCCCCTCCCGCCTCGACCTCCTCGTCGTGCTCGTCGTGGCGCTGGCGCTCGTCCTGCTGGTGGTCGTGACCGGTCGGCTGGTCGAACACGACCGCGACCGCCTGTACCAGGTCTACGCCAGCGATCGCCAGCGGGCGCTGGACGAGGCCGCCGCCCGGGTCGAGGAGGGGCTCCAGGACGTCTCCGAGGACCTGGTCTTCGGCGCGGGCATGGTGGCGTCGGCCGACGAGGAGAGCCAGCGGCGCGAGGTGCTCTACGCCCTGGTCGGCTCGGTCCGGGCCTACCGCGGCGCGGTGATCACCGACGCGCAGGGCGATCCCCTGCTGGCCGTGACCGATCCGCGCCGCGCGGGACCCGACGCCGACCAGCTTGCCGCCATGGCGCGCGACGTCGCCCGCAAGGCCCTGCGGCCGGGCGCGCGGGTGGTGGAGGCCAGCCTGGACGCGCCGGCAGAGGGCGGTGGCCTGATCCGGGTCTTCGCGACGCGCCTGCCCGACAGCCCCGACGACGCCGGACGCTGCCTGGCCCTGGTCGTCGACACCGCACCCCTGCTCTCGCCCCTGACCATCCTGGCGGCCGAGAACCTGACCTGGCTGGTGATCGTCGGGCCGCACGGGCGCATCGTCCCGCTGAGCAGCCCCCAGGCCCTGGGCTTCGACGAGGCCGTCGCGCAGGGCATCGCCCCCACCCTGGGCGCCATCCTGGCGGACCTGCGCGACGGAGGCGCGGGGCTGCGCTCCCTGCCCCAGCAGGAGGCGGAGGCGCTGGGCCTGGGCGAGGGCGAGGACCTCGCGACCTGGCGCGCCATCGCGCCCCAGGGGGTGCAGCCCTGGGGGGTCGCGACTCTCTCCTCGGTCGCGCCGCTGCGCAGCCACGAGCGCTCCCTCACCTTGCGGCTGGGCGGCGCCTCCGCGCTGGCGGGCCTGCTGGTCGCCGGCTTCGGCGCCTACAGCGCCGTGGCGCTGCGCCGCTCCTCCGAGCTGACCGCGCGCCTGGACCACGCCGCGGCGCTCGCCCGGGCCCACGTCCGGGCCCAGCGTGTCGTGTCCTCCATCCCCCTCTCGGTCCTGATCGTCCGGCCCGACTGCGCCGTGGTCGAGGCCAACCCCGCGTGGATCCGCCAGTTCGGTGCCCCCCCGGCCGGCGCCCACATCTCCGCCGCCCTGCCCGACTCCGACGCAGAGGCCCGCAGCGTCCTCCGCGGCCTGGTGGCGAGGGCCGCGGACAGCGCCGAGCCGGTCCAGGTCGACGAGACCCCCCTGCGCCTGCACCGGGCGACGGGTCGGTACGCGCTGCACGCCCTGCCGCTGGGGGGCGCCGCGCCCGACGTCGCCCTGGTGCTCGACGACCGGACCGAGCTGGTCGCGCTGCGCACCCGCCTGGTGCGCTCGGAGAAGCTCTCCACCGTCGGCGAGCTGGCCGCCGGCATCGCGCACGAGATCGGCACGCCGCTCTCCGTCATCCGCGGCCGCGCCGAGTACATCCTGGGCAAGCTGGGGCCGGGCCACCCCCAGGCCGAAGGGCTGCGCGTGATCGTCGAGCAGATCGAGCGCGTGGTGCGGACGATCCGCGCGTTGCTGGACTTCTCCCGAGGCCAGCCGGCCGCCGCCGTGGCCACCGACCTGGGCCAGGTGGTCGACCGCGTGCTGGCCCTGCTCCGCCTGGAGGCCGAGCGGCGGGGCCTGCGCCTGGAGGCCAGCCGTCCCACGCCCGCTCCCGTGGTCACCGCCGACCCCGACCAGCTCGAACAGGTCCTGGTCAACCTGCTGATGAACGCGCTGGACGCCTCGCCCGAGGGGGGGCGGGTCGACCTGGTCGTGAGCCCCGCCCAGGAGGGCCTCGTGCCGATCGAGGTCGTCGACCAGGGCCCCGGCATCCCCGCCGGCGAGCTGCACCGCGTCTTCGACCCCTTCTTCACGACCAAGAAGCGGGGCCAGGGCACCGGCCTGGGCCTGACCACCGTGCTCCAGATCGCGCGCGCCCACGGCGCCCACGTGGAGCTGGACAGCGCCGCCGGCCGCGGGACGCGGGCCCTGCTGCGCTGGCCGGGGAGGACCTGAGATGGACCGACCGCTCGTGCTGGTGATCGACGACCACGAGGAGATGGCGCGCCTGATGGCCGACCAGCTCGGGGACCTGGGCCTGGCCGTCCGCGTCGCGACCGGCGGCGCACAGGCGCTGGACCTGGCGCGCCAGGCGCTGCCGGACCTGGTCCTCACCGACCTGCGGATGCCCGGCCTGGACGGCCTGGACGTCATCGACGGGATCCGCGCGCTCGACCCCACGGTGCCGGTGATCGTGATGACCGCCTTCGGCGCCGTCGACTCGGCGGTCGAGGCGATGCGACGTGGCGCCTTCCACTACCTGGCCAAGCCCTTCCGGATGGAGGAGCTGGCCCTGCAGGTCGAGCGCGCGCTGGGCGACCGCCGCCTGCGCCAGGAGAACGCCGACCTGCGACGCCTGGCCGGCGCCCGCGCCGCCACCGCCTCCCTGATCGGCCCGTCCGTCGCGATGGAGTCGGTCCGCGCGCGCATCGAGCGCGTGGCCCGCGTGGACCTGCCCGTGCTCATCCGCGGCGAGAGCGGCAGCGGCAAGGAGCTGGTCGCGCGCGCCATCCACGACGCCAGCCCGCGCGCCGGCGGTCCCTTCGTCGCCGTCAACTGCACGGCCCTGCCGGCCAGCCTGCTGGAGAGCGAGCTGTTCGGCCACGGGCGAGGAGCGTTCACCGGCGCCAGCAGCCCCCGGCGTGGCCTGTTCCTGGAGGCGGACGGCGGCACCCTGCTGCTCGACGAGATCGGCGACATGCCCGCCGACCTGCAGAGCCGGCTCCTGCGCGTGCTGGAGGACGGCATGGTGCGCCCCGTGGGCGCCGACCGCCCGCGCAAGGTCGACGTGCGGGTCCTGGCCGCCACCCACCAGCCCCTGGAGGCGCGCGTCGCCGAGGGCCGCTTCCGCGGCGACCTCTTCTACCGGCTCGACGTGGTCCCCGTGCTCCTGCCACCCCTGCGCGAGCGGCAGGCCGACGTCCCCGCCCTGGCCTCGCACTTCCTGGAGGAGGCCCGCCGGAGCTGGCCGGAGCTGCCCGTGCGCCGCCTCTCGCCCGCGCTGCTCAGCGCGCTGGCCCGACGCCCCTGGCCGGGCAACGTCCGCGAGCTGCGCAACTTCGTCCAGCGCCTGGTCGTCCTGGTCGACGGTCCACAGGCCGACCTGACGCACCTGGCCCTGCTCGACGCGCCGCCGACGGTCCCGACCACCGCCCCCCCCTCCCACCCCGCGCCGTCGACCGCACCCCCTGGCCTGCTGTCTCGCGGCGCGGAGGAGGGCTGGACCCTGCGCGCCCTCGAGCACGCCTACATCGAGCAGGTCATGCGCCGCTGCGGGGGCAACAAGAGCCAGGCGGCGCGCATCCTGGACGTGAACCCCTCGACCCTCTACCGCTGGGAGCGCGGCGGCAGCCGCCGCGACTGACCCGGCGCACCTCCGCCGGCCTCACGCGACGAACAGGTGCGGCCGCTCCCCCAGCGCCGCGCGCAGCCGCTGGCGCACCGGGGCCGAGCCGACGACCAGCACCGGGAAGCCCGGCGGCAGGTCCAGCGGACGCCCCAGGTCGACCGCCAGCGCCGGCCGACCCAGGAGCGCCGCCCAGGCCTCCAGGCTGCGGCCGGTGCCGACCAGGTAGGCGTCCGCGGGCAGGTCCAGCGCTTCGACCTTCTGGCGCCGGATCTTGTGCGCCGGCCAGGAGGCCGTGGTCTGCGCGGGGTGGATGCGCCAGCGGTAGCGCACCTCCGGCAGCTTCTCCTGCCGGATGCCGGCCGCGAACAGCCGCAGCACCAGGTCGTAGTCCTCCAGGAAGTCGCCGGGCCGCCAGCCGCCCACCGCGTCCAGCGCCTCGGGCCGCGCCAGCATGGTCGCGTGGAACCACGGCACCTCGATGAAGCGCTCGGCCGCCATCTGCTCGTGCGTGCACAGGCTGTTCTGCCAGGCGCAGTAGGCCTCTCTCCCCCCGGGGAAGGGCTCGACCCGGCAGGACAACACCGGCGCGCCGGTCCGGTCGGCGTGGGCGACCTGCTCGGCCAGGCGGGTCGGCGGGCAGCGGTCGTCCGCGTCCATCCGCCCGATCCACTCGCCGCTGGCCGCGGCGCGCCCCATCTCCAGCGCCAGCGCCGTGCCCGGCTCGTCCCGGCGCAGCAGGTGGAAGCGCGGATCCCGCACCCGCCGCAGCACCTCCAGGGTCGGGTCATCCCCCCCCTGGTGGATCACGATCAGCTCCAGGTCCCGCCAGCGCTGGCCGAGCACGTCGGCGACGGCCTCGCCCACGGTCTTCTCGGCCCGCCACGCAGGCAGCAGCACGCTGATTCGCACGGCGCGCAGCTATCGCGTCCACCGGGGGGCGTGGGGGCCGCCGGGGCGGGTTAGACGGCGCCGATGTCCCTGCTCGATGACATCCGCGACGCAGCCAGCGAGCGCGTCTGGAGCCGCGGTGTGCAGCTCGCCCGCGGCGGAAGCGTCGTGCCCGTGCGCTCCGGCGCCGACGAGCTGCGCTTCCAGGTGGTGGTCCCCGGCGCCCCTCGCGCCTGCGACGTCTACCTCTGGCCGCAGGAGGGGGACTGGGGCTGCGACTGCGGCGGCCCCGAGACCTGCGTGCACGTCTGCGCCGCCGCCATCTGGGAACACCACCGCGGCTCGGAGCAGGCCGCCAGCCCCGCCGCCCACGTCGTCGCGCACGTCGCCCGCCTGGCCTACCGCCTGCGCCAGGACGGGCACGGCATCACCATCGACCGGGTCCTGCACTACGACGACCAGGACCACCCGGCGAACGAGGGCCCCGCCGCCAGCCTCCGCTGCGACCGGGCGGTCCTCGTCGACGACTGCGACCGCGAGATCGAGCGGGTCCTGGCCTTCCGCTTCGGCCAGCGCATCGCCAAGGAGGCGGCCCACCGCGTCTGGGACGCGCTGCAGGACAAGGCCGACCTGACCCTGGACGGCCAGCCGGTGTCCTCGTCGGGCCAGTTCGTCGTGCCCATCGGCCGCGTCGAGGACGAGGGCAACGGCTTCCGGGTGCGCATCGTGCGCGACCGCGCCATCACCGAGGTCCTGGGCTCGGGCACCGTGCGCTGCGGCGACTCGCTGCGCCCCATCGGCACCGGCGGCCTGCCGCCCGAGAAGCGCCAGCTCCTCTCGCGCGGCGTGCACTTCCCGCCCGAGGACGTCGCCCGCCTGGTCGCCGAGACCATCCCCGCCCTGCGCGAGAGCATCCCGGTCGAGATCCGCACGAAGCGCCTGCCGACCGGCGAGGCGATGCGGCCCCGGCTGCTGATCGAGACCTGGGGCAGCACCGAGGAGCTGATCGTCAAGCCGCGGGTGGTCTACGGCACCCCGCCCTCGGCCGAGGTGGACCGCGGCGAGCTGAAGCTGCTGGGCGGCGTGGTGCCCATCCGCGACGAGGCCACCGAGCGGCGCCTGGTCCGGCGCCTGGGCGAGGCGCTGCAGCTCGCCGTCGGCATGGAGCGGCGCTTCCGCGGAGAAGAGGCGGTGCGCTTCGCCGCCGTGCTGGCCGAGTTCCAGGGCACCAGCCGCGGCACCGTCGCGCTGGAGGGCGCCGCCCACCGCCAGTTCCGCAAGTCCACCAGCCTGACCCCCGACGTGCGCATCGAGGGCGACCGCCTCTTCGTCAGCTTCAAGGGGGCCGAGGGCGAGGCCGACGCCGGCCGGGTGCTCGAGGCCTGGCAGGAGGGCGCCGAGCTGGCCCCGCTGGTCGGCGGCGGCTGGGCGCCGATCCCCTGGGAGTGGCTGCAGGCCCACGGCAAGCGCGTCGCCGACCTGCTCGCCGCCCGCGACCAGAACAGCGGCCAGGTCGCCCGCGGCGCCATCTTCGACCTGGCCCGCCTCTCGGCCGAGCTGGACCAGCCCCCACCTCCGGGCCTCGAAGAGCTGCGCGCCCTGCTGGAGGACTTCTCCGGCATCCCCCACGCGCCCCTGCCCGCCGACCTGAACGCCACCCTGCGCCCCTACCAGCAGCAGGGCGTCGACTGGCTGCGCTTCCTCCAGCGCGCCGGCCTGGGCGGCATCCTGGCCGACGACATGGGCCTGGGCAAGACGATCCAGGCGCTGTGCGCGCTGGACGCCCCGGCCCTGGTCGTCTGCCCGACCAGCGTGCTGCCCAACTGGGCCAACGAGGCGCGCAAGTTCCGCCCGGGGCTGAAGGTCCACACCTACCACGGCCCCCAGCGCAAGTTCGACGACCAGGCCGACCTGGTGCTCACCACCTACGGAGTGCTGCGCATCGACGTCGACAAGCTCAAGGACCGCGGCTGGAAGGCCATCGTCCTGGACGAGGCCCAGGCGATCAAGAACCCCGACAGCAAGGTCGCCCGCGCCGCCTACCAGCTCGACGCCGAGTGGAAGCTGACGATGACCGGCACGCCGGTCGAGAACCGCCTGGAAGAGCTGTGGAGCCAGATCCACTTCTGCAACCCCGGCCTGCTGGGCGGCCGGCGCGACTTCCAGGAGCGCTACAGCAAGCCCATCAGCCGCGGCGAGCCCGACAGCGCCGCCCACCTGCGCGACCGGATCCGCCCCTTCGTGCTGCGGCGGCTCAAGGGCGAGGTCGCGCCCGAGCTGCCGCCGCGCACCGACAACGTCCTGTACTGCGAGCTGTCCCGCGAGGAGCGGCTGGTCTACGACGCCGTGCGCGCCGCCACGATGGAGAAGATCGTGGCCCAGCTCCAGGGCGGCGGCGAGGGTGGCAAGCCCAACGTCATGGCCGCGCTCGAGGCGCTGCTCCGCCTGCGGCAGGCCGCCTGCCACTCCGGCCTGGTCCCCGGCCAGGACGCCGAGACCAGCAGCAAGGTCGACCTGCTGATGGAGACCCTGGACGAGGTGCTGTCCGCCGGCCACAAGGCCCTGGTCTTCAGCCAGTGGACCAGCCTGCTCGACCGGGTCGAGCCCCACCTGCACGCCGCCGACGTCGACTTCGTGCGCCTGGACGGCAGCACCCGCGACCGCGAGACCGTGGTCGCCCGCTTCCAGGACCCCAAGGGCCCGCCGGTCTTCCTGGTCTCGCTCAAGGCGGGCGGCACCGGCCTGAACCTGACCGAGGCCGACCACGTCTTCCTGCTCGACCCGTGGTGGAACCCCGCGGCCGAGGACCAGGCCGCCGACCGCGCCCACCGCATCGGGCAGGACAAGCCGGTCATGGTCTACCGGCTGGTCGCCGAGGACACGGTCGAGGAGCGCATCCTGGTCCTGCAGGAGAAGAAGCGCGCCCTGGCCGACGCCGCGCTGGGCGAGGCCGACCGCGCCACCGCGATCACCCGCGACGAGCTGATGGCCCTGCTGGAGTAGCCGGCCCGCCCTGGCGGGCGGCGGTCCCCACCTTGCAGTCCGCTACGGACAGACCCAGATGTCGTCGGCGCAGGTGCCGCTGCCGTCGTAGCCATCGCAGTCCAGGGACTCCAGCAGCTCCAGGCACTCCTGGGCGGCCTGGGGGTCGAAGCTGCAGTCGGCGAAGGCCAGGTCGTAGTACTGGGCCGCCAGGTCCACGTTCTCGACGCACTGTTCGTAGCTGAGGGTCTGCTGGGCCTCTGGGGTGCAGGCCAGGTACAGATCGCAGGAGGCGTAGCCCAGCGCCGTGTAGTACTCCTGGCCGGACGAGGGCTGCCCGCCGCCACCGTCTGCGGCCCCTCCATCCGTTGTGCTGCCGTCATCCCCACCGTCACCGTCCTTCTTGCAGGCGGGGAGAGCCAGGGCCAGGAAGAGGAAGACGCCGGTTCGCGGAGAGATCATGTCGCGCTCCAGGGAGGTGCAGGGTTCAGGGCAGGTGTACGGACAGCAGGGTGGTCGACGACTCGGCCACCAGGGGCGGAGAGCCGCTCACCGTCGTCGTCGTGACCACGTCGTTCCAGGCCAGCCCCACCATGTCTCCACAGGTCAGGCCGATCTCGTCATTCTCGGTGGTCGAGGACAGGATGATGTCCTGGGCCGCGCGGCGCCACCGGTAGCAGCCCGGCACGTCCTCGCCGTCGAGCTTCCAGCTCAGGCCGACCTCCTCGACCGTCCAGGCGGCCTGGTAGCTGCCCGTGATGGCGCCGCTGGCACCCCCGGCCGACCAGGTCCCGCCCACGCTGCCCAGGCTGGCCCAGGTCATCGGCGTGGGCTCTCCCCCCGGCCAGACCAGC
>JAKLKF010000173.1 GCA_023150805.1 Myxococcota bacterium | reverse complement strand
CGCTACGCGCTGCGCATCCTGGTGTGGCGGGGCGAGATCCTGATCCACGAGCTGGGGCATGTGCACGCCGGAGAGGGGGGGCACTGCTCGAAGGGGAGCGGCTGTCACGAGCTGTCCGCCCAGCGTTGGCGCTGTGCGGTCATCGCCCGCTATGGCCTGCCGCTGGACTCCGGGAACGCCGCGGCGGCGGACACCTGGGCGAACACGGAGTGGGAGTCGGTGGACACCTACGTCTCTGGCCTGTCTGGTACGACCACAGGGGATCGGTCGTTGTGGGTGGCTCCGGTGACCTCGTGTCAGCTTGCTGATCCGGGGGATGCCTTGGGGGCATACTCCTTCGCCTGTTCGTCCTGCACGGACACGGACATGATCACGGAGCGTGTGCTCGAGTGGGGGTCCTGATGCGACTGTCCATCAGCTTCTTGTGGCTGTGGTGTGTGGCATGTGACGGAGAGGGCGGGGGCGGGCCAGACGTGATCGCCCGAGGCCCGGAGGTGCTGCGGGCCTCTTCCGCCGAGGACTGCCCCAACTGGACCCTGGCGCCGGCGGGGGACCAGTGGAATGGTCGCTTCTACTGTGACCCCTGCGACCGCGTGTGGGCAGGGGCAACCGTCAATGGAGATGTCGACCCCACCATCTACTGGCTCCAGGACTTCAGCCTGTACTGTGAGTGCATCACGGAGACCTTCCAGTACAACACCGGGTGCCTCGACAAGAGCTCGGCCGCCTCGATCAGGCCGTCGCCCTCCTCGGAGGCCACTCCATGATCCTTCTCCTGCTCCTCAGCCTGTCCTGCGCCGACAAGTCCGGCACCGACGACACCAGCCCCGCCGGTACGACCGACAGCAGCCCCACCGAGCCGGAGGGCTGCCACTACGACTGGCTGGGCGCTCCCTGTGCCGAGGAGGACTACCTCGGCAAGGCGACCTGTGACCCGTGTGAGCGGGCCTGGCTGTGCAAGGCCACCGAGCCCTTCCCGACCTGGCAGCGCCTGGACCTGTCCTGCTCCTGCATCGGGGAGGATGGCAGCTACCCCACGGGAGAGGACTGCGGGGAATAGGGGCCGCTCGCCCATCCGCTCACCGCCCCCGCGCCGTCTCCACCGCCCGCAGGATCGCCTCGCCGGTCGCCGGCACGGCCAGGTCCACCGGCCCTTCTCCAAAGGCCCCGATCGCCTCCTCCAGCGCCCCCAGCACCGCGATGGCCAGCATGAGGGGCGGCTCGCCCACGGCCTTGCTGCCGCCGATGGTGCCTTCCTGCGGCTGGTGCTCCAGCAGGGTGACGCGCCGTCGGGACGGTACAGGACCTCCTCGCCGGTCAGCCAGCCCAGGCCCTGGACGAAGGCGCCCTCGACCTGGCCCACGTCGATGTCGGGGACCAGGCTGTCGCCCACGTCGTGCAGGATGTCGACCCGGCGCACCCGGTGCTCGCCGGTCAGGCCCAGCACCTCGACCTCGACGATGGCGACGCCATAGGCGAAGTAGAAGAAGGGCGTGCCCTGGCCGCGCTCCCGGTCGTACTGGATGCCGGGGGTGGCGTAGTAGCCGGTGCTGGACAGGGAGATCCGCCGGACCCAGCAGCTCGCCGCCACCTGGGCGAAGGGCACCGACCGCCCCTCGGGCCCGTGCACGGCGCCGTCGGCCCAGCGCAGCTCCGCCTCGACGCAGGACAGCAGAAGGGCGGCGACGGGGGCCATCCGCCCGCGCACCTCCTCGCAGGCCAGGCGCAAGGCCTGTCCGTTCAGGTCGCTGCCGCTGCTGGCGGCGGTGGGCGAGGTGTTGGGCACCTTCTCGGTGCTGGTCGGCATGACGCGGACAGATGTCGCAGGCACGCCCAGCGTGTCACATGCGACGGCCAGCATCTTGGTGTGAAGGCCCTGGCCCATCTCGGTGCCGCCGTGGTTGACCTGGACGGTGCCGTCGGCGTAGACCAGGACCAGGGCGCCGGCCTGGTTGAGCAGGCCCGCGGTGAAGGAGATGCCGAACTTGAGGGATTGCAGCGCGATCCCGCGCTTGCGCCAGGGGGAGGAGGCGTTCCAGGCGGCGATCTGCGCCCGTCGGCCCGCCAGGTCGGCCTGCACCACCAGCCGGTCGTGCATGGCGGCGATGCGAGGGGAGGGGACCTGCTGGCCGTAGGGGGTCCGGTCCCGCGGTGCGGGGCCGTAGTAGCTGGCCCGGTGGACCTGCTCGGGTGGCAGCCCCAGGGCCCGGGCGCCCTGGCGGATGGCGTGGGCGAGCACGATCATCCCCTGGGGGCCGCCGAAGCCGCGGAAGGCGGTGCTGGTCGGCTTGTCGGTGTGACAGGCGTGGCCCTCGAAGCGGGCGTGCTCGACGAAGCAGGCGTTGTCCAGGTGGAACAGGGCCCGGTCGACGATGGCCAGGGACAGGTCGGTGGTCCAGCCGGCGTCGGCGTACAGGGTGGCGTCCAGGGCCAGCAGGCGGCCGTCGGCGGCGAAGCCGGCCCGGTAGTGGGACTGGAAGGGGTGGCGGCCCCCGGTGGTGGCCATGTCCTCGTGGCGGGGCAGCCAGACCTTGCAGGGGCGGCCGGTGCGGTACCCGCCTAGCGCTGCTAGACACGCGATCGCGGTGGACTGGCTCTCCTTGCCGCCGAAGCCGCCGCCCATGCGGGGCACCTCGCAGACGACCTGGTGGGCGCCGATGCCCAGCACGCGCGCGGCCATCTTCTGGGCCTCGGTCGGGTGCTGCGTGCTGGACAGCAGGCGCATGCACCCCCCCTCCTCGGGCAGGGCCAGGCTGGCGTGCGTCTCCAGGTAGAAGTGGTCCTGGCCGCCGCTGTGCACCTGCCCCTGGACGACGACGGCGGCGCCGGCCAGGGCGGCCTCGACGTCGCCACGCGCGATCACGTGGGGGCTGCCATGGAAGCGGCCGGCGGCGATGGCCTGCTCGACCGTGAGGATCGCTGGCAGGGCCTGCACCTCCACCTGGACGGCGGCGGCGGCCAGCCGGGCCTGCTCGCGGCTCTCGGCCAGCACCAGGGCGATGGCCTGCCCGTGAAAGCAGATCTCGCCATCGGCCAGGATGGGCTCGTCGTGCACGACGGGGCCGATGCGCGGGTCGCCGGGCACGTCGGCGACGGTGAGCACGGCGACCACGCCGGGCATCGCGGCGGCGGCGGTGGTGTCGATGGACAGGATCCGGCCGCGGGCGACCGTGGATCGCGCGGCGACGCCGTGCAGCAGGCCCGGGGGCTCCGGCAGGTCGTCGACGTAGCGGGCGGTGCCGGTGACGTGGCCGAGCGCGCTCTCGTGGGGGGCCGAGCGGTGCATCTTCACCGGTCACCTCCGGGCAGCATCAGCGTGCCCGTGTGACGGGGCTGGAGGGGGACCTGGGGTTGTTGCCGGGTCTCCTCGAAGAAGCCGAGCAGCAGGTTGCGGGCGAGGGTGCGGCGGTACCAGGCCGAGCCGCGGTGATCGTCGATGGGCTGGAAGTCGGCCTGGAGCGCCTCCTGGGCCGCGGCGACGGCGTCGGGACCCCAGGGCTGGCCGTGCAGGGCGGCCTCGGCCTGCGCGGCGCGGGCGGGCGTGGCGGCCATGCCCCCGAAGGCCAGGCGGGCCCAGGCGACGGCGCCGTCCTGGAGCTGCACGGCGAAGGCGGCGGCCACCGCCGAGATGTCGAGCTCGCGGCGGCGGCTGACCTTGTAGGCGCCGAGCAGGGTGTCCGGCGAGGGCAGGGGCAGCTCGACGGCCACCAGGAGCTCGCCCGGGGCGAGGGCCGTGCGGCGGTAGCCCAGGAAGAAGTCCCGCACCGGAACGCGGCGCTGCCCGCCCGGTCCGGCCACCACCGCGACCGCGTCCAGCGCCAGCAGCACGGGCGGCAGGTCGCCGATGGGCGAGGCATTGCAGAGGTTGCCGCCCACGGTGGCGCGGTGCTTGATCTGGCGGCTGCCGAAGTAGCGCAGCATGCGGTGCAGCACGGGAAGGCCCTGCTCGCTCCAGGCCTCCAGGTCGCACAGGGGCAGGGCGGCGCCTACGTGGACGGTGCCGGCCACCACGTCCAGCCGACGCAGGGCCGGGATGCGCTCCAGGCTGACCAGCGTGGGGAAGCGGCGGTGCTGCTGCGTGACGGCCAGCCCCAGGTCGGTGGCGCCGCAGACGACGCGCGCGTCCGGGTGCTGCTCCAGGGCCGCCAGGGCGCCCTCCACCGTCACCGGGGCCAGGTAGCGCTCGTCGCCGGCCTGGTAGTGCAGGCTGGCCCGCGCGTCGCCGCCGGGAGCGGCGCGCAGGTGGGGGGCAACCACGTCGTCGGGGCAGGACCCCGCCACCTGGCGCAGCGCGTCGCGGATGGGCCGGTAGCCGGTGCAGCGGCACAGGTTGCCGCAGACCTGGTCGTCCAGGCGCCAGTCCTGGGCGGGGGCCTGCTTCAGCTCGGGTCGGTGGGCCGCCTCGGTCAGCGCCATGACGAAGCCCGGCGTGCAGTAGCCGCACTGGCTGCCGCTGGTCGCCACCAGCGCGGCCTGGGCCGGGTGCGGCTGGCCCCCGCGGGCGAGGCCCTGGACCGTCCACAGCCGGCGCCCGTGCACCATGGGCAGCAGGACCAGGCAGGCGTTGACCGCGCGCAGGTGGCTGCCGTCCTCGTCCAGCAGCAGCACCGTGCAGGCCCCGCAGTCTCCCTCCGCGCAGCCCTCCTTGGTGCCCGTGCGGCCGCTGGCGCGCAGCCACTGCAGCAGCGTGGTGGTGGGGGCCAGGTCGCTGACCTGCACCGGCTGGTCGTCGACGTGGAATCGCAGGGCGTCCATGGGGCTCTCGTCGTCGGGGATCTGCCGACTCTACCGCGGGAGCCAGGGACCGGAGCAGGACCGGTGGGCATCGGGCTATCGTGGGGGCATGGCCTCCTCCGCCGCCCGTGCCCTTCCGACCCACGCCGACCTCGCGCGGCTCGACCCGGACGGGGCCTACGAGATCCTGGGGGGCGAGATCGTGGAGAAGGCCGCGCCCTCGGGAGAGCACGGCGACGCGCAGGCCGGGCTCAACGAACTGGTGCGGCCCCCCTTCCACCGGCGCGCAGGCGGCGAGGGCGGGCCTGGCGGCTGGTGGATCCTGGGCGAGGTCGAGGTGGAGCTGGGCCCGCACGACCTGGTGCGCCCCGACCTGGTCGGCTGGCGCCGCGAGCGCCTGCCCGACCGGCCCACCGGCAGCCCCCAGCGCCTGCGCCCCGACTGGGTCTGCGAGATCCTCTCCCCCTCGACGGCGCGGCGCGACCTCGGCCAGAAAGCGCTCTTGTACCACCGCTTCGAGGTGCCCTGGTACTGGACCGTCGACCCGGTGGCCGGCTTCGTCCAGGTCCTGCGTCACACCCCCGAGGGCCACCTCGTCGACGCCGTCGCCGGCCCGGGTGAACCCGTCCGCCTGCACCCCTTCGACGCCGTCGCCCTCGACCTCGGCCGCCTCTTCGGCGCCGAGTAGACGCCGGGCCCCTCGGCCCTGGTGTCGCATCCCCGCGACTTGCGCCCGCGCGCGGCCCCCGGGAACAATGGGGTCCCCGCCCGCCCTGAGACCGCCATGCCCGCCCTCCTCCTCGCCCTGCTGCTCGGCCCGCCCGCGGCCGCGGCGGAGTGGCCGGACCTCTCCACCCCGCCCGCCGGCGTGGGTGACGGCAGCCAGGACGCGGCGCTGGTCGTGGGCATCGAGGACTACGCCTTCGCCCAGGACATCCCTGGGGCCCGGGACAACGCGCTGGCCTGGGTGCGCTGGATGCAGGCGCGCAAGGTGCCGCTGGTCAAGCCCCTGCTCGACCAGCAGGCCACCAAGGAGGAGCTGCTGGCCGCGGCCGCACAGGTGGCCGCCCGCGTGAAGCCCGGCGGCACGCTGTGGTTCGTCTACATCGGCCACGGCGCCCCCGCGCGCACCGGCGACGACGGCCTGCTGGTCGGCGTGGACGCCCAGCAGACGGCCAGCAGCCTGGAGGCGCGCGGCCTGTCCCAGCACGAGCTGGTGGAGGCCGTGGAGCGGGCCCTGCCCGAGGGGGCGCGGGCCGTGCTGGTGCTGGACGCCTGCTTCAGCGGCAAGACCGCGGGTGGTGACCTGGCGCCGGGCCTGGCACCGCTGAACCCGGTCTCGGCGCGGGTCTCCTCGGGGCGGGTGACGGCCCTGACGGCGGCGAAGAGCGACGAGTACGCGGGGCCCCTGTCGGACGGCCGGCGGCCGGCCTTCAGCTACCTGGTGCTCGGCGCCCTGCGGGGCTGGGGCGACGCCGACGGCGACGGCGTCGTCAGCGCCGCCGAGGCCCTGGCCTGGTCGGGCGACGCCATGCTCCAGACGGTGAGCGGGCGCACCCAGACGCCGACCCTCTCGGGCGACGGCGCCCTGGTCCTGGCGCGGGGGCAGGAGGCGGGGCCCGACCTGGTGACGCTGGCCATGGGGCGGTCGGCGCCGGCGCCCTCTTCGCTCTCCTCGGTGCGCAGCACGGGGGGCGAGGGCCTGTCCGCGGGCGACATCGACGCCTTGCTGGCGGCCCAGGAGGCCCGCAAGGCCGCCGAGGCCCAGGAGGCGGCCCTGCTCGCGAAGCTCCGCCAGGACCGCGAGGCGCAGCTCACCCAGGGCGTGCTGACCCGCCGCAGCGAGGCCAACGCCCTGTGGAAGCGCATGGCGCCCCTGCTGGCCGAGGGGGGGCCCGAGGCCCGCAAGGCGGTGGAGGCCTACGTGGCGGCCTGGGCCGAGGCCGAGGTCGTGGTGGAGGACCTGGAGGGCAAGCACAGCCGTCCCGTGGCCGCGCCCGAGGTGGAGTCGGCCCGGAAGTGGCTGATGCAGGCCCGCGTGGTCGCCGCGACCCCGGTCCCGACCGAACAGCGGGAGCGCGTGGTGACGAAGAGCGGCCTGCCGATGCGTGTGCTCCCGGCGGGCAGCTTCACGATGGGCTGCACGGCGGGACAGGATGGTCAGTGTGACAACGACGAGAAGCCGGTCCGGGCGGTGACGGTGAGCCGCTCCTTCCTCCTGGGGGAGACCGAGGTCACCCAGGGGCAGTGGCGGGCGGTGATGGGCAGCAACCCCGCGGCCAACCAGGCCTGCGGCGCCGACTGCCCGGTGGAGCAGGTGTCCTGGCTGGACGCGGTGGCCTTCGCCAACGCCCTCTCCCAGGCGGAGGGCCTGGAGTCCTGCTACGTCATCACGCCCGAGGCGGTCACCTGGCCCGAGGGCGCCTCCTGCGACGGCTACCGCCTCCCCACCGAGGCGGAGTGGGAGTACGCGGCGCGGGCCGGCCAGGACACCCGCTTCGCGGGCGGGGACGAGGCGGGGAGCGTGGGCTGGATGAAGGCCAACGCGGGCGAGAAGTCCCACCGGGTCGGCGGCAAGGCCCCCAACGCCTGGGGCCTGGTCGACCTGAGCGGCAACGTCGCGGAGTGGACCTGGGACTGCCTCGCGCCGGCCGAGCCGGGCCAGACCTGCGCCAACCGCGTCTACCGGGGCGGCTCCTACAGCGGCTCCGAGACCGCCCTGCGGGTCTCCAACCGCCACGGCTATGCGCCGGGCTATCGCTTCGCCTACGTGGGCCTGCGCCTGGCCAGGTCGCGGTAGCCGGCCGGCCGGCCGAGTCTGTCCACGAGCGCCGAGCCCGCGGTCACCGCGGCGAAGGTGACCAGCGCGACCACGTTGAGCAGGCCGCCCCAGCTCCGGGCGGCCGGCCACGTGAACAGATCCCCGCCCACCCGCAGCGACAGCGACAGGTGCAGGGCGACCAGGGGCAGCCAGGCCGCCGCCCGGTAGGGCACGGCCACCCGCAGGATGGCCGGCAGGATCACCGGCGCGTGGCCCAGGATCATCGAGAAGACGAAACCGACCAGGATGGTGTGGAGCTGGGCATCGTACAAGGGGCCGGCGGCCTGGGGCCCGCCGAGCGCGGCCAGCAGCCCGCCCAGGCCGAGCCAGGCGTAGCCGGCGAGCAGGCAGGCGGCGACGAAGCGGGGCAGGCCGGTGCCGCGCACGGTGCGCAGGGCCACGTCGAAGCGAAGCAGCCAGCCCGCGATGAGGACCAGGCCGACCCCCAGGGCCACCATGCCGGGGCCGGGCAGGAGGGAGCGCAGGCCCAGCGCGGCCACCAGGCCCGCGACCAGGACCAGCAGCAGGCGCTGGCTCCAGGCGGGCGGGCGCCGCACCCGGGCCAGCTCCAGGCGTTCCCCGGTGATGGTGAGCACCAGGAAGACGATCCAGGCCCAGGCCACCTGGGAGACGGGCAGGCCCAGCAGCCAGGCGGCGTCGGCCAGCGCGAGCACGACGGAGGCGACGGTCAGCACGGTCATGTGCGCCGAGGGCTCGCGCCGTCTCAGGGCGACGAAGACGGCGACCAGCAGGGTGGCGCCCGCCGCCAGCAGCGCGCCGCCGACCGCGTGGGGCAGGCCGGCGAGCAGGGCAACGCCGCCCAGCGCCGACAGGGCAGGGGACAGGTAGCCCCAGGGCCGGTCCAGCGCGACGGCCCGCTCCAGGGGGATGAGCGTGCCCAGGAAGCCCATCACCATCAGGGGGCCGTGCATGGTCCCCAGGCTGCCCCCGGCGTGGGGCAGCCACCCCAGGCGGACCAGGCCGGCCGCCAGGCCGCCTACCAGGGCGAGCAGGGCGGCGGCCACCAGGACGGCGCGGCGGGCGAGCATGTCGAAGCCCTCCTCGGGCGAAGGGTTCAGGCCGTGCGTGTGATCTGTACCCGCCAGGTGGCGGGACCCTGCTCCAGGTACTTCCAGTCGAAGGCCTCGGGCCGCTCGTGCAGGAACTGGTAGTACAGGGGCTTGGGGTCGTGGTCGTTGACGAGCACGAAGTGCTCGCCCCGGGCCAGGGCGTCGAAGGTGGAGAAGATGCGCGGGTGGCGCTGCTGGGGGATGATCGTGCGTACGTCGAGGTCCATGGTCGCTCCGGGGGTGGTGGGGGAGGGTCTGGGAGGGGGCCGCGGCGGCCCCCTCCCAGCGAGGGGATAGCGGGTCAGTGGAAGCCGAGGGCCTGTCGGGCCTCGGCGGACATGTCGTCGGGGGTCCAGGGCGGGTCCCAGGTCAGCTCGACCAGGACCTCGTCCAGGGTGGGGAAGGACTCCAGCAGGGCCTCGCGCGCCTGGTCCGCCATCCATGGACCGACCGGACAGGAGGGGGAGGTCGGGGCCAGGCTCAACCTCACGAGCCCATGGTCTACAGTGAGGTCGCGTACGATGCCCAGGCTGACGATGTCGAGGCCCAGCTCGGGGTCCTCGATCCCGGCCAGCACGGCCCGCACGGCCTGGACGGTGGGCTCGGCATCGGAGGGCTTCGCCTCCGGCGCCTGCTCCTCTGGCCGGTTCCAGGGCCAGGTCATGACAGCGCCCGCGGGAACAACACGTTGTTCTCCAGGTGGATGTGGGCGTGCAGCTCGTGCTCCAGCGCCTCCAGGCCGGTCCACAGGGCCCGCCAGCTCCCGCAGGCCTCCTCGGGCACCTTGTAGTCGTGGGTCACGGCGCGCAGGCCCTGCAGCAGGTCGGCCACCTCCAGGTGGTCCTCGGTCAGCACCCGGATGGGTGCGCCCGCGCTCTCGCCGCGGCCGCCGCGGATCCAGGGAAAGACGACCTCCTCCTCGCGCAGCATGTGCTCGGCCAGCTCCTGGTGCAGGCGCTCGACCAGGTCGAGCAGGATCGGCAGCCGGGCCTCGGTCTTGTCCCGATGTACGGCCGCCACCTTGCGGGCGAGGCCGACCAGCCGCGGCAGGGCCTCGTCCAGGCTGCGGTGGTAGCGGGCCACGATGTGGTCGCACAGCTCGGCCAGGGGCCGGCCGTCCCAGTCCACCGCGGGCTCCTCGACGGGGTGGGCCGCCTCGATCTCGGCCTGCAGGGTGGCCAGGTCCAGGCCGGCGCGCTGGCAGACCTCGGACAGGGTGCGCCCACCCCCGCAGCAGTAGTCGATCCGGTGGCGCTCCAGGACCGGCATGGCGTGGGGCAGGTGGACGACCAGGCGGCCGACGGGGGTGGTGGGGTCCAGGGTCATGGGGCGCTCCGCGGGTGGGGTGCCCCCCCCGGAAGCAGGGATCGTGCCAGGGCGAAGATCGCGCAGGGATGATGATCCACGATGGGATGGTGTCGAAGTGACACGGCGGCAGGGGTGTCGACATGACCACACCGTGTCAAGATGACCGCATGTCCACCCCCAGCCCCCTCCTCGAGATCGCCACCGACCTCTGCGCCAACCTCGCCGCCGAGGATCGCTACCGGCGGCTCCTGGACGCCGTGCGCCGGGTGGTGCCCTGCGACGCCGCCGCCCTGCTGCGCGTGGAGGATGACGTGCTCGTCCCGGCCAGCACCCTGGCGCTGCGCCCGGAGACCATGGGCATCCGCTTCGCGCCCGCCCAGCACCCGCGCCTCGCCGCCATCCTCGCCGCGCGGGGCCCGGTTCGCTTCACCGGCACCCGCCTTCCCGATCCCTTCGACGGCCTGCTCCAGGCCTCGCCCGACGCGCTCTCCCGGGTGCATGCCTGCATGGGCGCCCCCTTGCTGGTCGAGGGCCGCGTCGTGGGCGTGCTCACCCTGGACGCCTTGGACCCCACGGCCTTCGACGCCGTGCGGGACGACGAGCTGGCCCTGTTCGCCGGCCTGGCCGCCGCCGCCACCCGCACCGCCGGCCTCATCGAGGCCATCGAGGCCACGGCCGCCCGCCACGGCATGGTGGCCCGCCAGCTCGTGCGCGAGGCGCGGCAGCGGGGCGGCGAGCTGGTCGGCAGGAGCGACGCGATGTCCCGGCTGCGCGAGGAGATCCACCTGCTCGCCGGCTCGGACCTGACCGCGCTCGTCAGCGGAGAGACCGGTGTGGGCAAGGAGCTGGTCGTCTCCGCCATCCACGCCGCCTCGGCCCGCGCGCAGCAGCCGCTGGTGCACGTCAACTGCGCGGCCCTGCCCGAGTCGGTGGCCGAGAGCGAGCTGTTCGGCCACACCCGCGGCGCCTTCACCGGCGCGCACGAGGCGCGGGCCGGCAAGTTCGAGGTCGCCCACGGCGGCACCCTCTTCCTCGACGAGGTGGGCGAGCTGCCGCTGTCCATCCAGCCCAAGCTGCTGCGGGTGCTGCAGAGCGGCGAGCTGCAGCGGGTGGGCTCCGACGTCCGCATCCAGGTCGACGTGCGGGTGGTGGCCGCCACCAACCGCGACCTGGCGGCGGAGGTGCGCGCCGGCCGCTTCCGGGCCGACCTCTACCACCGCCTCGCGGTCTACCCGCTGGCGGTGCCCCCCCTGCGCGAGCGCCCCGACGACGTGCCGGTCCTGGCCGGCTACTTCCTCGACCTCGCCCGCGTGCGCATCGGCCTGGGTCCGGTGCGGCTGAGCCCGGCCGCGCTGCGGGCCCTGGAGGCCTGGCACTGGCCGGGCAACGTGCGGGAGCTCGAGCACCTGCTGCTGCGAGCGACGCTGAAGGCCTCGGGGGGGCGACGCCGGGAGACCGTCGTCGTCGAGCCCGCGCACCTGGACCTGCCGGTGGGGGCCACCGTGGCAGAGGCGCCCCGGCCGCCGCCGGTGGCGGTCGGGCTGCCCTACCGGGAGGCGATGGACGAGGCCGCGCGGCAGCTCGTCCGGCAGGCGCTGGAGGACAGCGGCGGGTCGTGGACCGAGGCGGCGCGTCGCCTGGGGCTGGACCGCTCGAACCTGCACCGGCTGGCGGGGCGCCTTGGCCTGCGCGGCGACCACCGCGGGGGCGTCGTGCCGCCGACCCCCTCGTCGGCGGGAGAATCCGGGTAGCCTGCAGGCGTGTCACCACTCCTGCTCGTCCCGCTCGCCCTGGTGGCCTGCCTGTCGCCTCCCCCCGACCCGGGCGATCCGACCACGCCCGCGCAGGATCTCGACGGCGACGGGGTCTCCTCCCAGGACGGCGACTGCGACGACGCAAACGGCGCCGTCGCGCCGGGCGCGCCCGAGCTGTGCAACGGCCGGGACGACGACTGCGACGGGCAGGTGGACGAGGACCCGGCCGGGGCCCCGACCTGGTACCCCGACCTGGACGGCGACGGCTTCGCCGGGGAGGGCGGCGCCGTGGTGGCCTGCCAGGACCCCGGCGGCTGGGGCAGCTACCCGGCCGACTGCGACGACGGGGACCCGGCGGTCTTCCCCGGCGCGGAGGAGATCTGCAACGGCGTCGACGACGACTGCGACCAGTCCACCGGCGAGGAGGGCCGGGTCGCCGTGGACGGGGTGGCAGCCGGGGACCTGGGGGCGGCGTTGGAGGCGAGCAGGGAGGGCAGCGAGATCCGGGTCTGCGGCGGGGAGTGGGAGGGTGAGTACACCGTGGAGCACTCCCTATCGTTGCTAGGCAACGGTGCGGCGCTGGAGGGCAGGCTAACGACGCTAGCAGCCTGTAGCCCATAGCGTCCACCCGTCGCGCCACGGGGCCGGGGCGCGCCTCGCCCGCGGGGTTGGCGA
>JAKLKF010000172.1 GCA_023150805.1 Myxococcota bacterium | reverse complement strand
GGGGGCTGGCGGCGGCGGCGGCGGCGCTCGACCGGCTGCCCCGGGCCCTCGTCCGCCGGCGCTACCGGGCCCGGATCCGGGCGCGGCTGCGGCAGGAGGGCGTGCCCGAGGAGCTGGCGCTGCCGCTGCTGGCCGCCCTGCCCGCCCCGGAGGTGCTGGCCAGCCGCCTGCGCCTGGTCGCGGCCTGGACCGGCGGGCCGCCTCCCGCCGCGCCGATCCTGTGGCTGCGCGGCCAGGTGGACGCCGAGGCGCCCTGGACCACGGCCGAGGCGACCCGCGCCCTGCCGGGGGTGGCGGTGGAGACCGTGCCCGGCGGGCACCGGGCGATGCTGACCCACCCCGAGCCCCTGGTGCGGGTGGTGGCGCACTTCCTGCGCGGCGTGGACCTGGGCTGACCGCGCGGGCTCAGAAGCGGTCGGGCCAGGCCCACCGGCTCCAGCCCGGGCCCTCGGCGGCCAGGGTCGCGTGGGTCTGCAGCCAGGGGCGCAGGCGGGCGACCTCCTCGGGCGCCAGCCGCTCCTCCAGGACGACCAGGTGGCGGAAGGGCAGGGCGGCCCAGGCGGCGGCCTGGTCGGGCAGGGCGGGCGCGACCCGGAGCGCGGCGACCCCGATGGGCGCGTCCGACAGCACGCTCAGGCGGGCCTGGACCGGCAGGTCGACCGGGATCCGCCCGCGGCCGTAGTCGTAGGCGACGGGGACCCCGGCGCGGCCCGCCAGGAACAGCAGCTCCTTGGGGGCGACGGCGGGGTGCCAGGCCGGCGGGTCGCCGCTGGGGAAGAAGACGGTGGGGCCGTCGAGATCCTGCAGCAGGCCGGCCTGCACCTGCACCGGGGTCGCGGGCAGGGCCAGGCCGGGGAAGCGCGCCTGGGCCTCGGCCAGGCCCAGCAGCAGCAGCACCGGCGCGAGCAGGGGCTGGCGGTGGCAGAGGCGGGCGGCGATCACCGCGGCGATGACGACGAAGGCGCCGACGACCCGGCCGGCGTTCCCCAGCGCCGAGAGCATCGGCAGGGCGCCCATCGCGGCGTCGAGCGGGCCGTCGAAGCGCGGCAGCCGGGGCTGGAGCGCGGCGGCGGTGAGCCAGGGCTCGGGCGAGAGCAGGAGCAGCAGCAGGGCCAGGGCCGACAGCGCGCGGGTCGGGCGCCAGGCCAGGCCCGAGAGGCTGGCCAGGAGCAAGGCAGCGCCGCCGGGGACGCGGCGCGACAGGCGCTCGAGGGCGGAGGGGCGAGGAGCGGGTCCCGCGGCGGGCGGGCGAGGGGAGGGAGCGGCCCCCACCGCGGGGGAGGGTGGCGGGCGGGGGGCGGCGCGGGCCCCGGTCGAGGGGTGGACGACGGCGGTGGGGGCGAGGTGGTAGCCCCGCTGGGCGAAGTCGACGCCCAGCCGCCCCTGCTCCCCCCGCTCGGCGGCCCACAGCGGCAGGAGCACCAGCAGGCAGGCCCCCGCGCCGGCGAGGGCGACCCCGGCCCAGCGCCGCCAGCGGCGGGGCGTGGCCAGGGCGCACAGGCCGCAGACCAGGGCCAGGTAGACGGCCAGGTAGGGGCTGGTGGCGGCGGTGGCGCCGACGCCGGCCAGCACGGCGAGCCAGGTCGCCGCGGAGGGGCGCTGGGCCCGGTGCGCAGCCACCACGGCGGCGCCGGCCAGGGCCGCGGGGCCCAGGGCCAGGGCCTCCAGCACCAGGTCGGCGCCGTGGCGCAGCACGAAGGGGCTGCCCTGGACCAGCAGCCCCGCGATGGCGGCGCCCAGGGGGCCGGCGCCGAGCCGGCGCGCCAGCGCGTGGGGCCCGACCCCGGCCAGCCACAGCAGGAGCCCGGTCACCGCCGTCAGCGCCGCCGTGTCGCCCAGCAGGGCGGTCAGCGGGACCTGGACGGCCTGGACCAGCGGGTCGGTGGGCCAGAAGGGCATGCCCTGGGGCCACGCCAGCAGGTCGGCCGTCCCCCAGGGCGCCTGCCCGCGCAGCCAGCGCCCGACCTGGGCCGTGACCCACAGCCGGCCCCAGCCCTCGCCCAGCGGCGCGCCGGGGATCGCCGGACCTTCCACCGCCTGCGTCCCCCGCAGCAGGGCCAGGGCGACCAGCAGGTGCAGGCCCGCGCCCAGCAGGTCGCCCGCCCGGCGCCGGCCGCCCGCAGGCCCCGGCCCCTCAGGCGTGGACGTGGGTGCCGTCCTTGCCCTGGATGGCCGCGTGCAGCGCCTCGGGCGAGGTGATCAGCACCTCCTGCCCACCGCGGTCCAGGAAGCCCAGCGCCGCCTCGATCTTCGGGCCCATGGAGCCGGCGGGGAACTCGCCCGCCGCCAGCAGGGCGCGCAGGGTGGCCGCGGCCACCGTCTCCAGCGGCCGCCCCTGCGGGGTGCCGAAGCCCTGCCAGACCCGGTCGACCGCGGTGAGCACGATGAGCCGGCCGGCGCCGAGCTGGGTGGCGAGCAGCGCGCTGGCCAGGTCCTTGTCGATGACGGCCTCGACCCCCGCCAGGCGGTCGCCCAGGTCGACCACGGGCACGCCGCCGCCGCCGCAGGCGATCACCACCGCCCCGCTGCCGGTCAGGGTGCGCACGACCTCGGCCTCCAGCACCTCCTGCGGCTGGGGGCTGCTGACGACGCGCCGCCAGCCGCGGTCGCCGTCGCGGCGCACCCGCCAGCCCAGCTCGGCCGCCAGCGCCTTGGCCTGGCCCTCGTCGTAGAAGCGGCCCACGTACTTGGTCGGGTCGAGGAAGGCGGGGTCGGCGGGGTCGACCCGCACGCGGGTGACCAGGGTCACGACGGGGCGCGGCTGCCCCCGGCGGCGCAGCTCGTCGTCGACGGCCTGCTGGATCATCCAGCCGATCTCGGCCTGGGTGGCGGCGACGGCCAGCTCCAGCGTGGTCGGCGGCACGCGGTCGCGCAGCAGGTCGCTGCGCAGCAGGTGGCGACCGACCTGCGGTCCGTTGCCGTGCGTGATGACCAGCGGCCCGGCGGCGGCGAGGTCGGCCAGCGGCCCCGCCACCTCGGCGACGCGCGCGGCCTGCTCGGCGGCGGTGCCCTCCTCTCCGGGGCGGATGAGGGCGTTGCCGCCCAGGGCGACGACCACAGGAGGAACAGCCGGCAGGGAGGGGGAGGTCATTGATCCACGGTGGGCTGCACGTTAGCGACGGCTCGGCGTGTCGGCCGCGGCAGGCGAGGGGCCCGCGCCTCCTCGCCGCGGGGCCGGGACCGCCGGGCGGGCCGACCTAACCGCCCGGTAGCCACCGGGGCTCGCCCCACCCACGACTTGCGCGACGAGCTGGCGGCAGGATGTTCGGCGACACCCCCCTGGTGATGGTCGAGGACGACGAGACCCTCGCGGTCGTCTGTCGCGAGCTGGCCTTGCAGCCGGTGATCGGCGTCGACACCGAGTCCGACAGCTTCCACCACTACCAGGAGAAGGTCTGCCTGGTGCAGCTCTCCGGGCCGGACGCCGACTACATCGTCGACCCGCTCAAGCTGTCGGGGGTCGACCCGCTGCGGGAGCTGCTGCAGGACCCGGCGGTGCGCAAGGTCCTGCACGGCGCCGACTACGACGTCGTCTGCCTCAAGCGCGACTTCGACATCCACCTGCGCAACGTCTTCGACACGATGATCGCGGCCCAGTTCCTGGCCTTCCCGCGCATCGGCCTCGCCGACCTGATCCACCACTTCTTCGGCGTGAAGCTCGACAAGCGCTACCAGCGCCACGACTGGTCCGAGCGTCCCCTGCTCGACGACCACCTGCAGTACGCCCGCGGCGACACGCACTGGCTGTTGGCCCTGGCCGAGGTGCTGGAGCACAAGCTCAGCGCCGCGGGGCGGCTTCGGGCGGCGCGGGAGGAGTGTGCGGTCCTGGAGAAGCGCGAGTGGACCGGCCGCGTGGCCCACCCCGCCGAGTTCCTCAAGCTCAAGGGCGCGGGCACCCTGGACGCCGAGGCGCTGCGCGTGCTGCGCGCGCTGTGGACCTACCGCGACGACCAGGCGCGGCTGGCCGACCGGCCGGCCTTCAAGGTCATCCCCGGCGAGGTGCTGGTCCAGGTCGCGCAGCGCCGGCCGCGCGAGATGGACGAGCTGGCCGAGTGCATCCGCGCCAGCTCGCCCCTGTTCCGCCGCCACGGACCCGCGCTGGTGGCCGCGGTCAAGGCCGGCCTGGCGGACGAGCGGCCGCTGCCCGAGCCGCCGCCGCGCGAGGTCGAGGACCGGCCGGGGCGGGGCCGCAAGCAGCGCAACGAGCAGCTCATGGCCGCCTTGAAGAACTGGCGCAACGGCATCGTCGAGCGCGAGGGCATGAACCCGGTGGTCGTGGCGAACAACCAGCTCCTCAAGGAGATCGCCACCCACGCGCCCGCGACGCGCGAGGCGCTGGCCGCCATCGACGGCATCCGGGCCTGGCAGGTCGAGACCTGGGGCGAGCAGCTCCTGGCGCTGGTCCAGCGCGACCAGGGCCGCCAGGCCGCGCCGACGCGGAAGTCACGCCGCCGTCGCCGCCGTCGCCAGGACGACGCCGCGGAGTGAGCGCGCCCCGCCGCGCGGCTGCCCCCCTCAGGGGGTGTAGACGGCGATGAAGGGCAGGTTGCGGTACAGCTCGCCCAGGTCCAGCCCGTAGCCGACCACGAACTCGTCGGGGATCGTGAAGCCCACGTGGTCCGCGGTGATCTCCACCTCGCGGTGGCCGGGCTTGTCCAGCAAGGCGACCGTGCGCACGCTGGCGGGCTTGCGGCCCTCCAGGAAGTGGCGCAGGTAGTCCATGGTCAGGCCGGTGTCGACGATGTCCTCCACCAGCAGGCAGTGGTGCCCCTCGATCGGGTGCCGCAGGTCCTCGGAGATGCGGACCACGCCGGTGGAGCGCGTGCCACCGTGGTAGCTGCTGACCCCCAGGAACTCGCAGCGCACCGGCCCGCCGAGCGCGCGGACCAGGTCGGCCATGAAGATGAAGCTGCCCTTGAGCACCCCGATGCAGGTGATCGGGCCGTGGCCGATCTCGGCGCGGATCTCGGACGCCAGCTCCTGCACCCGGGCCTGGATCCGTTCTTCGGGGATCAGGACGCGGATGTTCGGATCGCCGTGGCTGATGGCGGACATGGGCACCTCGCAGGGGCGGGGGGCTAACGCGGGGCGGCGCCCCGCGGGCGGTCACACCCAGGAGTTGTTGAGCAGCTCGCCGACGCCGCCGGCGCCGGGGACGATGTACTGCACGGCGTTCAGGCCGACCTCCTCCTCCCAGCGGGTGCCGGGCGGGGTGGCCAGGACCTCGGCGCTGGACAGGCCGCGGTCCAGGCGCACGGCGTAGATCTCCAGCTCGGGGTGGGCGCGGGTGATCCGGCGCAGGTACTCGGGGGTCACGATGAGGTGCATGGCGACGAAGCGGCGGGCGGCGCCGCCGGGCAGGCTCTTGTAGGTCTGCAGCACCGCGTCCAGGCTGGTGCCGGTGGCGGCCATCGGGTCGGGGAAGAGCACGACGGCGTCGGTGACCGGGCCGCCGATCTTGGCGCCGTGCACGTCCAGCCCGACGACCTGCCCGTGCTCGTCGGTGCGGCGGCTGGCCATCACGTGGTCCTGGCGGATCACGTCGGGGTCGAGCAGGTCGTGCAGCCCGTCGTAGACCTGCTGGCCGGGCACCATGCCCGCGCGCGCGACGTCGACGACCACCACGGGCTGGCGCCGGTCGATCGCCTCGCCCTGGTAGACGCCGCGGGGCTCGCTGGCTCGCATCCGCGTGGGCACCGAGACCTGGCGGCGCGCGAGCACCCGGCCGGCCACCTCGGCCAGCAGCCAGTCGTAGAGGTGGCAGACCAGGCGGCCGACCATGGGCTGGGTGGTCTCGGGTGCGCAGAGCCGGGCCAGCAGGGACATGGGGTAGGGCTGGCTGAGGATGTGGACCTGGGGGCCGTAGGCGTGGGCGATGCCCAGCCCGGGCGCGGGCAGGCGGCTGTACTGCGGATCCATGGGGACCTCAGGGGCTGGAGCTGCCATCGGGAGGAGGGGTCGTGTCGCCGGTCGCGCCGCCCAGCAGGTCGAGCGCCAGGTCCACCGTGCGCAGCACGCTGTCCAGGGTGCCGCCGGTCACCAGGCGGGCCAGCCAGGGCAGGGGACCCTGTCGCGCGGCGTCGGAGGGGGCGGCCGCCGCCTCCAGCAGGGAGGGCGCCTCGACCAGCCGCAGCGCCGGGTAGACCAGGTCCGGCTCCTCGAGCAGGGGGACCAACGCCTGCCGCAGGGACAGGTCGGGGTCCAGGCGCACCAGCTCGGCCAGCAGGGACAGGCCCTGGAGCGCCCGGGCGTCGGCGGAGCGCAGCAGGGCGCCCATGTTGTGCAGCGCGGTCCAGGTCTCCTCGCGCGCCAGGGCTGCCTGGAGGACGGGCTCGAAGACCTCGACGGGCGCGCCACCCAGGCGGTCGGCCAGCGCCGCGCGCAGCAGCCCGACCAGCCCCTCGAAGGTCAGCGGCGCGGACCCCGTGGGGCAGCCCTCCACCGCGAGCACCTCGGGCGCGAGGACCAGGCCGACGACCAGGGACAGGTCGGCCGCCAGGCTGCTGCCGCCCAGGTCGCGCAGCGCCTCTTCGGCCGGAGGCACCAGGCCGCGCCCGTACAGCGCGCTGGCCAGGTCGACCACGCCGACCAGGTGGTCCTCCTCGCCGTCGCGCAGGTCGGTCAGCGCCGACAGGAGCACCACCAGCAGGTCGTCCACCTCGGGGTCCGAGAGGCGGTCGATGGCGCCCAGGTCGGAGACGAGCTGGTCGTCGATGACCGGGCACAGCCCGCTGTCGGCGACGAAGTCCAGCGTGTCCTCGGTGAAGCCCCAGCCCAGCACCTCGCTGATCAGGCCCACGCCGTCTGCGGCCTGCTCGGGATCCTGCTCGGCCAGGATGCCCAGCAGCGCCACCGAGAGGTTGCCCAGGTCGATGGTCAGCTCGGTGATCACCAGGTCGAGCGAGCAGGAGACCTCGGTGTTGGCGCCGTCCAGCAGGCGCAGCAGGGCGAGCAGCGCGCTGTCCTGGCCGTAGACCAGGTCGCGCCCCTGCACGTCGACGGTGGCCAGGTAGCGGAGCTGGGCGGGCAGCGTCTCCACCCGGCCCGCGTCCCGGGCCTCGGCCAGGGTCTGGCGCAGGTTGGCGACCAGCAGCTCGTCCTGGAGCATGGGCAGGAGGAGCGGGCGCAGGGCCCGCGCCGCGGACTGGCCGTCCTCGCCAGGGGTCACCAGCAGCGCCTGCACCAGGTCGCGCAGCGAGTCGCCCGAGGCGCCGTCCCACAGGTCGTTGCCGTCGTCGGTGGCGCGCTCCAGGGCGTCGCCCAGCGCGGGCAGCAGGTCGGCGCCCAGCGCCCCCGCCGGGACGTCGGTGGTGGTGGCCAGGCCGACGAGCGTGCAGGTCGCGTCGGCCAGCGCCGGGTCGACCAGGGTGTCGGCCAGCAGCGGCAGCAACGGCTCGGGCTGGTCGAGGGCCACGCCGGCCAGGACGCCCACGACGGGCAGGGCGGGCCGCAGGACGCCCTGGTCCAGGTCCTGGGCCGATCCCGGGTCGGGCAGCGCGGTCACCTGGGCGTAGGGCCGCCCGTAGACCAGCTCGACCACCAGCTCCGACAAGGGCTCGATGGGGCGCGCTTCGTCCTCGAGCAGCTCCAGGGCGAGGTCGAGCAGGCCCCCCAGGTCCACCTCGGCCGCGGGCAGGTCGTTGACGAGCCCGGCCAGCTCGACGCCCAGGGACACGCCGGCGCGGCTGGGTTCCTCCAGGGCGTCGACCATGGGGGCGAGGGGTTCGACCGCGCCCTGTCGGTTCACGCAGGCGAACAGGTCGCGCAGCTCGGAGGTCGACGACTCGTCGAGGCCGTCGGCCAGGTCCACCCGCCAGCAGGGCCCGTCGGCCTGGAGCTGGTCGCTCCAGCGACCGTCCGACTCGACGAAGGCGCAGCCCGAGAGGCACAGCAGCGCCAGCGCGTGCGGAGGACGGAGGGAGTGCAACGCGGGTTCCTCCGCTTCGGCCGCCCCGGGCGCGGGACGCTCAGTCGAACATGAAGCGGGCGCCGAGGTACACGTTCTCGCTGAGCGAGGCGCGCTTGCGGTAGCGCAGGTCGGCGGTGACGCTGGCGAAGAGGACGAGCTCGTCGCTGACGGCCAGGGTGCCGCCGGGGCCCACCTCGATCAGCAGGAACTCCGAGGCGTCGGAGGTGGCGAAGCCGCTGCCGGCGTGCGTCTCCAGCGTCAGCATGGCCTTGCTGGGATCACCGAGCAGGCCCCACTGCACGCCGGCGGTGAACATGCCCAGGTGGCGCGGCCCCTGCTCGGAGTAGGCCGGGTAGAACACCTCGCCCTCGGTGTCGCCGGTGTCCGGGTCGGCCTCGCGCTGGTCCTGCATGTACCAGAGGCGCATGATGCCCTGGACCTTGTCGTCCTTGTCGCCGAGCACGCCCATCAGGCCCCCGCCGTAGTTCAGGCGGGTCTGGGCGTCGATGCCCTGGTTGCCGTCGGCGTCGTAGTAGTAGGCGCGCGTCTGGTGGAGGCCGCCCGTGGTGAGCAGCCCGATGCCGCCGGCCAGGGCCTGGGAGGGGAGGGCGAGAGCGAGGAGGGCCGCCACGGCGGTGCTGCGCATCGAGGGAGTCCCGGGATGGGGCGCAGGACGAGGCCTGGCCGGATTCGAGGGGAGGGGCGGGAAGCGGATCAACGGCCTGTTTAGCAGCAGGGAGGGCGTCACCGCAAGCCGTGTCGGGCGCCTGGATGGCCTTTGGCGACCGGACGGCCGGATAGTGGGCACTTTCTCTCGTCTTTGCTCTTGAGCCCTGCGCGGCGCCTCGCTATAGCCCAGGCGCGCCGACCTCGATGGGGTCGCGCTCTCCTTTCGCGCCTCGGCGTCCGTCTCGGGCGACGGGGTCCCGTGTCGGCAGGAGAGAGCCGTCCGCCACGCCAGGGCCGTGTTCCCGACGTGGTCCCACACCATGGAGAGAGCAGACATGAACAAGAAGGAACTGGCCGCCAAGCTCGCGAAGACCACCGGCCTGTCGCAGGTCAAGGCCATGGAGTGCGTCAACGCCATCTTCGACGCCACGCCCGGCCAGGGCATCATCGCCGTCGAGCTCGACGCCGGCCGCAAGGTGGTCCTGCCCGGCTTCGGCACCTTCGCCAGCCGCAAGCGCGCCGCCCGTACCGGCACCAACCCGGCCACCGGCGACAAGATCAAGATCACCGCCAAGAGCTACGCCCGCTTCAAGCCGGGCAAGACCCTGCGCGAGCGCATCGAGGCCTGATCGCTCCGCCTGGGGCCACGCAAGCTTCGGACCCCGCCTCGGCGGGGTCCGTTGCGTTCGGGCCCCCGGGCGACCTGGCCGCCTACAGGCCCGAGGTGCCGCCCTTGCCGGTGTCGTCGGGGGCCTTGCCGGTGTCGTCGGGGGCCTTGCCGGTGTCGTCGGGCGCCTTGCCGGTGTCGTCGGGCGCCTTGCCGGTGTCGTCGGCGCCCGTGTCGGGGGGGCTCTGGATCTCCAGGGTGGCCGGTCCGCCGGTCCCGTGCAGGTTGTAGACCCACACGGGCCAGGCCCCGCCGCCCAGGCTGTCCGGGACGGCGAACTGCACGGTCTCGACGCAGCTCTGGCTGCACTCCCGGTCGCAGGCGTCGCAGTCGCCGCAGGCGGTGCACCCGGCCGCTTCGCGGCACTCGTCGCAGTCGTCACAGCCCTCGCGGGAGACCTCGAGCACGGTCGCGCGGGCCCCGCCGACGTAGACCGCGGTGTCCCAGGACGAGGTGAGGGGCGCGGCGGGCAGGGTCACGGTCTGGCCCACCTGCACCGGGGAGGGGGCCGGAGCGCCCAGCGTCAGGTCGCAGCGCGGCGAGAGCACGGTCGACTCGCTGGCGCAGCCGACAGCCGTGGCGAGGAGGAGCGGGGCGAGCAGGGGCGGGGAGCGCCGCATCAGAAGTCCGAGGTCAGCAGGTCTTCGGCGGTCTTCTGTCCGATCTCGCCGATGACGTTGGTGGGGGCCGTGCCCGGGAGCATGGGCATCTCGCGACCGCCCCGGGCGACGCGTCCGGTGGACTCGTCGATGGGCACCATCTCCACGCCGGGGATGGGGGGGAAGGGCTTGTCGGCGTCCTTGGGCGCCGCGACCTGCATGTAGTCCATCCAGATGGGCAGCGCCGTCCCGCCGCCGGTGAAGGAGACGCCCAGCGAGCGGGGCTGGTCGTACCCGACCCAGGCGGTGGTCACCAGCTCGGTGTTGTAGCCGACGAACCAGGTGTCCTTGAAGTCGTTGGTCGTGCCCGTCTTGCCCGCGACGTGGATGCCGAGCTTGTTGGTGGCCGCGCCCGTGCCGCCGGTGGCCACCTCGCGCAGCAGCCAGTGGGCGATGCCCGCCACCCCGGGCTCCAGCACCTGGGGCCAGGCGTCCGGCGCCTGCCAGGCCTCGATCACGGTGCCGTCGCGGTCGACGACCCGGTCGATCCAGTGCGGCTCCACCAGCCGCCCGTAGGTGGCGAAGGCGCTGTAGGCGCGGGTCAGCTCGGTCATGGTCAGCGAGCTGCTGCCCAGGCCCATCGACAGGTCGCAGGCGCGGCACATCACCTCGCCCGACTCGCTGTCCAGGCGGGCGTCCAGGCACTCCTCGTTCAGCGAGAGCTGGGTCTTGGGGGCCCAGGAGCAGACCCGCAGCGACACGTCGCAGGAGCGGCACCAGGTCTCGCCGTCGCGGCTCTGCACCTCGCCCACGCAGCGGGCGGGGTCGTCGACCCGGATCATCGAGCAGCTCTCGGGCTCGCAGTGCTCGCACCAGGCCATGCCGGCCACGGGGCTGGCGGTCAAGGTCCCGGGGCACTCGGCGTCGGCGGGCACGTGGGTCCGGCTGCACCGCGGCGTGTCGTAGCCGATGCGCAGCCTGGGCCCGGCGAGCTGGAAGACGGGCTCGAGGCCCACCTTGTCCAGGATCCGCACGGTCACGACGTTGCGCGAGAGCTGCAGGGCCTTGCGCAGCGTGATGTTGCCCAGGTAGTCCTCGCCGTAGTTGTCCGGCTTGTACAGCCCGAAGCCCAGCACGCCGAAGACCGTGGGCGCGTCCTGGACCACCGTGCCGGTCGTCACCTTGCGGGTGCCGATGGCCGCGGCGTAGACCAGCGGCTTGAAGGTCGAGCCGACCTGGCGCATCGCCTGGGTGGCCCGGTTGAACTCCGACTCCTGGAAGTCGTAGCCGCCGACCATGGCGATGACGGCGCCGTCGGACAGGCGGTAGGACAGCAGCGCGCCCTCGATGTCGGGGTCCTGGTAGATCCGGCCGGCCAGGCGCCCCCGCCCGACGTCGGCGAAGTCGGACAGGTCGGCCACCTCGGCGACGGTGGGCGCCTCGACGGTCACGGTGACGACGTCGCCCGGCGCCAGCGCCTTGGTCAGGTCGGTCTGGACCCGGCTCTTGAAGGAGCGCTCGGGGTCCGGCGGGTACATCCACTTGGACCAGGTGATGGGCACCAGGACCTCGTGCGCGCCGACGCCCACCACCGCGAAGCGGGGCTCGACCGACAGCACCACGCCCTGGTAGCGCTCGCCGGTGGCCAGGGTGGAGCGATCCGGCACCGGGCCGGGCCCGGCCTGCGGGTGGTCGGGCGGGCCGACGTGCAGCACCTGCTCGCTCTCGGCCTTGCGCAGCGCCTGCTCGGTGGCGTCCCGCCGCGCCGCGATCTCGCCGGCCGCCAGGGTCTCCGCGGCGCCCCGCCAGCCGATGCTGTTGCTGGCCCGGAGCACGTTGTCCCGGACCGACTCCTGGGCCGCCTTCTGCAGGTCCAGGTCGCAGGTGGCGTAGACGGTCAGGCCGTCGTTGTAGATCTTGTCGAAGCCGTAGGTGTCGACCAGGTAGCGGCGCACGTGCTCGGTGAAGTAGGGCGCCTGGGTCAGGAACTCGTTGGTGCGGGGCGCGATGCGCACCACCTCGGCCAGGGTGGCGTCGTGGGTGGCGCGATCGATGAGATCCTTCTGCAGCATCTGGTCGAGCACGTACTCCTGGCGGGTCCGCGCCTTGTCCCAGTGCTGGTGGGGGGAGTAGTCGCTGGGCCGCTGGGGCAGGCCGGCCAGGATCGCCGCCTCGGCCAGCGTGATCTCCGAGACGTGCTTGTCGAAGTAGACCCGGCTGGCCGCCTCGACCCCGTAGGCGCCGCTGCCCAGGTAGATCTGGTTCAGGTACAGGTAGAGGATGTGCTCCTTGTCGAAGACCTCCTCGATGCGGCCGGCCAGGATGATCTCGCGGATCTTGCGCTCGTAGGTCTTCTCGGTCGAGAGCAGGAAGTTGCGCGCCACCTGCTGGGTGATGGTGCTGGCGCCCTGGGCCTTGCGGCCGCGGATCGCGTTGCGGCCGATCGCCCGCAGGATGCCGCCGTAGTCCACGCCCTCGTGGACCCAGAAGTTGGCGTCCTCGGCCCCGATGAAGGCGTCCTGCACGTGCTTGGGGATCTGCTCCAGCGGCACCACGTAGCGGCGCTTCTCGTAGATCTCGCCGAGCAGCTCGCCGTCGCGGTCGTAGACCACGGTGACGGTCGGGGGCTGGTAGGTGGAGAGCGCGTCGACCGTGGGCAGGTCGGCGCCGTAGTAGCGCCAGGCGCCGACCGCCAGCGCCCCACCTGCGACAGCCCCGAGCAGGCCCAGGGCCAGCGCGGCGCGGACGAGGCGGAAGAGCAGCGAGCGGGGCTTGCCCGGCGGCCGAGGCGCGGCCTTCTTGCGCGGCGGCCGGGGCGGAGGCGGCGGCGGCTTGGAGGGGCGGGCCGCACCGGCCGGAGCGACGACCGGGGCGGTGCGCGCCGGGGCGGCCGCACGGACCGCGGGGGGAGGGGGGGCC
>JAKLKF010000171.1 GCA_023150805.1 Myxococcota bacterium | reverse complement strand
ACGCCGCGCCCCAGGCCGCCGCCCCCGCCGCGCCGGCCGACGACGCCGCCCCGGCGGGCGCCCCGACCGCCGACCCCGGGGCCAGCGCGAGCCCGTCGGCCAGCGGCTCCCGCACCGCGACCGGCTCCGCCAGCGGCCCCCCGGCGGCCGGCAGCTCCTCCGCCAGCGGCACCCAGCCCCGCATCATCACCCTGGCCAACCCCACCTCGACCTCGGCCCCGGCCGTCGTCGAAGACGGCAGCGCGGCGGCGGCACCCCAGGACCCCTCCGGCGTGGTCGTGGTCAAGACGGTGCCCAGCGGCGCGACCGTGCGCGCGGGTGGACAGACCCTCGAGAAGAGCGGCCGCGGCTACGTCCTGCCCGTCGGCAACCACGTGCTCGAGGTCACCAGCCAGACGGGTGAACAGACTCGCATCCCCGTCGACGTGCGCCGCGACCAGACGGTGGAGATCTGCTACTCCTTCGACACCAACTCCGCCTGCGCCGCCCCCTGACCCCCGGCGGGGCCAGGCTGGACGTTGCCAGCGGCCCCGGGCGTTAGGAGGGCCGCATGTGGCCCGTCCTGCTCAGCTTCCCCGCCCTGGCCGGCGTGCCCGTCGTCGTCGACGGGGGCGACGCCGCGGCCGTGCCCGCCCGGGTCTCCGAGCGCACCGGCCTGCCCGTCGACCAGCTCGCCCTGGTCGAGCTGTCCAGCCTGCTCGACGACCCGCCCCAGGCCCTCGGCGACGCCGTCATGCGGCGCTGCGCCGGCGCGCCCACCCGGATGGAGGCGGTCCGCGCCGACCTGGTCCGGGCCGAGGCCGCCTGGACCCGGCGCGACCGGGTCACGGCCTTCGATCACCTCGACCTCGCGGTGGCCCAGCTCGGCTGCCTGGGCGAGCTGGTCGACCGGGAGGTCGCGGCCCGCACCTTCCTGCTGCGCGGCGCGCTGCTGGCCGAGCGGGGCCAGCCCGAGGCCGCCCAGGGTGAGCTGCGCACCGCCCTGGCCTTCGACCCCGAGCTGGCCTGGACCGGCGCCTTCCCGGTCGAGGGCGAGGTGCTGCTCGCCGAGCAGCGCGCCCAGCCCGACGAGTTGACCGTGCGCGTCGTGCCCGCCGGCACCAGCAGCGGCCCCTGGATCGACGGCCGGACCGTCGGCGGCGACGGCGCCGTGGTCGCGGTGGGCCCCGGCCTGCACCTGGCGCAGCACCCCTCGCCCGCCGGGATCCGCAGCGCCTGGCTGGTCGTCGGCGGGGACACCACCCTGGTCCTGCCCGGCAGCTTCCGCCGCCCCGTGCTCGAGGCCCTGGCCGAGCCGGCCACGCGGGAGCCGGTCCAGGCCCTGTTGCAGGCCACCCTGCCCGGCTTCCAGGCCGCCTACGTGAGCCACCAGGGCTGGCTGTGGCTGCTCACCCTGGCCGGCGACCAGGTGGAGACCAGCGAGCTGGTGGTCCCGCCGCCCCCGGTGGAGGAGGAGCCGGCCCGGGGCCGGAAGAAGAAGGACAAGCAGGGGGATTGAGCGCCCCGGGAGGACGCATGCCACCCCAGCCGCCGTCACCGTTCGCGGTCGTCGGGGTGGCCGTGCAGGCGAACCGGGCCGTCCTGGGCACGCCCGGCGCCCGCGCGCTGCCGCTGGCCGAGGCGGTGACCCTGGTCCACCGGGTGCAGGCGCTGGTCACCGCCGGGCGGGCCCGTGGCTGGCGGGTGGTCGAGGACGATCCCGCCTGGCTGTCCCCCCCGGCCGACGCCGCGGAGGGCGGGGCCGACCTGGCCGCCCGGCTGCGGGAGCTGGGCCGCGCGGCGGGCCCGCCGTGGCAGGCTCCCCACAAGCTGGCCGCGGCGGCGGCGCTCCGGGCGCTGTACCGGCCCTGATCCCCGGCGGCGGCGCCCGGCTCAGGCCGGACCGATCCCCACCACGGTCCACTGCTCCTCGCCCTGGGGGCTCTTGACGGTGACCGCGTCGCCCACTCGCGCGCCCATCAGCGCGCGCGCGACCGGCGAGAGGAAGCTGACCCGCCCCGCCGCGACGTCCACCTCGTCGACGCCGACCAGGGTCAGGGAGCGGGGCTCGCCCTCGTCGTCCTCGACCTGCACGGCGCAGCCGAAGCTGACCTGCGCGGGAGAGGAGGGGGCCGCGGTCTCCAACCAGGTGGGCGCCCGCGCCTCCAGCCATGCCAGGCGGGCCCGCACGGCGGCGTGCCGGGCGCGGGCCTGCGGATCGGGCTGATCGCGCAAGGCCGCGCGCTCGGCCAGCAGCGCCTGCTGCTCGGCGCGGAAGGCGGCGACACCGGCGGGGGTGATGTGGTTGGGCACGCCGGGCGGCAGCGCGGGCGGCGGGACCGGCGGCAGCTCGTCCTGGTCGGACTCCCTGACGAAGGCGCGGCTCATGGGGCTCCTGCGGAGAGGACCGAGCCTACCCGCCGCGCTCCCCCCTCGCCCGCCGCGTGCGATGCTGCGCCTCTTCGAGGTGCCCCCCGTGACGACCGCCGCCCGACCTCGCCTGCCTTCCCAGATCGCCTACATCATCGGCAACGAGGGCTGCGAGCGCTTCTCGTTCTACGGGATGCGCAACATCCTCACCATCTTCCTGGCCCAGCACCTGCTGCTGGCCCTGCCCGAGGCCGAGCGGGCGGTCGCCGCCAAGGACGTGTTCCACACCTTCGTCATCGGCGTGTACTTCTTCCCGCTGCTGGGCGGGCTCATCGCGGACCGCTGGCTGGGGCGCTACAAGACCATCCTCTACCTGTCGCTGCTGTACTGCGTGGGCCACCTGATGCTGGCCCTGTCGGAGTCCTCGCCCGGCGGCTTCTACACCGGACTGTTCCTGATCGCGCTGGGCTCGGGCGGCATCAAGCCCTGCGTGAGCGCCTTCGTCGGTGACCAGTTCGACCAGTCCACCCGCCACCTGGCCAAGCTGGTCTTCGACGCCTTCTACTGGGTCATCAACTTCGGCAGCTTCTTCGCCAGCCTGCTCATCCCGTGGACGCTCAAGCAGTGGGGGCCCTCGGTGGCCTTCGGCATCCCCGGCCTGCTGATGGCGGTCGCCACGCTCATCTTCTGGCTGGGCCGCGACCGCTACGTCTGCGTGCCACCGGCGCCGCGGGGGGATCCCCACGCCCTGGTGCCGGTGGCGCGCGACGCGCTGTCGGGCTCGCTCTCGGGCATGGTGTCGCTGGCGGTGGCGGTGGCCGGCGCGCTGCTGGGGCTGGCGACGATCCCCTGGCTGGGCTTCGTCTCGGGCGTCTGCCTGGCCCTGGTCGCCTTCCTCGCCGCCACGGGCCTGGGCACCTGGCTGCACCTGGACCAGGCGCGGGCGCACCACCCCGAGGAGGCGGTCGAGGGCGTGCGGGCCGTGCTGCGGCTGCTGGTCCTGTTCGCGCTGGTGACCCCCTTCTGGTCCCTCTTCGACCAGAAGGCGTCGACCTGGGTGCTGCAGGCCGCGGAGATGACCCGGCCCGAGTGGTTCCAGCCCTCGCAGATGCAGGCCTTGAACCCGGCCCTGGTGATGCTCTTCATCCCGCTCAACAACGCGCTGCTCTACCCGGCGATGCGCAAGCTCGGCCTGGAGCCGACCGCGCTGCGTCGCATGACCGCCGGCATCGCCCTGTCGGGACTGTCCTGGATCGTGGCCGGGGGCATGCAGGTGCTGCTGGACCAGGGGCAGGTGCTGTCCATCACCTGGCAGGTGCTGCCCTACGCGCTCTTGACCTTTGGCGAGGTCCTGGTCAGCGCCACCGGGCTGGAGTTCGCCTACAGCCAGGCGCCGCTGCGCATGAAGAGCGCCCTGATGGCCTTCTGGAGCCTGTCGGTGACGGTGGGCAACCTGTGGGTCCTGCTGGCCGACGCCGCCGTCAAGGGCCCCGCGGTCACCAACTTCGTGCAGAGCCTGGGCGTCGGGGTCACCGCCTTCCAGATGCTGGCCTTCGCCGGCTTCGCCCTGGCGGCCGCGGCGGCCTTCGGCCTGTACGCGATGGCCTACCCCGTCCACGACCGCTACCGCGCGGCGGAGGCCTGATGGACCTGCTGCCTTGCGTCGAGGTGGGGCCGGCCCAGGCGCGGTCCAGCGTGATCTGGCTGCACGGCCTGGGCGCCTCGGGCCACGACTTCGAGGAGGTCGTCCCGCTGCTGCAGCGTCCGGACCTGCGCTTCGTCTTCCCCCACGCCCCCTTCCGGCCGGTCACCGTGAACGGTGGCTACGTGATGCGGTCCTGGTACGACATCCGGCACCTGGACTTCGACGCCCCCGATCGGGAGGACGAGGGAGATGTCCTGGCCGCCACCGCGTGGGTCGAGGCCCTGGTCGCGGCCGAGGGGGCCCGCGGCGTCCCTGCCGATCGCGTCGTCCTGGTGGGCTTCAGCCAGGGCGCAGCGCTGGCCCTGCACACGGCGCTGCGGCATCCCACGCGGCTGGCCGGCCTGGCCGTGCTCAGCGGCTACCGGATCCGGCCCCACGCCGACGGCGAGTGGCACCCCGCCAACGCCCACCTTCCCGTGCTGGTCCACCACGGCCGCTTCGACGACGTCGTGCCGCCCGCGGCCGGTGACCAGGTCGCGGACCGGCTCCGCGCCGCCGGTCACCCCGTCCGGCACGCCACATTCCCCATGGCCCACGCGCTGTGCGAGCCCCAGGTCGCCGCACTCGCCGCCTGGCCCTCTGAGCAGGTGCCGGCTGTTATCCTTTGATCCCTTTCTTCACCCTCGCGCCGCCGGTCCCGCGCACCGCGGCGTCCCTGACCGCCCGCAGCCGGTCCCGCCACTGCCCCAGCGGCTCGGTCACCTCGGCCCGCCGCACCCGCGCCTGGCAGCGCGTGACGGTCGCGGGCACCGTGCGGAAGGCGCGCGCCAGGTCCACGTTGCGCTGGCCCGCCACCTCGGCCAGCCACCACATCGCCAGCCAGCGCACCTGGTTGCGCCGGCCCGGGCCCACCTCGTCGATGACCTCGACCGGCACCTCGCAGACCGCAGCCACCTGGCGCCGCGCAGCCTCGGGCGTGAGCAGCGGCAGCTCGACCAGCGGGCCCCCCTCCTCCACCCGCCCTGTCGACGCCGCCGGCGCCTCCAGCAGCTCGGCGATGGCGTCGGGGCGGTCCTCCCGCCCGATCATCACGTCGCGCACGAAGTCGGCGTAGCCGCCGATCGTGCCGAAGGCCTGGACCAGGTCGGTGGCGTCCATCCACTCCGGGGCCGGATCCCGCCCGGTGTAGACCCCGTGGCTGGTCCAGCGGGCGTGGTCGGGGTGCGTCACCAGGCGCGACTCGACCGGGTTGAGGTGCACATAGGCCGCCAGGTGCAGCCAGTAGGGCTCGTCCTCGACCAGGCGGTTGCCGAAACGCCCGCGGAACAGGGGGCCGTCCAGGCCGCGCGACCGGTTGAAGTGGTGCGCGTACTCCGACTGCAGCCAGCCGATGGCGGGGCTGAGCTGGCCGCGGCGGGAGCGCAGCAGCAGGTGGTAGTGCGTGGGCATCAGGCTCCAGGCCTGCACCTGCACGCCGAAGTGGGCGTCCAACGACGAGAGCAGGCCCATGAAGGCCACGCAGTCGTCGTCGGACTGGAAGAGGGCCGAGGGCCCGCGGGCGCGGTTGAAGACGTGGTGGCGGGCGCCGGCGTAGTCCAGGCGGGGGCGGCGAGGCATGGGAGGGCGGCTCCGAGGGGGGAAATGGGATCAATGGATAACAGCCGGCACCTGCTTCTGCTCAGCCGGCACCTGCTTCCCTGCTTCGCCTGCCTGGCTCCCCCTACAGGAACGCGAAGCCCACGCTGACGGCCATCGCGGGCAGCAACAGCGGGATGAGGCCGCTCTCGTCCTCGTCGAAGTCCTTGATGTCGACGGTGCCGTAGGTGCCCAGGCCCATCTCGACCCCGGTGTAGAACAGGCGGCTGTCGTTGCGGAAGCCGATCCGGGCGGAGAAGCCGGTGCGCACCAGGTCCTCCTGGCCCTCCAGCGAGCCGCCGCTGGCGGTCATCTGGTGGGCCCCGGCGCCGACCCACAGGCCGCGGGCCTGGGTGTTCGGGTAGATGCGCGCGCTCAGCGTGACGACCTGCAGGTCGGGGGGCACGTCGGGCTTGTCCTGCCCTTCCAGCAGCACGAAGGCGGTGCCGCCCCAGGGGATGTAGCTGAAGGTGCCGCCCAGGCTGAGCGCCGGGCCGACCGGGATCGGCAGGACCAGCTCGGCCTCGCCGCCGCCGACGGTGGGCAGGCCGCCGACGATGCCCAGCCGCACGTGCTTGCGAGGGGCGTTCAACCGGAAGCGCTCCAGCAGCTCGTTGGCGCGCTGGCGGTCGCGCTCCACGCCCTTGCCCCGCAGGTACATGTTGCCCAGCACCTTGCACGAGTCGTAGTGGCCGTTGTCACAGGCCGTGTCCAGGTGCCGGGCGGCGATCTCGTCGTCGAAGCTGGTGCGGCGGTCCAGGTGCACGTCGGCCAGCTCGGCGCAGCCCAGGCCGAACTCGCCCTCGCAGGACTGGTCGAGCAGCAGGTAGGCGTCCTCGGGCGGCTCGCCGTTGCGCGGCACCTCGTCCTCGGCCAGCCAGTAGCAGCCCTCGGCGTCGCCGTTGTCGCAGCCACGCTGCAGGTAGCTGTCCTTGGGCTGCTCGCCCTGCCAGGGCTCCTTGTGGCTGCGATCGACCAGCAGGCCGAGCTGGGTGCAGGCGCTGGCGTCCCCCAGGTCGCAGGCCCGGGTCCAGGCCAGGTAGGCCTCGGGCCAGCGCGCGCGGGCCTTGGCCATGCGCTCTCCCAGGCCCACGCAGCCGGTCGCGTCCGAGGCGTCGCAGGCCTTGCCCCACATCGTCTCCTGGTCGGGCGCCTCGATCTTGCGGGCCTGGCCGATGCGGCGCTGCTCGGCGCCGGCGACGCAGGCGCTGGGCAGGCCCTCGAAGCAGGCCTGGGTGAAGAGCTTGAGCGCGTCGCCGTAGGCGTCGGTGCGAGGCTCGTGGCGGACCAGCAGGTGGGCGGCGCCCATGCAGGCCCGCTGCTCGCCGTCGTTGCAGGCCCGCCGCAGGGTGGTCTCGGCCTGCAGCACGCGCTCGTTCTCGATGCCCCAGCGATCGACGTAGTCGCCCAGGAGCACGCAGCCGTCGGTGGCGCCCAGGGTGCAGCCGCGCAGGAAGGCCCCGAAGTCGTCCAGCGTGGCGGCCTCGATGGGCTCCACCTGGAGCAGCCGGCCCTGCTCGACGCAGGAGGCCGCGATGGGCAGCTCGGGATCCTCGCACTCCCGCACGGTGCGCAGGGCGAAGGCCTGGTGGCGCCGGTCGGCGGCCTGCTCGCAGGCGTCCGCCCGGCCCAGCACGCAGGCCTGGTCCAGGTTGAGCAGCGCCTGGTCGGGCTTGCCCTTGGCGTCGTAGGCGGTGGCCAGCATCATGCAGCCCGCGCCGACGTCCTCCAGCCGCCGCAGGCGCTCGCCCAGGGTGCCCGAGCCCTCCAGCTCGCAGGCGTAGTCCAGCAGTCCCAGCACCAGCGCGCTGGGGTCGTCGGGCTGCTGCTGCAGCCGCTTGCTGGCGACGTGGTTGCAGGCCGCGACGTCGCCCTCGACGCAGGCGCCGGCCCGCTCCGCCAGGCGCTCGTCCTCGATGGCGACCGCCTCGTAGCAGGCGCGGTGCACGCCGTTGGCGCAGGCCAGGCCCAGGTGCCGCAGGGCCTCGTCTCGCGCCCCGGGGCGGCCGGACAGCTCGGCCAGGATCTGCTTGCCGCTGGCCAGGCAGCTCTCGGGCAGCAGGGGCGAGCAGACCGGCAGCTCGGCCGTGCCCAGCGGCCACTGCACCGTCAGCACCTCCATCCCGGCCTCGGTCGGCACCAGCAGGTGGTCGGCCGAGCGCCCCTGGAAGGAGCGGCTGCGCGCGGCGGCCCCCAGCGCCTGGCGGGCCCAGGCCGCGTCCCCGGTCGCCACGCCATCGGGGCGGTCCACCACCCAGCCCGCGTCGGAGAGGGCCCAGAACACGTCGGGGACGGGGTGCTCCTCCAGGCTCTGGCCGTCGGTGCGGGACAACCCGCCGGTGGCCGGGTCGAAGACCCAGCTCACCTGCTGCCCGTCGAGCAGGGTCGGCGCGCCGGACCAGGTGGCCTTCCAGGCGGATGCCGGCGGCGTGAAGCCCTCGGGCCAGGGCACCAGCCCGAGCTGGGCGACGTGGACCAGGGGCGCGCGCGGCACGACCAGGATCGTGTCGGGCACGGGCGCCGGCGGCTCGGCCGGGGGCTCGGCCTGCTTGCCCTTGCCCTGCCTCCCGCCGGGCGCCTCCGGCGCCGGGGCCGGCTCGGGGGCGGGTGGCGGAGGGGTGCGGAAGTGGAGCTGCACCTCGCGCGCGGGCCCCGCGGCCACGCGCCGCTGCGCCGCGAGGGCGTCGGAGAAGGGCATGCCGTCGACGGCCGTCAGCACCCAGCCCGGCTCCAGGCCAGCCTCGAGCACGCCCGGCGGCTGCGTGGCGGAGAGGGTCCAGGCGCCCTGGGGATCGACGTCGAAGACCAGCGGGAGGCCGGGCAGGCCGGCGGCGTGGGCCGAGGTGGCCCCCAGGAGCAGGGCGGCAGCGAGCAGCAAGGGGGACCTCCGAGCGCGGCGGAACCTATCGTAGCCGCTCGGGCCGGCCTCAGCCGGCGAGGTGGTCGCGGAAGGCCCGCAGCAGGTCGACCGCCGAGATCATGCCGACCAGGCGCTGGCCTTCGAGCACGGGCAGGGCGCCGAAGCGCCGCTCCACCAGCAGGTCCACGGCGTCCGAGAGCGCAGCGTCCGCCTGGACGGTGACCGGGTCCCGCGTCATCAGCTCGCCGACGTGGGTGTGGTTGTCGAGGATCCAGGGGTGCACGACGTTGGGGTCGTCGTCCAGCGAGTCGGGGCGGCGCAGGTCGCGGTCGCTGATGACCCCGACCAGCCGCCCGTCCTCGCCGACCACCGGCATGTGGCGGATCCCGTGGTCGTGCATGCGGGTGAAGGTCTGGTGGGCGCCGTCGCGCAGGTTGGCGGTGACGGGCTCGGCGTGCATGTAGGTGCGGACGTTCACGGGACCTCCAGGCAGGGAGGCGAACCTATCCGCCAGCCCTCCGCCGCCGGGCCCGGGCCGCGACCGCCGGCCGCATGCGCTCAGCGCTCCAGCCAGCCCTGCAGGCGCAGCAGCTCGTCGATCCCCCCCTCCAGCCGCAGCCGGCCCGAGGCCAGGGCGCCCACGGCCCCCTCGTGGCCGCTGGCGACCCGCTTCCAGGTCCGGGCCGAGGTGGTGACCACCAGGTCGGGCGCCCGCTCCTCCCGCCAGGCGGCCGCCTGCTGGGCGTCGCGGCGGCGCAGCTCGGCCACCCCGCGGCGCACGTGCAGGCTGTACCAGGCCTCCGCCTGCGAGGGTTCCTCCTCGGTGAAGTGGAAGAGGGCGCGCCAGTCCACCTCCTGCACCTCCTCGGCCTGCAGCCGGGTGGGGATGGCGGCCATGAAGGCGTGCAGCGGCAGGCCGTCGACCAGGTCCAGGGGCGCCGCGTCGGGCGGCGAGACGCGCGCAGTGACCTCGCCCCGCAGCTCCAGCGCCTCGGTGCGGTACCAGTTGACGGCGTTGGCGTTGACGTGCCCCCGCGCCAGCCCGTCGAGCGCCCGGGCCAGCAGCGCCCGCGCCTGCCGGTCCTGGGGGTCCGCGTCGACCAGGAGCTGGGCCAGCTCGGCGGCCCAGGCCCACTCACCCAGGTCCAGGGCGGCCTGGACCTGGTCGGCCAGCGGCAGCCCGGCCTGGAAGGCGGCCTGGTAGCGGCGGGCCCGCTCCTGGGGGGGCAGGGGCTCCAGCGTGGAGGCCCGGCCGTCGAACCAGCCCAGGTAGCCGTCGTAGACGCCGCGCACGCACCAGGGCACGCGCCCGTAGTGCTCGGCCAGCCAGGGGTGGGCCGCCAGGTGGGGCGGCAGGGTGATGGTGGCCGCCAGCTCGTCGGGCGTGCGCCCGGCGTTCATCCCCCGAACGGTCTGATCGTGCACGAACTGGATGGCGTCGCGCCAGGCGGTGAGCACGTCCTGGACGGCCTCCTGCCCCAGCACGGGCAGGGTGTGCTGCGGCACCAGCAGGTCCGGGCGCAGGTCGCGCATCCGGTCCAGGCTGTCCACCCAGGCCAGGGGGTCGCGCGGGGGGGTGCCGCGGATCGTGTACAGGTTCGGGAAGGCCTGGTAGACGTTGTCCGCCGGCAGCAGGATCCGCCGGTCGGGCAGCCAGGCGATCACCTGGTCGTCGGTCTCGCCCGGCGCGTGCAGCAGCTCGACCCGCAGGCCCCCGGCCTCCACCACCGCGGCCTCCGCCAGCGTGTGGGTCGGCCGGGCCAGGGCGATGTCCTCGGTCGCAAACCGCAGGCGCATCCCGATGCCGTCGCCGGTCTCGCGCTCCGGCGGCAGCAGGGCGCCGAACATGCGCTGGCCCCGCAGCCAGGTCGCCTCGCGCAGCACGTGGACCACCTCGTCGACCCGGACCTCGGTCGTCTCGTGGGCCCACACGGGCATCTCCGGCGGGCCCGCCTCGACGAAGACCTGCCCACCCATCACGTGGTCGGCGTGGTTGTGGGTGAGCACCAGGGCCGAGAGCGGCTTGTCGGTGCGCTCCCGCAGGGCCGCCAGGGCCTCGGTCGCCGGCGCGCGCCCCTCGCCGGCGTCGATCACCACGACACCGGTGGGCCCCTCCAGGAAGATGATGTTGGCCAGGCCGAAGCCGACCGCGACGTAGACCCCCTCCGCCGGCTCCAGCACCTGGCGGCGCAGCAGGGCGGACTGCGCGACCAGGTCGGGGTGCAGCTCGGCGTCGGCCCGGACCGCCGCTTCGGGAGGCGAGGCGGGGCCGCGGGCGGCGCAGGACCAGAGCAGGACGAGGAGGGGGAGCACCATGCCGGGCAGCCTACCAGCGCGCGCTCGCCCCCCTGGCCCCTCAGCCGACCCACCGGGCCAGGGCGCGCACCGCCCGGTCCACCTTGGGGAAGACGCACAGACCCGCCGCCCGCAGCCGGGCCCGCAGCGGATCGTACAGGGCCCCACCCTCGATGGCGACGACGAAGGGCGCGCCCTTCCCCCGCAGCGACGCCAGGCCGTCCACGAACAGATCCCCCTCGCCCGGCAGGGTCTGCAGGGCCTGGGTGAAGGGGATGCAGCCGATCACCCCCACGTCCACGCCGGGGTCCTGCAGCAGGCGCCCGGCGGCCTGGACATAGACCTGGTCGCGGGCGATGGGGGTCAGGTCGAGGGGGTTGTGGGCCGCGACCAGCCCGCCCAGGCGCCCGGCGGCCAGGATGGCGTCGATGTCGGCCAGCGTCTGCGCCGAGGGCGCGGCCAGGACCAGCCCGCCCAGGTGGTCGGCGGCGGCGACGCACTCGAAGCCGGCGTTGCTGACCACGGCCAGGCGCCCGCCCGCCGGCCGGGGCCCGGACAGGGCCAGCATGGACAGATCCACGAGATCGTCCAGGCTGTCGGCGATGAGCGCCCCGGCCCGGGCCATCAGGGCGGAGAAGACCCGCGCGTCGCCGGCCAGGGCGGCGGTGTGCGAGGCGGTGGCCGCGCGGCCGGCGGGGGTACGACCGGCCCGGTAGGCGATCACCGTCCGGCCCGCGGCGGTCAGGGCGGCGGTGGCGCGCACCAGGCGCTCTCCGTCGCCGTCGGGCAGCCCCTCGACGTAGAGCAGCACGACCTGGGCGTCGGGGTGGGGGATCAGCCCCTCGACGGCGTCGGCGATGGACAGATCGAGCTGGTTTCCGAGCGTGAGCACCAGCCGCGGCGCGACGGGCAGGGCGCTGTCCAGGGCCAGGGCCAGGGCCCCGCTGTTGGAGACGACGGCGACGGGGGCCGTGGTCGCGGCCGGCCCCACGCGCCGCTGGGGCACGAACAGGGTGTCGACGCGTCCAGGGCTGGATCGCACGCCCAGGCTGTTGCCGCCCACGACCCGGGTCGGCCGGCCCTGGGCCCACGCCTGCTCCAGGCCGGTGCGCAGCGAGGTGGCCAGGCCCTCGGTCCCCGGCCGCTCGCCCGTGCCGCCGGGGATGAGCACCACCGCCCGGGCCCGCTCCAGGGCTGCCGGCCACAGCGCCGGCACCGCCTCGGCCGGCACGGCCAGCACCAGCAGGTCGACCGGGGGCAGGTCCTGCACGCCAGGCACGCAGGGGCAGCCGTCCAGCTCGGCCTGCCCCTCCTTGACCACGAACAGTCGGGCCGGTGGGAAGCCCGCCGCCAGGGTGGCGCGCAGGATGGTGCGGCCGGGGTTCTCTCCCCGGGCGGAGGCGCCGGCGATCGCCATCGTGGACGGGGAGAGGAAGCCCGACAGGTCGACGGGAGGGGCCCTGCGCGGCGAGGAGGGGCCGCCCAGGCGGACGACGGCGTCCAGCGCCACCCAGCCGCCATCGGCGAAGACCAGCGGGTTGATCTCCACCTCGTCGAGCGGGTCGGGCAGCAGCGGCGCCGCCGCGAGCAGCCGCTCCACCAGGGCCAGCACCTGCTCCGGCCCGCAGCGACCGGCCCGCCCGCGCAGGCGCCCGCTGGCCAGGGCGAGCAGGCCCGGGTCGACCTGGACCGGCAGGCCTGGGGCGTGGATCGCGACGGGCCGGCCCACCGCCTCGGCCGTCACCCCGCCCAGGCCCAGGGTGACCACCGCGCCGTGCTCTCGCGTCCAGCGCAGCGAGACCAGCAGCTCGCCGCCGGGCTCGACGTCGTGGGGCACGAAGGCCACGACCAGGAAGGCCTGGGGCGACAGGTGGGCCATCGCCGCCATCGCCTGCGCCACCTGCTCCCGCGGCACGATGGCGACCGCCCCCGCCTCGGTCTTGTGGACCAGGTCGGGCACCACGGCCTTCACGACCAGGCGGTC
>JAKLKF010000170.1 GCA_023150805.1 Myxococcota bacterium | reverse complement strand
TCTCGCCCTGAAGGCGCAGGGCCGTGCGGGACTCGACGCCCACCACCCAGCTCACCTCGCCCTCGTAGTCGCAGGTCTGGACCAGGTGCAGGCCCTGGGCCTGGTCCGGCGCCAGCGAGGTGGTGCCGGCGGTCATCGCACCGGCGTCGTCGTGGGCGCGCGCCGGCTGCAGGGTCAGCAGCAGGACGGCCTGGCCCTGGACCTCGACGGGCTGGCCGCTGCCGCAGCGGACCGGGGCCTGGTCCAGCCAGCGGACCCAGGCGCCGGTCCCCCCGTCGAGCGAGAAGGTGATCCGGCGCTGCTCGGCGTCGGCGGACACGGCCACCCCGGTCAGCGTGGCCATCGAGCCGCCCGCGGGGGCCTCGATCCGCGCCTCGCCCTCGATCCAGGGGGGCGAGGAGGGGGCCGCCTGGTGGGCGGAGGGGCAGGCCAGCAGCAGGGTGAGCAGGGGCAGCATCGGGGCAGGCTAACCCTCGCCGCGGCGAGGTAGAGGTCGGCATGGGCGCGTGGACGCTGTGGACCTGGGAGCTGCCGCAGACCCTGCTGGGGCTCTTGCTGTGGGCCGCGCTGCGCGCGGGCGGGCGGGTCCGCGGCGTCGAGCTGCGGCCCGACGGTCGACGCATGGTCGAGAGTGTCGGCCTGGGCATCTCGCTGGGCGGCTACGTCTTCTGGTCGCGCACCGACGCCTTCGGCCGGCCCTTCGACGTGGGCCTGCTGCGCGCCCACGAGCTGGGCCACACGGTCCAGAGCCGGCGCCTGGGGCCCCTGTACCTGCCGACCGTGGGGATCGTGTCCTCGTCGCGCGCGATGTACGCGCTGCTCTACCAGCGGCGCACCGGGAGGCCGTGGGCGCCCTACTACGACGCCTGGCCCGAGGACGCGGCCGACCGGCACGGCGGCATCGTGCGTGGGCGGGGCGGGCGGCGGGAGCTGGGGCCGGGGGCGCTGGGGTAGGGGGCCTCAGGGGTCGGGCAGGGGCAGGCTGTGGGGGTCGGTGGTCCACAGTTCGCCGGTCTGGACCAGGGCGTCGATGTTGGCGTTGACGTCCGCCGCGACGGCGAGGATCTCCGGGGGCTCGTCCACCTCGTCGCCCAAGCGCAGGCGCAGCGCGGCGATCAGCGGGCGCAGGGCCTCCTCGGTGGGGGCGCCGTCCAGCAGGGCGACCAGCTCGCGCGACAGGCCGGCGGCGGCCAGGCGCATGCAGTCGGCCTGGGCGCGCTGGAGGTCGGCCGCGACGGTCGCCGGGTCGACCAGGGCGGGGCCCAGGTCCTCGAATGCGGCGGCGGGCCCGCGGATGGCGCCGCGCAGGCGGGCACGCACGGAGCGGTCGGCCAGGGGCAGGTCGAGGTCGTCGACCAGGGCGAGGGCGCGGGGGTGGATGGGGGCGCGCTGCACGGCGAGGGAGGCGAGGGCGATGCGGAGGGCAGGGGTGGTCTGGGGCGAGTCGAGGACCTCGTCCCACAGGGCAGGGAGGCGGTGGGGGGCGTAGAGGGTGGCGAGCGCGACCTGCACGGCTCTCGTCTGTCCGTCTGCAGCGGGTGAACCGAGCAGCGAGATTGCGAGCGTGGCCCCCTCTGCCTTCCGCCCCAGCGCATGGAGGGCACTGGCACTCTGTGCGCGAGCCATCCAGTGGTCAGGGACGAGCGAGAGCGCTTCGTGGGCATTCTGCAGCACTTGCGGAAACTGCTGGGCCTCCAGGAGGTTCCAGGTCTGTCGCACGATCAGGTCAGCCAGGGCGCGCGTGACGGCCGGCTCCGTGGGCTCCTGCTGGTGGGCTTCGCGGAGGAGCACGCCCGCCTGATCGAGGTCTCCATGCTGTAGCGCACATACTGCGCCGAGCGCGAGCACCTCGATTCCCACCTGGCCTCTGGCGAGGAGCCGCGACACGAGCTCGGTCGTTTCCTGCCAGTCCTCGGCCTGGAGCAAGCACCCTGCCGCGTCCATCACGTGTGTGGGGCCCGCCTCCGGGTGCCGCGCCACCTCCCTCGCCAGCTCCACCCGCTCGTCCCCCGGCTTCATCCCCTTGCGCAGCCGCGTGCAGGCATCGGCCGCCTCGTCCAGCCAGGACGCACCGTCGGGGCCGGCCAGCAGGGCCCGCAGCGTTCGAGGGCGCTTGAGCAGCGTGCGGGTGACGTAGGGTTGATCCGGAGACCGCAGGAGCAAGGGCGGCACCCCACCGAGCATCCGGCCCAGGGCGTCTGCGTCGGCCTGGCTGGCCTTCAGCACCTGGCCCAGCAGCTCCAGGTGCTCCTGCCGCTGGCCCTCGGGGCGGTCCAGGGCCTGGGTCGCCAGCGCCTGGATCAGCGCGGCCCTCTGCGTGGGCCCGTACAGGCGGGTGATGAAGTCCACCAGCGCCTGCACGCGGACGTCCGCGCCGCGGTGGCGGCGCAGCAGGTAGTAGATGTTGTAGAGCCGCTCGCTCACCTGGTAGCTGTGGTTCCGGCCCCGGGTGCGGGTGATCTCGACCCGGCCCTGCTGGACCAGGCGGCCCAGGGCGACGCTGACCTCGTTGACGGGCATCCGCGCCGCCTCGGCCACGGCCCGGGCGGACGCGGGGCGCCACAGCTCGGCCAGGGCCAGGAAGACCCGGCGGTTCTGCCCGCTGAGCGCCTCGATGTTGGCCCGGAAGTACTCGGTGTGGTCGTCGACCAGGCGGTCGAGGGTGCCCAGCACATCGTCGAGATCCTGGTCCCGGGCGAAGCCCGCGAGCATGACCAGCAAGCGGGGGTTGCCGCCGGTGAGGACCCGCAGCGCGTGGGCCTGGCGGCCGTCCAGGGAGGGGTGCGCTGCGTCTGCCGACGTCCGGTCCGCGGTCGTGACCGCCAGCCACAGCGCGCGGCAGTCGGCCGGGGAGAGCGGGCCCAGCTCCAACCTGCGGAACAGGTCGAACATCGCCTGGTCGGGCTGGTCGATGCCCGGGAAGCGGTGCACGGCGGTCGCCAGCACGGCGATGCGGGGCTCCTGGACCAGGGTGTGGCGCAGGGTCCAGGCATCCTGCGGATCGAGCTGGTCGCCGCCCAGCAGGCTGTCGAGGTTCTCGATGACCAGCAGCAGGCGCCGGCCCGCCGCGTCGGCGAAGTCCAGCAGGTGGGCCAGCGCACCCCGCGCCAGCCGGGTGTCGTCGGGCTCGGTGCGCAACGCCTTCCAGGCCTGGCGCCACCGGTCGTCCCCGGTCGCCTGCGACAGGTGGAGCAGGGCCTCCAGCCACAGCTCACCGGTGGTGCGGACCTGGTAGCTCTCCTCGCTGAAGACGATGGGGAACCAGGCGGCGGCGAGGTCGGGAGCGCGACGCAGCTCTGCCACCACGCGCAGGGCGAGGGTCGACTTGCCGTAGCCGCGGGGGGCCAGGACGAGCATGTGCTGGTTGTGTGGACCCTGGTTGTCCCGCACCACGCCGAGGATGGTCTGCAGCTCGTCATGGCGGACGGCGAAGCCATCCACCAGCACGTCCTCGGGCATCAGGCCCGGGTTGTACTTCATGGGCTTCAGGGGTCACCTCGCTGAGCGGCGGGCACGTACAGCTCGCCGTGCCGAGCCTTCCACCAGTCGCGCAGCAGGCGGGACACGAAGCGGCGGCCGCCGTCGGGGCCGCGTTCGAGGTAGCCGTCGTGTTCGAGCACGCCGAAGACCGCGTCCAGCACGGCGGGGACCTGCCCGGCGGGCACGGCGTGGTCCCGGGCCAGGCGGGCGGCGGCCGTCGTGCGCAGGGCTCCCACCACGGCCGCCTCGGACAGCAGGTCGATCACCAGCGGCAGCCTGTCGGCGGGAACGACCAGCCGCAGGCGCTCCCCCATGTGGGCCAGCTCGACGTGTCCGTGGCTGGTGAGCAGGCGGGTCCTGTAGACACGCTGCACGTCGAGCTTGCCGACGGTGGTGGCTCTGCGGCGCCGCGCGTCCTCGTCGAGCTGCGAGAAGAAGAGCTGCACGTGGTAGGGATGCAGACGCCCAGCAGCTCCACCACCTGCTCCGTCGCCTCGGCGTCCAGCTCCAGCGACTGCCGGCGCGCCAGGGCCTGCAAGGCCTGCATCGCGACGCCCGGCTCCCAGGCGGACAGCGCGAAGGGCGCGTAGATGTTGAGGGTGCCGCTGAGGCCCGCCTGGTGGGCGATGGGGTGCAGCCCGATGGAGCCGGTCAGGACCAGCCGCAGGCGTCCCTGCCCGGCCAGTGCGGTGCGCCGCAGCCAGGAGAGCAGGCGGTCGGCCTGATCATGGCCGTCGGGCCGAGGGCGTCCCTGGCCATCCCGCAGCAGGCGCACCAGCAGCACCGGCAGCTCGTCGAGCATGATCACCAGCGGTGCGTCGCCCTGCAGCAGGTCGGCGAGGACGCGGTCTGCCCGGTGCCTCCAGTCCCCTTGCAGCCCCTCCGCCAGCTTCAATCGCAGGAGTTCGCCGCCGACCTCGTCGACGCCGCCCAGCAGGTTCTGGAAGGCCAGCAGCGCCCGGGTCCGCAGGCGGGTGTGCTTGTGGGCCGCCTCGGTCAGGGCCGCGATGGCGTCGGCGGACCCCAGGCAGTCCTGGAGATCCACGTAGAGGCAGACCATCCGGGGTTCGATCCGGCGCTGCACCTCCCGCAGCAGGCTGGACTTCCCGATGCGACGCTGTGCGATGAGCGAGATGTGGTCCCCGCGCTCCAGCAGCGAGACCATGCGGTCGACCTCAACCTGGCGGCCGAAGAAGTCGACCCCGGTGACCACGGGCCCGACCCGGTTGGTGAGAGCGTCCACGCGACACCTCCAGGTGCGCGTGTATCCAACGACTCCGTTACCAACAAGAATGTTGCCAACATTCTTGTTGGCTCTCCTCTCAGGGGTCGACGTAGCCGACGGCGCGGAGCTGCTCGAGCAGGGCGGGATCGATCTCGGCGGCCTCGCCTTCGCTCTCGCCGGGCAGCTGCGGGGCCAGCTCCTGCACCAGGTCTCCTCGCCCGGTGGCCAGGTTGCGCCGCTCGCCCCGGTCGGTCGCCAGGTCGTAGACCTCGTCGCCCTGGGTGCTGCGGATCAGCTTGCGGCCCAGCGGGTCGATGACGGCCCGCTTCTCGGTGCCGTAGCGGATGGCCTGGGCGCGGCGGGGCAGGGGACCGGGGACCGGCAGCCCCAGCGCCTCGGCCAGCGGTTGCCCGTCGCCCTCGACGGGGGCGGCCCCCGCGGCGTGGAGGATCGTGGGCACCACGTCCAGGCTGCGCACGGGGCGCTCGATCCGGGCCGCGGGGGCGCCGGCGCCGACCACGAGCAGCGGGACGTGGAGCTGCTCCTGGTAGAGCGTGTGGCCGTGCCGCACGTCCGCCGGCCAGCGCTCGCCGGGGTAGGCGCCCTGGTGGTCGGAGAACTCCTCGCCGTGGTCGGCGGTGAGCAGCACCAGGCCCCCGTCGGCGACCACCCGCTCCAGGAAGGGGCCCACCGAGCGGTCCAGGAAGCGGATCTCGGCGTCGTAGAGCGCCTCGACCGGGTCCTGGTGGCTGCCGGGGCCCTGGTCCGGTCCGGGCCCGGCGACGGCGCGCTGGTCCTGCTCGGGCGGGTTGTAGGGCTTGTGCGGGTCCATCATGTGCAGCATCAGGAAGCGGGGCCCGCCCTCGGTGTCGGCCCAGAAGCGCTCGGCGGCCGCCACCATGCGCGGCGCCAGGCGGTAGCTGCGGTCGGGCATCGCGCGGAAGGGGAGCTGGTCGAGCGGGTGCAGGAGCATCATCATGTGGGCCAGGCCCAGCGCGTCGTCGTAGTGGGCGTAGCCCCGGTCCAGGCCGAAGCTGGCCTTGAGGTAGGGGTTGCTCACGATGGCGCCGGTCCGGTACCCGGCCTGGGCCAGCCGCTCGGCCACGGTGGGCAGGTCGGGGCCCAGGGGCGCCTGGGTGTTGCGCTCGCCAGGGTTCACGCCCGCGCCGTGGCGGTGGGGCTCGACCCCGGTCTGCAGGCTGGCGAAGCTCGGCAGGGTCCAGGGCGCGGGGCTGGTGGCGTCCAGGTAGACCGTGCCGCGGGCGGCCAGGGCGTCGAGCTGGGGAGAGGTCGGGCGGCCGTAGCCCCAGGCGCCCAGGTGGTCGGCCCGCAGCGTGTCGACGACGACCAGGACCACGTCGGGCCGAGGAGCGGCCGCAGGGGGCGCGGGCGAGGGGCGGGGAGGGGCGGACAGCAGGGAGAGGCCCAGCGCCATGGCGCCCGGCGCCAGCGCCAGCGCCGCGGGCAGGGCCGGCCGGGACAGGCGAGGGGAGAGGGCCGCGGCCAGCAGCCCCACCAGGGCGGCGCCGACCACCAGCCCGGCGTCGGTGACCAGCGCCCACAGCTCGCCGGGCGAGCCGAAGGCGTTGAGGTTGAGCGCGCGGAAGGCCGGCAGGAAGGCCACCGCCGCGGCGGCCAGGCCCCAGCGGGCCCGCTCGTCGCCGACCCGCCGCAGGAGGAGCACGGTCGCGCCCAGGGCCAGCAGGCCGAAGCCGCCGAAGCCCAGGACCGCCGGCGCCGGCGCGCCCCGCTCGCCCAGGATCATCGCGGCGACCCCGCCCCACACCACCGCCCACACGGCCGTCGCCGCGGCCAGCACCCGCCCGCCGCCGGGCCGGACGGCCGCCGCGGGCAGGGCCAGCGCGGCCGGACCCAGCAGGTACCAGGGCAACAGCCGCGTCGCCTCGTCGCCGGCGAGCCGGGCCTGGCCGGCCACCAGGTTGCTCAGCTCCTCGATCCCCAGCATGCACAGGCCCACCAGGGCCCCGGTCGCCATGGCGCCAGCCACGCGGCGGATCATGCGCTCGCTCCGGTCAGCCCGCGTTCCGCTCGGTGTCGGGCCGGTCGACCTCGGTGTCGTGGTACACCGAGTTGTAGTCGTAGTAGTAGTAGTAGCCGTAGCCGCTCTTGCGCACGTCGAGCTTGTTGACGATGGCGCCCAGGATGTTGGCGTTCATCTCGGCCAGGCGGCTGCGCGACTGGGTGACCTGGTCCCGGTCGGTCTTGTTGGACTCGACCACCATCAGCACGCCGTGCGTGCTGCGGGCCAGGATGAGCGGGTCGGCCACCGCGCCGATGGGCGGGCTGTCGATCATCACGAAGTCGTAGCTCTTCAGGCCGTCCAGCAGCCGCAGCATCAGGTCGCTGCCCAGCAGCTCGGCGGGGTTGGGCGGCCGCGGGCCCGAGCTGAGCAGGTCGAGCCCGGGCACGTGGCTCTTGCGGATGGCCTCGGAAAGGGTCGCCTCGCCGAGCAGGACGCTGCTCAGGCCGACCTCGTTGTCGGTCTGGAAGAGCTTGTGCTGGCTGGGCCGCCGCAGGTCGGCGTCGATGAGCAGCACGCGGCTGCCGGTCATCGCGATGACCGTGGCGAGGTTGCTGGAGACGAAGCTCTTGCCTTCGCGGGGCGCGGCGCTGGTGATGAGCAGGCGCCGCTGCGGCCGATCGGGCAGGCGGAACAGGATGTTCGTCCGCACGCTGCGCAGCGCCTCGGCCACGGTGCTGCGCGGCCGGGCGTTGACGTAGAGGTGGCGGTCCACCTCGGAGAGCTGGGACAGCTCGGCGGGGTCGAGCATCGGGATGGCGCCCAGGAAGCTGACGCCGACCAGCTCCTCCAGGTCGTCGCGGCTCTTGATGGTGCTGTCGAGGAACTCGCTGAAGAAGGCGAGCGCCACGCCGCCGACCAGGCCCACCAGCAGGGCGATGGGCAGGTTGGTCGACATGCGCGGCCGCACCTTCTCGGCGACGGGCACCGCCTGGTCGACGAACCAGATGTTGTTGGGCGTGAGCAGCTTGGAGAGGTCGACCTCGCTCAGGCGCTGGTCCAGGCTCTTGAACAGGTCGGCGTTCTTGTCGGCCTCGGTCTTGACCAGCTCGTACTCGATCAGCTTGGCCTCGTACTGCTGGACCTCGGCCGTCACCTCGTCCAGCTCGCGCTGCAGCGCCGCCTCGCCGGCGACCAGGATCTCCAGGCGGCCCTTGCGGGCGGCCAGGATCTCGTCGACCTGCCCGCGGATCTGCTTCTCGATGCCGGCCAGCTGCTGGTCGACCCGCTGCATGTCGGGGTGCCCGGTCTTGTAGCGGCCCGCCAGGCGGGTGCGCTCCTGCTGCAGGTCCTGGTGGTCCTCCAGCAGGCGGGTCAGCACCGGGCTGTCCGAGGACAGGCCGGTCGCCACGGCCAGGAGCGAGCCCTCTCGCACCTGCTGGGCCAGGCGCTGCCAGGTCGCCTCGACCTCGACCCGCTCGGCCCGCGTCTCCGACCAGGACTCCTCCAGGCGGGCCTGGCTCTTGAGCTTGGCCTGGTGGGCGGCGAGCACGCTGGTGTACTCGTAGCTCTTCAGCTCCTCGCTGCTGGACAGCCGCCGCTGGCGGTAGACCTCCTGCTGCTCGGAGAGCCAGGCCAGGGCGTCCATCGTGGTCTTGCGGGACCGCTCGACGTTGGCGTCCATGTAGGTCTGGGCGAGCACGTTGGCGAAGAGGGCGGCGTGGTCGGGGTCGGGGTACTCGACGATCAGGTGCACCAGGCGGGTGTCCATCTCCGGCGAGACGTCGAGGTGGCGCTTGAAGTAGGCGATCGGGTCCTCGACCTCGTCGAAGTCGGTGATGCCGTGCTCCTCGCGCAGGCGGCGCACCGCCTCGCCGACGACGGTGCGGCTCTGGATGACGCGGTACTGGGTCGTGTAGTAGGCGCGCCGCTCGCTGCCGCCCTGGTAGGCGACGACCTCGTTGACCTGCTCCACGTCGAGCACGCTGGGCTGGTCGGGGCTGATCTCGATGGTGGCCCGGGCGGCGTAGTACGGCGTGGAGAGCGCCGTGCCGACCGCGGTGGTCACCACCAGGATGGCGGTGAAGATGACCACGGTGAGCTGGCGCTTGCGGAGGATGCGCCAGTAGTGCAGGAGGTTGAACTCGCCGCTTCCGCCTGTCTGGGTGCCGAACATGGGTGCTCAGGTCGGGGGGGCCGATCTCGCGGGTCCGCGCGTCGTACCCTTGGCACTCGCCGAGGGCAATTCCACGTAGGCGGACGACTCTTCAGAGGTGCATGTGGACCCCCGAGCCGAATCGGATCACAAGGCCCGCCGCTCCCCCGCCTCCCCGGGCCAGGAGCCGCCCGATCGTGGCCTGCAGCGCAGCTTGTCCTGGGCGCTGCTCCTGCTCTTGCCGGTGGCGGCCCTGCCCTTTGCGACCGTGCACGTGGGCCCGCGGCTGGGCCTCGCGCTGGCGGCCGGCCTGCTGGGCGCCTTCGCGCTGGGCGTCGGCGGCGGCCACCGCGGCCTGCACGGTGGCGTGCGGCTCTTCGTCGCGGCGGGCCTGGCGGGCGCCGCGCTCGCCGGCCTGGCCTTCCTGCCGGTGGGTCCCGAGCTGCGCGCCCGGCTGCAGCCGGGGGTCGCCGGCCCGGTGGCCGAGGCGCTGGCGCTGGCGGGGCAGGGCCAGGCGGCCCGGCCGCTGGCCCTGGACCCGGGCCGCGGCCTGGTCGAGTGGGCCGTCTTCGTCGCCATGGTGCTGGTCGTCGGCGGGACGGGCTCGGTGGTGCGCAACCGCCCGCGCGCGCGGCGCCTGGCGATGGCGGTGGTCCTGACGGGCGCGGCGGCGACGGCGCTCGGCCTGGTGCAGCGCTGGACCGGCGCCGCCCACGTGCTGTGGGTGACCGAGCTCCCCCGGGCGGCCGGCCAGCCCTTCTTCGCCACCTTCCTCGATCCCAACCACGCCGGCGTGCTGCTGGCGGCGGCGGCCCCGCTGGCGGTGGCCCTGCTGCGCGACCGCCACGCGACCGCCCGCGCCGTGGGCGGGCTGGGCGGCCTGCTGGCCCTGGTGGGCGCCTTGACCAGCGGCAGCCGCGGCGCCGTGGTGCTGCTGGCCCTGGGCCTGGGCATCAGCGTGGCCCTCCCCGGGGGGCGCCTGGCGCGGGCGGCCGTCGGCACCATGGCCCTGCTCGGCCTGGTCGTGCTGGTCCTGGCGGGCCCGGAGACCGTCGCCGGGTGGCTGACCGCCTCGCTCGATCCGAGCCAGCAGGCGTCGGTGGCGCGCGGCTACGGAGACCTGTGGGGCGGCCGCGCCCTCATCTACCGCGAGGCGTGGGAGATGACGGGCCTGGCCCCGCTGGTCGGGGTGGGCCCCGCCGGCTTCGACGACGCCTGGCGCGTCGTGCGCGGCGGCCAGGGCTTCACCGTCACCGACCACGCCCACCAGGAGCTGCTGCAGGCGATCATCGAGCACGGCTGGCCGTCGTTGCTGCCTGCGCTGGTGGCCCTGGCCCTGGTGGTCCGCGCCGCCCTGCTGCCGGATCCGGCGGGCGGGGACGGCCAGGCGCGCCTGCAGGCGGGCTTCGCGGGAGCGCTGGTGGTGGTCCTGGCGGCCGGGATGTACGAGTTCCCCCTGCGGGCGGGGGCGCTGTCCCTGCTGGCCGCGCTCTCGGCCGGCGCGGTCCTGGGGCTGGCCCGCGCCGCGGGACAGCAGGCGGGGCGGGGGCAGGCGCGCGCGCTGGCGCTGGCCGGCGGGTTGCTCGTGCTGCTGGGGGTGGGTGGCCACCTGGGCGCGACGCTGGGCGACCGGGGCGCCTTCGCCGACCCCGACGCCGCCATCCTGCGCGGCCGCCAGCTCCAGCTCGACGCGGGCCTGGCCCGGGACGAGGGCTGGTCCGCGGGGGGCGATCCGGCCGTGCTCGAGGCGGCCGTCGCCGCCTTCCAGCAGGCCCTGTGGCGGCGCCCGGTCGACCGCATCGCGCTGCAGGAGCTGGCGCGGGTGCGCTACCGCCAGGGGCGCCCCGAGGACGCCGTCCAGGCGCTGCTCGTCGCCACGCGGGTCTACCCCTCCCTGCCCTGGCCCTGGCGCGACCTGGCCCGGGTCCGCCGCGCCCTGGGCGACGACGTCGGCGCCTGGGAGGCCTGGTCGACCGCCCTGTCCTACGACCTGCCGCCGGACTTCCCCGTCGACGCCTGGCTGGCCGAGGCCCTGCGGGGCCCGGGCGGCGCGGCGGTCGCGGCCCTGGCCGCCCTGCCCCCCCGCGCCGACCGCTGGCTCTCCGCGGCGCGGCTGGTCGAGGAGGCCGGCGCGCGCGACGAGGCCGAGCTGCTGTTCCAGGAGGCGGCGCTGCTCGACCCCGAGGGGCGCGCCCAGTACGCCTTCGCGCTGCTGCGCTGGGGGCGCGCCGCCGAGGCGCTCGCCGCCCTGCCCGAGGCCCCCTCGTCCTGCGGCGAGGTGCGAGCCCGGGCCGAGGCGCTGCGCCTGCTCTCCCGCTGCGAGGAGGCCCTGCCCCTGGCCGAGCGCGCGCTGGCCGCCTGCGGGGCCGAGGACCGGCCCTCCCGCCTGCTCATCGCGCGCACCCGCCTGTGCCTGGGCGACGAGCGCGCCATCGGCGTCCTGGAGGCGCTGGTGCGCGAGGCCCCCCAGGACCCCGGCCCCCGCCGCAGCCTGGCCCAGGAGCTGGCGCGGCGCGGGCGCAGCGCCGAGGCCCTGCGCCACCTGGACGTGCTGGAGCAGGCGGGCGCGCTCAGCGAGGCCGACCGGGCGCTGCAGGCCCAGCTCCGACCCTGAGCCGGGCCAGGCGACCTCTCAGGCGCCGGTGCCTGCGCGCAGCCGCGCCAGGTTGTCGCCGTGCCGGGAGAGGATGCCCAGCCCCAGCACGACCGCCAGCCAGGTGGTGCCCGGCGACATCACCAGCGTGGCCAGCGGCAGGACGGCGACGGCGACCAGCGCGCCGAGGCTGGACTTGCGGGTGGCCAGCACGACCGCCAGCCAGCAGGCCGCCGCCAGCAAGGTCGGCAGCGGCGCCGTCGCCAGCATCACGCCGGCGCCGGTGGCGACGCCCTTGCCGCCCCGCAGCTCCAGCAGGGGCGACCAGCAGTGGCCGACGAAGGCCATCAGCCCGACCAGGCCCGCGTACCAGCCCGGCGCGTCGGTCCATGCCACCGGCACCAGCAGCACCGGGACCAGGCCCTTGAGCAGGTCGACGGCCAGGGTCGCGATCCCGAAGCGGCGTCCGAGCACGCGGTTGGCGTTGGTGGCGCCGATGTTCCCGCTGCCGCCGTCGCGGATGTCGACGTCGGCGTAGAGCGTGCCCACGACGACGCCGGTGGGGAAGGCGCCGAGCAGCCAGGACAGCAGGAGCAGGGAGAGGGCGAGCATGGCGACCCCCAGGCTACCGCCGTCGGCGCACGGGCGGCGCGGCGATCAGCGCACCAGGGCGGCGGCCAGCTCCCGCAGCTCGGCGGCGGCCGCCGGGTCTCCGGCCTCCTGCTCCAGCGCGGCGGCGTGCGCCAGGGTGCGCCGCAGGCCGACCAGGTCGCCCACCCGGAGCTGGAGGTGGGCGGCGCGCTGCCAGCAGGCCATCGCCGCCACCGGGTCGCCCGCGGCGGCCTCGACGTCGCCCTGCAGGCGGACCGTGTGTCCCCATGCCGCCCCCTCGCCCAGCCGGGCGTAGCGCCGGGCGGCCTCGTCGGCGTGGGCGCGCGCGGCCGCGTGCTGGCCCTCCCGCAGCGCCAGCTCGGCCAGCCGGCGGCGCCGGTTCGCGTCGAGCAGGGGCAGGTCCCCGGCGTCGTCCTCGACGGCCGCGAGGAGCTGGCGGGCGCGCCCGAGGTCGCCCTGGGCCAGCGCCAGGCCCGCCCGCCCCAGCGCCCGGCTGGTGGCCTCGACCAGGCCGGCCGCGGTCGTGTCGGCCTCGTCGTAGAGCATCCCGGCGGACAGGACCTCGCCCTGGCAGACGGCCAGGTCGGCGGCGCCGCGCACGGTGGCGGCCACCCCGGCGGGGTCCTCCAGCCGCGCCAGCAGGCCGCGCGCCTGCCGGTAGCCCTCGGCCGCGCGCCTGCCGTCTCCTCGGGCGGCCAGGGCGTCGGCCCGCCGCCGCAACAGGGTGCCCAGCAGGACCAGGTCGCGGGCCCGCTCCAGCAGGTCGGCGGCCTCCCGCCAGCAGGCCTCGGCCTGGGCCTGCTGTCCCCAGGCGTGGCGCAGGTCCGCCTCGGCCCACGCGACCAGCGCCCTCGCCTCCGGGCGGGCCTGCCCGTCGCGTCGCCGCGCCCCGTCCAGCACCTCGAAGCCGGCGCCGGGCTGCCCCAGCGCCGAGAGCTGGCGGGCGGCCGCCGCGCTGGCCCGGCAGGCGGCGTC
>JAKLKF010000016.1:49577-86021 GCA_023150805.1 Myxococcota bacterium | reverse complement strand
GGCTGGCCAGCGCCTCCCGCAGGGCGCGGCTCAGCTCCGCCTCGCGGGCGCCGACCTGGCCGGCGAGGTTGCGCGTCTCCCCAGGGTCCGCTTCGAGCTGGAACACCGCCTGCGGAGGCGCACCCCGGGGGTTGCCGGCGTTGGTGCGCACGAGCTTCCAGGGGGGGTCCCGCCACGCCTCGGCGACCAGGCCGCGCCGGTGCAACTGCGCCACGGCGGGCCGCGCGGACGGCAAGGGCCGGCCGGGGTCCAACAGCCAGGCCGTGGTGATCTCGTCCAGCAGGGGCCTGCCCTCCCAGGGCTGGGGCGGCGGCGCGCCCGTCTCGGCCACCACCGTCGGCGCGACGTCCAGGAGGCTCACCTGCCACGGGATCCGGCCGCCCGCCGACCGCCCGCCGGGCAGGCGCAGGATCAGCGGGGTCAGCAGCTGCTCGTCGTGCAGGCTGGTGCCATGTCCCCAGCCCCCGTGCTCGAAGAGCTCCTCGCCGGTGACGCCGACCACCACGATCAGGGTCTCGTCCAGCGCGCCCGCCTCCTCCAGCCCTCGCACCAGCCGGCCGATCGCCGCGTCGACGGTCTGCACCTCCTCGCCGTAGAGCCTCCGGATCCCGTCCCGGTCGGCCTCGCGGATCGCACGCCCGGGGCGCGGACCGGCCACCTCGCCAAGGTCGCGCGAGAAGTAGGGGGCCGAGGGCTCGGCGAGGTGGATCCAGGCCAGGTAGCGCTGGCCCTGCGAGCGGTTGGCGTCCATGAAGCGAAGCGCCGCCTCCACCAGCTCGCCAGCGGGGCGGTGCAGGTCCACCGGCGCCGACGCCTCGCCCCGGCTGCGCTGCCAGGCCGCGCGCAGCCGCGAGGGGAGCAACAGCAGGCGGGCGCTCTCGGAGCGCAGCGCGCCGCGGGGGACCGCGTCGGCGATCCCCCAGTCGAAGCCCTGGTCGAAGCCCAGGGCCGCCTCGAGCTCCCCGCGCGCCGGCAGCGCGCCCGTGACGTAGCCCCGCTCCTGGAGCTGCTCGGCCAGGGTGTCGCGGTCCGGGTCCAGGCGGGAGGCGACGACGTCCACCCCGTGGGCCATCGGGAGCTGGCCCGCCATCAACGTGGCCAGCGCCGGGCGCCGCCAGGACGAGGTCGAGACGTGCTGGGTGAAGGAGACCCCCTGGGCCGCGAGCGCCTCGAGCGCGGGCAGGTCCAGCCCCATCGCCCCTCCCGGTCCGGCGTCGGCTCTCCAGGCCTCGACCGAGACGATCAGGATGTCCGGGCTCTGCTGGAGCTCAGGGGGCTGCGAGCGAGCCGGGGCCATCGGCGCCGACCCGCCGGGAGCCGGGGCCAGGGCGAACAACGCGGCCAGCCCCACCACCGCCCCCCACGCGGCCAGCGTGCCACGAGGGAACAGGAGGATCTTCAAGGGCGTGCGGGTGAGGAAGACCGGGCCCAGCCACAGCCCCAGGGCAGAGGCCAGCAGGAGGACGCCCAGGATCGAGAGCTGCCCCTGCTGGGCCAGGCCGAGCTCGAAGAAGACGGCCCGATCGACCTGGTGGACCAGCACCCACGCACCGATGCCGTCGGCCACCAGGACCGCCGCCATCGAGACGGCGACCGGGTCCTCCATGTGGCGCCAGGCGCACCCGATCAGGGCGAGCAGCGCGCCGGCCGCCAGCCCCAGGGCGGCGCCCACCAGGCCGTAGAGCGTGGCCGCGAGCAGCAGCGCCATGTACTCGCCGGTCGGCGTCTGGGAGAGCACCCAGATCGCCTCGCCCAGCCCCACCGCCGTGCCCGCGAGGATGCCGCCGGCCAGGCCCTGCCAGAGGCGCCGGATCACGGGGTGGGTACAGCCTCCCCCGCAGAGGTCCACGCGCGACCGGACATGCCGCCGTCGGCGGGCAGCCCGAGCAGGCGCAGCACGGTCGGACCGACGTCCGCCAGGTGGCCGCCGGCGTCGGGCGGGCCGAAGTTGGTGACCGCGAAGCCGGCCGCCGTCGGGGCGTCGGCGGGGTCGTAGCCGCCCGTCACCATGCTGGTGTTGGGGATGATGGTTCGGGGGCCGACGCGCCCGTGGACCATGGCGGGCGCCGGGCCGAAGCCGTCCGCGAAGCGCACGACGAGGTCGGGGCGCGTCGCCGCCGGTGCCTCGGGGAAGGCCACGTCGCCGGGGACCACCTGGGCGACCACCGGGCGCTTGCCCTCCTTCAGCCCCTGCAGCGCGGAGGTCACGCGCGCCAGCTCCCGGGCGAGGCGGGGCGCAGCGACGATCCCCTCGCGGTGGTGGCCCGCGCGGTTGAGGTAGACCAGCCCGGCTCCGGTCGCGTAGGCGACGGTGCGCGACCAGGCGATGTCCGTGCCCAGGGCCGGGGCGGGGTCGCGCCGCGCCGGGTCCCGGAGCGCCAGCAGGCCCGCGTCGGCGAGGGCCGCGTTCAGGTCGACCAGGGTGCGCACGCTCGCCATCCCGTGGTCCGAGACCACGAGCAGGCGGTCGCCAGGCTGCAGACCCTCGCGCACCGCCTTGACGGTGGCGTCGAGGTGCACCACCGCGGTCTTGGCGGCGCCGCCGTACCGGGCCGCGCGATCGGAGGTCCAGGCGGGGTGACCGCTGTCGCCCAGGCCCAGGAAGGCCTCGGCGCCGACGCCCGCCTCGGGCAGCCACGCCACCACCAGCCGCGCGTCCCCACGCTCCAGCTCCTCCACCAGGGCCGCGCCGCGCGCCTGGGACTGTTCCTGCAGGCCCCGCGTGAAGGCCTCGGGCTGGACCACCCCCGCGCGCAGGGCGTCCAGCAGGGCGCCGACGCCGCCGGTCGTGTCGACCGGTCCGTGCGCGCGCGCCCAAGTGTCGGCGAAGGAGTCCGGGGAGGTGACCGGCGCGCCCGGCGTGGCGACCCGGCCCGGCGCGAGCAGTCCGAGGACGAAGCCCTCGCCCATGGGCGCGGCAGCCACGCGCGCGAGGAAGGCCCCGCCCCCCACCGCCGAGGGCAGCGTGAAGGACACCGGCGGACCCAGCTCTCCGGCGCGCACGTCGGCCTGCACGCCGTCGGCGGCCACCCGCCAGGTCCCCGCGGAGGGCTGGCTGACCGCCAGGGGCCAGGTGGCGCCGCCTGCAAGGGGCACCTCGACCGACCACGGGCCCTGGCCGGCCAGGGTCGCCGTCACCGACAGCGCGTCCGCGGCGGGCACGCTCGCCCCCTCGGACCGCAACCACATCGCGCTGTCGGGTCGATCGGCCGGGACGGAGGCCGGCAGCACGGTCAGCCCGTCGACCGGCGTCGCCGGCAGGGCGCCCGGCACCCACAGGGCCCGGGTCGGCACCCCACCTTCGGCGGCCAGCTCCCAGAAGGGCCGCGCCGACCCACCTTGCTCGACCCGCGCCGCGGGGACCAGGGACAGCGTCGACGGATCGAGCCACGCCCCCCCCAGGCGCCCGTGGGCGCCCCCTCGCATCCCCGTGCTGAGCTGCGCGGCGGTGTGGGCGGGCGTGGCCGGCCCGTCCGCCTGCAGCCGCACGACGGCGCGACCCGGGATCAGGCGCTCGAGGCCCGGCAGGTCGCTGCGCCAGCGCTCCACGAGATCCGCGTCCACACCCGGCACGACCAGGACGATGACCCGGTCCTTCGCCCGCTCCGGTGCCGGCGCCTCCGCGCCCGTCGTCGCCTCGCCCGGGCCCTGGGGCCCCTGTCCCCGGCAGCCCGCCCAGAGCAGCGCAGCGCTCGCCCACAGCCCGAGGGTGGGCCGGCCGATGGACTTCACCCCGGGGCGGAGGGTCATGGTGTTCCTCGGAGGGAGGGTCCCGGTAACACGTGGAGGGTCCGTGGTGACGCAGGCGGGGCGCCGCTGATCGGGGCGCGGGCTGCGGAGATCGCCCCACGCGAGGGGCTCACCGGCCCACCGCCAGGCGCCAGGCCCAGCCGTCGGCGCCCTCGACGAAGTCCTGGCCCGTGACTCGCTCGACCTCCAGCGAGGCGCTCCACCAGCCCCACCGGCTCCAGGTCCAGCCCGACAGGCCCACGCCGTGCGTGCGCTCGTCCACCTCCAGCGCGAGCAGGTTGGCCCCGGACGCCTCGATCACGCCGACGCGGAGCGCACGGTGGGCGGACAGCTCCATGCCGTACGCGCCCGCCTCCCAGGCGACGGCCAGCCAGGTGCCGATCGAGTCTCCACCCTCCGCCAGGGCCATGCTGCGACCGTCCCGCGTGAAGCCGTCGTGGTACACCCGGTGGCCGGTGTACCAGCGGAAGTAGTCGTCGAGCAGGCGGGCATGCTCGACGCTCAGCACCAGCGGGCCCGCGACGGCCTCGGCGCCGAAGAGGTTGCCGATGCCGGCGAGCGACGGGTACGGCAGCCCGCCCAGGTCGCGCGCGATCACGTCCTCGCCGCCGTACAGCCACCACAGCTCGACGGTGTCCAGCCCGTCCACCGCGCGCCGCGTCGAGGCGATGCCCGCCCACCGCCCCACCGGGAAGGTCAGCCGCAGGTCCAGCGACGCCCGCTCGTCCTGGTCGGGCTCCAGCCGGTCGGGATCGTCGTACACGTGCGGATCGGTGGGCAGCAGGAGCTGCCCCAGCGAGGGCGTGGGCCGGCCCTCGCCGCCGAAGATGCCCACCCGGCTGGCGCCCAGCTCCACCTCCGGCAGCAGCAGCCAGCGCAGGTCCATGAAGAGCCAGCCGGGGTTCCGCACGTCGCGCCGCTCGCCAGGGATCCACCCCGCGCCGGCCTCGAGGTGGACCCGCCCCAGGCGCATCCCCGTCGGGCTGGTCCAGGCGAGCGTGCCAAGGGGGGTGGGGGCGGCGTTGTCGGTCAGCATCAACGAGCCCGCGTGGCCTGGACCCAGGTGACGGTCCCGCATCCCGAAGCCCAGCACCAGGCCGTGACTGGCCAGGCCGGCCCACGCCTCGGGGGCGTCGACGCCGAACACCGGCGTCCCGGGAAGGTCCAGGAGTGCGCGCCCGGCGGCGGTCAGCTCGAAGATCCCCGGGTAGAGCCGCCCCTCCGCGCCCAGCCGCGCGCTGGCCCAGCCCGGCTCCTCGTCCCCTCCCCGGTAGACCGGCGGGAGGTCGCCCCCCGAGAGCAGGCCGGTCGGCTCGATCCGCCACGACGGGCGGCTCCAGGAGGGGCCCTGCTCGACCACGCGCAGCTCGGGGGCCAGGTCGGCGCGCACCGCCGCCAGGCGGGGGTCGTCGGGCGCGTCGTCGGGGCGGGTCGACAGGTGCTCGGCCTGCCGCAGCCGGCCGTGGTCCGACGCGCCCAGCACGCACTCCAGGCGGTCGAGGCGACACAGTCTCTCGGCCAGCCGGGCCGATGGATCGGAGCGGGGCGCGGCCCGGCCCGGCTGCGCCACCAGGCCGAGCGCGAGGACCACGAGAGGCGCGAGCCACGAGGTGGCCGATGGACGCGAGGACCTCGCTGTCGTGGGCATCGCCGCACCGTAGCACGAGGTCGTGGAGGCCGTGCTACGCTGCAGTGGTCGCGCTGCGGCCGGCGGAGGACCCATGCTCGCGGGGACCAGCCTGCTGCTGTGGTGGCTGGGCACCGGCCCGGCCTCCGGCGCCGAGCCCGCGCAGCCGTGCACGGACCCCGCCCAGGCGCTGGCCTGCGCCCCCACGACCACCCCGGGCACGACGGCCGACAACTACTGGCGGCGCTGGCACCAGCAGACCACCGAGGCCATGTCGGGCCGGACCGCCTCGGTGCTGTACCGCGAGCCGGCGTCCACCATGGACGCCTACTGGCGGCTGGCGGCCTTCGACCGGCAGGCGCCCTGGCTGGACGAGCAGGACGCCCTGCGCGCCCGCGACCTGGCCCGCCTGGGGGTGCTCACGGGGCTGGAGCGCACCCTCCGCCAGACCTTCGAGCGCAGCGAGGCGCTGGGCGTGCTCTACCGCATCGGCAGCACCGCGTCGGGTGCGAACCTGGCGTGGGAGGCACGCCCGCGCCGCCCCGCGCCAGACGCGCCGCCGGAGGGGGACGACCACGTCGAAGGGGGCCTGCGGCTGCAGTACAACGAGGAGCCGGCCGGCATCCGGGCGGCGCGCGCCCGCCTGGAGGAGGACGACACGTCGGCCCCTGGCGGCGCCCGCCCCCAGGGGCGCGCCGGCCTGGCGCTCCAGCTCGTCGACGGGGACGAGGACGAGGCGGTCCTCGACCCGGACCTGGCCCTGACCAGCTACCTCGAGCTGCGCGCCCTCGGCCCGGACGCCCTGCGGCTCGAGCTGTCCCACCCGCTGCCGCCCGGGGCCGCGGAGCGCAAGGCCGAGAAAGGCGACGGTGGGGACGGGCAGTGGTCCACCAGCCTCCGCCAGGGCCTGCTGCCGTCGGTGGATCTGGTCGGGCGCCTGCAGGGCAGCGAGACGCTGTCCTGGCGCCCCGAGCGCGCCACCGGCGGTCTCGCCCTGCGGCTGCCCACCCGTCGTTCCTGGACGACCCGGGTCGAGCTGGGCCGCGCCTTCCCCTACGAAGCCTCCCCCACCCTGGACCTCCCGATCCCCGGCGAGTGGCGTGTCTCCGTGTCGCTCCGCGCCAACCTGCGTTGGAACCTGCCCCAACCCTGGGATGGCTGGCCCCTGGGGCGGGTGCCCGGCACACCGGGGCGCGACATGCCGGAAGTGCCCGGCGTCGAGCTCCCCCGGTGAACGGCCGCCTCAGCCCTCGCCGGCCGGCCGCAGGCGCCGGAGTGCCTGGTTCGCGTTGTAGGCCACGTAGGGGTCCTTGTTGTCCCGCAGGCGGGACAGGACCGGCAGGGCCTGCTGGTCCCCCAGCACGCCCACCGCCCAGATCGCGTTGAGCGGCGGCTTGTCGTCCGCGGTCTGCTCGAGCAGCGCCACCAGCGCTGGCACCGCCCGCGGGTCCTCCAGCCGCCCCAGCGCGTCGATGGCCTCCCGGCGCACCTCCTCGGAGCTGTCCGTGACCATCACCTCGCTCAGGCGCGGCACGGCCTCCTTGGCCTCCAGCAGGATCAGGCTCTCCACCGAGTAGAGCCGCACCTTGTCGGAGGGGTCGTCCAGCGCCGCGATCAGGGCCTGCACGACCGCGGGGTCGTTGAAGTTGCGGGCCCTCCGCGCGGTGTCCTCCCGCACGGCCGGGTTGTCCGACGACAGCTGCTGCGCCACCGTGTCTGCGCCGGGACCGCAACCCAGGACCAGCAGAGAGAGAAGGGCGAGCATCACGCCACCCCCCCACCGCCCGCGGACTCCGGCGGCGGTGCCGGCGTGGGCGACTCCTCGCCGCCGTAGCGACGATAGGCCTTGTAGTAGTAGCCGTAGCCGCTGGCCATGAAGTCGAGCTTGTTGACCACCAGGCCCGTGGGCTCCAGGCCCGAGACCTCGAAGCGGCTCTTCATGTCCAGGACCAGCTTGCGGCTGGTGCTGCCGCTCTCGACGACGATGATGAGGCCGTCGACGGCCCGGCCGATGACGATCGAGTCGTTGACCACCAGGCAGGGGGGCGTGTCGACGATGACCACGTCGTACTGCTTGCGAAGGTCGAGCAGGAGCTGCCGGAGGCGCAGGCTCTCCACCAGGCGGGCCGGGTCCGCGGGGGTCGGCCCGCTGCTGAGCACCGTGAGGTTGGCCACCGGCGTCTGCTGCTGGGCCTCCTCGACGGAGACCTTGCCGGTCAGCACGTCGGTCAGGCCCTGGTGGTTGGAGATGGTCGGGAAGTTGCGGTGCTGCGCCGGCCGGCGCAGGTCGCAGTCGACGATGAGCACCCGCTTGCCCTCGCGGGCGAAGCTGATGGCCAGGTTCACCGCGAAGGTGGACTTGCCCTCGCTGGGCACCGCCGAGGTGACCGCGATCAACCGCAGCGGCTTGTCCAGCGAGGCGTACATCAGGCCGTTGCGGATGGTGCGGTAGGCCTCGGAGATCGGGTGGGTCATCGGCAGCTCGTCCACGACCCGCCGATCCCCGGTGAGCTTGAAGCGCGGCACCACGCCCAGGCGCGGGATCTCCCAGATGTTCGACAGCTCCTCGGGGGTGCGGACCGAGTCGTCCACGTACTCGAAGAGGAAGGCCAGGCCCAGGCCGAAGACGCTGCCCGCCAGGATGCCCAGGATGGTGTTCACCAGGATCTTGGGGCTGTAGTGGCGCTCGGGCGCCACGGCGGGCTCGACCAGCTGCATGTCGCTGACCAGCATCGACTCGGCCACGCCGACCTGGTAGTTCTGCTCCTGCAGCGACTTGTAGACGTTCTCCGCGGCGTCCGCCGCCATGCGCAGCTGCGCCATCCGGCGCATCTTGTCGGGGTAGGTGCTGAACTGATCGGTGGTGCGCTGGATCGACTGGTCGATCTCGGCGCCCTTCTCCAGCAGGCCGGCCAGCTGGCTCTGCAGGGCCTGCACGCTGGGGTCCAGCTCGTGCTGGGCGGCGAGTGCCACCGAGAGCTGGGCCTCGGTCTCGGCCAGCAGCTTGTCGAGGTCCAGCACGTCGGGGTGCTGCGGCGTCTTGTCCATCAGCTCGGCCGCACGCTTCTGGCGCAGCTCGGTGAGCCGATCCTGCAGCGTCGCCACCTGCCGGTTGGCCGCCATCGTGGTCGCCGCCACCTGGGCCACGTTCTCCTTGCCCTGGAAGCTGCGCTGCTGGCTGAGCTTGGCGCGCACCTCCTGGATCTGGGCGGCGTTCTGCTCGTAGGCGAGCATCAGCTCGGAGAGCCGGGCGATCGCTGCCTTCAGCTCGCTCTCCAGGTCGATGACCTCCTCGGCGGCCTGGGCGTTGGCGATCTCCTGCAGCGCGATGTCGAACTCGGTGCGCACCACGACGAGCTGCTGCTCGATGAACAGGCGCGCGTTGCGCGTGTCCTGCCGCGCGCGCTGCTGGGCGCGCAGGATGGCGACCTCGACCGTGGTGTCGGCGATGAGCCGCGCCAGCTCCGGGTCGTTGGCCCGGGCCTCGAACACCAGCAGGTCCGTGCCCTGCTGCTGGGCGACCGAGATGTTGGGGCGGGCCTCCAGCTCGCCGAAGGTCCCCGGGACCAGCAGCTCCTCGGCGGTGATGAGCCGGCCGTCGTCGTCGCGGAGCTGAAGCCGCCAGACCACCTCGTCCAGCACCGGGCGGGTGGTCGCCAGCGAGATCTTGTTCGTGATGTCGTCGGTGTTGGACAGCCCCGCCGCGATCTCCCCCAGGCCCAGGTCGTTGAGGATCGACAGCGAGGTGTCGCTGGTGCTCACGAGGACCCGGGAGCTGGTCCGGAAGTTCTTCGGCAGGACCACCGACAGGATGACGGCCCCCACGGTGAAGAGGAGCACCGCCTGGACGATGATCCACTTCCGCCGGAGCAGCGCGGTGTACAGCGTGAGGAGTTCCATTCCTGGGATCCCGTGGGAGCCGCGCCGCTCGAACCGGGTGCGGGAGCCGGACACACGAGCAGCGCGCGGAGGACTGCCCGACCCTGCCTATAGCCGAACCGACGCCGGCCAAGCAACCATGCTCGACGCGGTGGGACGCGATAGACGGGCGGGACACCGTGTCCCGGGGGCCAGCCCCCGCCGCTCCGCAGGACGACCGATGCTCCGATCGACCCCGCTGCTCTTGTGCCTGGTCGCCTGTGGCGCGCGCACCGGGAGCATCCAGAACATCGCCGAGGCCGACCCCTCCGCCCGGTCGGTCCCCTCCGTGGACGAGTTCCAGATCGGGCCGGGAGACCGGATCTCGATCAAGGTCTGGAGGCACGACGACCTCAGCATGGACGTGACCGTCGCCCCCGACGGGACCATCAGCTACCCGCTGGTGGGTTCCCTGCAGGTGGCGGGCCGGACCTACAACGAGATCCGGCAGATGCTCACGACCTCGATCAGCCAGTGGTACACCGACCCGCAGGTGGCGGTGAACATCCTCGAGCTGCAGAACCAGAAGGTCTTCATCTTCGGCGAGGTGGCCAAGCCCTCGGTGCTCCAGCTCTCCAGCGAGATGACCATCCTCGAGGCGCTCACGCTGGCCGGCGGCATCAACCAGTACTCGCGGACGAGCAACGTGCTGCTGGTCCGCGGCGGGGTCGAGGCGCCCGAACTGTACACCGTCGACGTGGACAGCATCTTCAACCGGGGCGCCATGGACCAGATGGTCTCGCTGCAGCGCGGCGACATCGTGGTGGTCCCGACCAAGACCATCACCAACGCCGCCCGGTTCTTCCGCGAGGTCTCCGGGGTGCTGGCCCCCTTCGTGGCCGGCTCGGCCGTGTACCGCAACGCGGTCACCGGCGGAGCGCAGGGCACCTCCTCCGTCCTGGAGTGACGCGTGGCGCGGGTGGGCCTGCTCAAGGCCGTGGTGCTCGGGCTCGACCTGCTGGCGGTCGGCCTGGGCCTGGCCCTGGGACACCAGGTCTGGGCCTGGTACAAGCCCCACCTCGAGCTGATCGTCCCGGTGACCTGGGCCGAGCTGTGGCTGCCCAACCCCTTCATGCCCAGCGGGATCGCCCTGGCCCTGGTCTGGCTGCTGGTGATGCGGCAGGTCGGCCTGTACGACCCCGACCGCATGACCAGCTCGGCCCGCATCGCCGGGGGCGTGACCCGCGCCGGGGCCGTGGTCCTGGTCGTGGTGATGGTGCTGCAGTTCCTGCTGCCCGACCGGACCTACAGCCGCTCGCTGGTGCTGGCGAACATCGGCGCGACCGCGGCCACGCTGGGCGTCCTGCGCCTGTCCTTCTTCCGCATCAACGCGCACGTCCCCAAGCCGATGGCGCAGCAGCGCATCGCCATCGTCGGCGTGGGCCCCGACGCCGCCAGCATGGCGGCGCGCCTGGAGGCCGGACGCAGCGCCGGCTGGCGCGTGGTGGGCTTCCTGGCGCCGCAGGAGGAGCCCGACGGCGTCGCGGTCCCGGCGGACCGGGTGCTGGGCCGGGTGGCCGACATCCAGGGGCTGGTGAACCAGCACGACCTGCAGGTCGTGGTCCTGGCCAGCCGCCGGGTCACCCGCGAGGAGGGCCTGCTGCTGGCGACGCGCGCCGACCACATGGGCCTGCGGGTGCTGCAGGTCCCCTTCACCTGGGGCATCGCCAGCCCGCGCATCGACCTGGCCCGCCTGGGTGACCTGCAGCTCATCGACCTGACCAGCCTGGCCTACCCGACCATGGGCGAGCAGATGAAGCGCCTGCTCGACCTGGCGCTGGTCGGCGTGGGCGGCACGCTGATCCTGCCCTTCGTCGCCGCGGTGGCCCTGGTGATCAAGGCCCAGGACGGGGGCCCCGTCTTCTTCATCCAGCAGCGGGTGGGCCGCGGCGGCCGGACCTTCCCCTTCTTCAAGTTCCGCTCGATGGTGGTCAACGCCGAGGCGCTGCGGGCCCAGCTCGCGGCGGCGAACGAAGCCGACGGCGTCCTGTTCAAGATGAAGGACGACCCCCGGATCACGCCCTTCGGTCGCTTCATCCGCAAGTACTCCATCGACGAGCTGCCCCAGCTCTGGAACGTGATGCGCGGCGACATGAACCTGGTGGGCCCGCGGCCGCTGCCGCTCAAGGACCTCGAGGGTGCCGATCGGGACCCCGAGGTGGCCTACTGGATGGAGATGCGCCAGAAGGTCCGGCCGGGGATCACGGGCTCCTGGCAGGTCTCCGGGCGCAGCGACCTGGGCTTCGAGGCGATGGTCAACCACGACATCGCCTACGTGCAGGACTGGTCGTTCTGGCTCGACATCGTGATCCTGCTCAAGACCTTCCCGGCGGTGCTGAAGGGGCGGGGCGCCAGGTGACGGCGCCGCCGGAGTCGGCGTCCGGCGGCGCGCGCACAGACGGGGTGGGCCGGACGTCGCTCCTGCTGGTCCCCGTGGCCCTGGCCAGCCGCGGCGCTGCCTTCCTGGTCCCCGTGGTGGTGGCGCTGTGGTTCGGCGTCGGCAAGGTCACCGACGCCTGGTTCTGGGCCCTGGCCTTCCCCACCTTCGCGCTGGTCCTGGCCGGCACCAGCCTGGGCACCGCCGCCACGCCCGTCCTGGCGCGGGCGCGCGCCCGCCACCCCGACCGCCTGCCGGTGATCCTCGGCGGCCTGCTGACCACGTCGGCCACCGCCGCGCTGGGCTTCGGGCTGGTCATCTGCCTGGCCGCGGAGCCGGCCCTGGCCCGCCTGACCCACTTCGACGACCAGACCGTGCAGATGGCCCGAGGCTTCCTCTGGCGCCTGCTGCCCTTCATGGTCCTCACCGCCAGCGGTGCGGTGATGCGCGTGGCCTGCGAGGTCCACGGGCGCTTCTTCGAGGTCGCGCTCAGCCCGGTGGCGAGGGCGGCCACGGTCATCCTCACCACCTGGCTGCTGCTGCCGTCGCTGGCGCACGACGCCCTGCCCTGGGGCCTGGTCGCCGGCGAGATCGTGCAGCTCGCCGCGTGGACCCTGGTCCTCTGGCGGCGCGAGGGGATCCTGCCCCGGCCGGGCCTGCAGATCGATCCCGAGGTGCGCCAGCTCGGTCGGGACCTGGCGCCCATCCTCGGCGGCGAGGTGCTGGTGGCCCTCAACCTCGTCGTGGACAAGGCCTTCGCCGCCACCCTCGACCCGGGCTCGGTCGCCACCCTGGAGTACGCGGACCGGGCCCGCGTGATCCCGCAGACCCTGCTGGAGAGCTCCCTGCTCATGGTCGCCTACGCGAGCTGGTCCCACCTCTTCGCCCGCGGCGAGGTGGTCTCCGCGCGCCAGGGCGTCGCCCGGTCCCTCGCCTGGGTCGCCAGCCTGGCCAGCCCGGTCCTGGCGGGCATGTTCATCGGCCGACACCTGCTGGTGTCCACGCTGTTCGAGCGGGGCGCCTTCACGCCGGCGGACACCCTGGCCACGGCCTCGGTCCTGGCCTGGTACCTGCCCGGGGTCCTGCCCAACCTGCTGGGGATCCTGGCCGTGCGTGCCCACGTGGTCGAGCGCAACCTGCGGCTGGTGCTCGCGCTGGGTGTGGGCAGCCTCGCGCTCAACACCACCCTCAACGCCCTGCTGATCGGCCCGCTGGGGCTGCAGGGGCTGGCCCTGGCGACCACGCTGGTCATGGTGGTGATCCCCGGCCTGTACCTGGGCCTGCTGGCTCGCGGCTGGGGGTCGGCGTGGGGACGGATCCTGCCCGGGGCCGGCCTCCCCTCGGTGGCCTTCGTCGGCCTGTCGGCGGCCGTGGCCCTCGCGGTCGAGCTGGGCCCCGGCGCGCCCCGGGCCTGGTCCGATCCCACGCTGTGGGGGGCCGCGGCCACCTGCCTGGCCATCCTCGGCGCGGCCTGGCGCCTCACCGCCGCCGTCGCGCGGTAGAGCCCCTCGTGCCCACCCCCTCCCGTCCCCGCGCGCTCGCCGTCGCCGCCGCCATCGCAGTGGCGGTGGTGCTGCTCGGCCATCCCTACATCGACCTCACGATCGCCCTGGACCTGCCGCTGCCCGGGGGGCGGACCTGGGCGGCGGACGCGCCGGTGGCCGACATCGCCGCCCTGGCCCTGCTGCCCGTCGCGATGTGGACCTGGGCGACCGGCCCTCGCGGCGGCTTCACTCCGCCGGGCCCGCTGGGGTGGGCCCTGCTGCTCCTCGCCAGCCTGCTGTCCCTGCCCCACGCGCTGGACCCGGGCGCGGCCCTGCACCACCTGGTCCGCAAGCCCCTCCTGGTCTACCTGCTCTACGGGCTGGGGCTGTCCTGGATCGTCGCGCAGGTCCTGCCCCGGGGCCTCGCCCGGCCCCTGGTCCTCACCTCCCTCGCCGTGGCCGCCCTCGTGTCGCTGGCCAGCAGCGCCGGCCGCTTCCTGGCCGGCGACGGGCTGTGGTACCAGGCCCTGGCCGGGCTCACGCCCAACCACAAGACCCTGGCGGTCTGCATGGCCGGCTGGGTGCCGCTGCTGCTGGCCTGGCGCCGGGAGCCCGCCCCGCCCCCGGCCCGCCGCGCCGCCCTGGCGGCCACGACCGCCCTGGTCCTGGCCGCCGTGCTGGCCAGCGTCTCCAAGACCGCCTGGCTCGGCGCCGGTCTCGCCCTGGCCCTCCACTTCCCCCAGGCTCGCCCGCTGGCCTGGCGCCCCCGCCTGATCGTGCCCGTCGCAGCCCTGGGCCTGGCGCTGGCCTACTACGCGCCCGTGCTGCTGCAGTCGCGGACCATGCTCGACGCCGCCCGCTCCCGCCACTCGCTGAACGTGCGCTCCTGGCAGATGCTGCGTGCGCACCCCCTGGTCGGCAGCGGCTCCGGGATGAGCACCCACGTCGAGATGGCCACCTTCCCACACTACCGGGTCAACGGGGTCGACGCCCACGGCGCTCCGCAGAAGGTCGGCGCCGAGACCGGACTGCTGGGGCTGACGGGCCTGGCGCTGTTCGTCGCGGGCGCAGGACGCCGCCTGCTGCGGCGCTTCCACGACGAGCGGCGACTGCACCCCGACAGCGAGCCGACAGCCCTGCCCGCCTACGCGGCGCTGGCCACCTTCGCGGTCCTGCACGGGCAGCTCCTGCTGTCCACCGAGCTGTTCAGCCCCACCCACTGGGTCCCGCTCGCCACCGCCTGGGGCCTGGCGCAGGTCCCCCGCGCGCCCGCCGGAGAGCCCTGATGCGCGTCCTGATGGTGCACAGCTTCCACCACCCGCGCGGAGGAGACACCACCTACACCCGCGACCTGTCCCGGCTGCTGGAGGGGGCCGGACACCAGGTGATCCCCCTGGCCATGCGGCACCCCGACAACGAGCCCTCCATCTTCGAGGCCCGCTTCCCCAGCTGGGTCGACATGCGCGGCGCACACAGCCCCCTGGACCGCCTGCGCGCCATGCTCGGCATGGTCTGGTCGCCCGAGGCGTCGCGCGCCGCGCGGGCCCTGGCGCGCGAGCTGCGCCCCGACGTCGCCCACGTCCAGCACCTGCACCGCCACCTGACGCCCTCGATCCTCGCCGCCCTGCGCCGGGAGGGCGTGCCGGTCGTCTGGACCGTGCACGACTACGAGCTCGTGTGCCCCTCCGGCCTGCTGTTCACCCAGGGCCGCCCCTGCGAGCGCTGCCGCGGGCACCGCTACCACCAGGCGGTGCTGCACCGCTGCAAGTGGGAGTCCGTCCTGCCCAGCGTGGCGGTGGCGGTCGAGAAGCAGGCGCACCACGTGGCCGGCGTGTGGGAGATGGTCGACCGCTTCCTCTGCCCCAGCCTGCACCTGGCCCGCACCCTGGTGCGGTTCGGCGTGCCCGCCCACCGGGTGGAGCACCTGCCCAACCCGCTGGACGTCTCCGACGCCCCGGCCGCCGACGGGCCCGGCGCGGGCTGGTTCTACGCGGGCCGCCTGGCCGAGGAGAAGGGAGTCCAGGTCGCCATCGACGCCGCCCGTCGCCTGCCGGGTCACCCCCTGACCATCTGCGGCGGCGGCCCGATGGAGGAGGCCCTGCGCGCCCAGGCGGCGCCGATGCCCTGGGTGCGCTTCCTCGGGCACCAGCCGCGGGCCGAGGTGACGCGCCTGCTCGCCGGGGTCCGGGTCGCCGTCGTCCCGTCCCTGTGGCCCGAGAACTTCCCCTACGCCGTCCTGGAGGCCCAGCGGGCGGGGCGCGCCGTGGTCGCCAGCGACATCGGCGGCATCACCGAGCAGATCCAGCACGGCGTGGACGGCCTGCGGGTGCCGCCCGGCGACAGCGTGGCCCTGGCGCGCGCCGTCGAGGGCCTGCTCGCGGACGCCGACCGGGCGACGGCGCTGGGGCAGGCCGGCCGGCGCCGGGTCGAGCGCGACCTGGCACCGCGGGCGCACCTCGACGCGGTGCTTCGGATCTACGCCCAGGTCCGCTCCGCCGCCGATCGGGGTAGGTCCCCGACCTGACCGGAGTCCCAGGTGAAGGCCCTCTTCCTCATCCCGCCCGCCGCCTTCAACGCGCGTGGGCTGCCGATCGACCGAGTCTACGGCTGCAACTACGGCTTCGACTACAAGCCGGCGATCCACTTCTTGCAGGTGGCGACCTTCGCCCAGGTGGAGCTGGGCTGGCAGGTGCGCTTCCTCGACTGCCCGGCCGAGGGGGTGGACGAGGCCGCCTTCGACGCCTTGATCGCCGCCGAGCAGTGGGACGTGGTGTTGCACTGGTCGACCTATCTCTCGGCCGTGGAGGACCTCGAGGCCGCTCGGCGCATCCACGCCCGGCGGCCCGGCACCCGCTTCGTGTTCATGGGCACGGCGCCGACGTGGAAGCCCGAGGAGTTCCGGGTCGGGGACCAGAGCTGGTGCCTGCTGGGCGAGCCCGAGCACACGCTCCGGGAGCTGGACGAGGCCTGGCGCGGCCAGCGCCGGCTCGAGGGCATCGACGGCCTGGCCTGGTTCCCCCCGGGCGGGGGGGTGCAGCGGGGCGCCTTCCGGCAGCTCCTGGACGTGACGACCCTGCCGATGCCCGACCGCGGGCTGCTGCTGGGCCGGTACCGGGCCAACCGCCTGGACGTCCACCCGATCACCACGATGGCGGTCAGCCGCGGCTGCGGCTTCCGGTGCACCTTCTGCTGCACCAACGCCGTCGACCAGGCGATCGAGCTGGAGTTCAAGCGCCTGCAGCCCACCTACGTGCAGCGTCCGCCGCTGCGCAAGCGCACGGTGGAGCAGATCGTCGCCGAGTTCCAGGACATCGCCGCCCGCGGCTACAAGGGCGTCGAGATCGCCGACAACATCTTCACCTGGGGCAAGAAGCGCACCACCGCGATCTGCGAGGGGATCGAGCCCCTGGGCCTGCACTGGATCTGCCTGGCGCGCGCGAACATGCTCCACGACGCCGAGCAGATCCGGGCGATGGCCCGGGCCGGCTGCAAGATGGTCTACATGGGCAGCGAGACCTTCGACGACGGCCTGCTGGAGGACTGCGTCAAGGAGATCCACGTCCGGGACGTCGTCCAGGCGGTCGAGACCTGCCGGGCCAACGGCGTGGAGCCCGAGATCAGCGTGCTCATCGGCGCCAGCCCCAACGAGACCTGGTCCACCGTCTACAACTCCTGGCGCATGTCGCGGCGCCTGGGCACCCGCTTCGTGCACTTCTCGGTGGCCCTGCCCTCCCCCAGCACCGAGATGTACGACCAGGCGATGCACAACGGCTGGTTCGTCGAGGGCGACTTCCGGCCCGCTGACAACGCGCGCGAGGTCATCATCAACCTCCCCCACCTCTCGCGCGCCGAGCTGGCGTTGGCGCTCAAGCTCGCCTACGCCGCCCAGTACCTCTCCCCGGCGGGGATCTGGAAGCAGGTGTCGGCCGTGCGCTCCGGCGAGGACCTGCTCCACAAGGCACGCAGCGCCACGCGCCTGCTGGGCTTCCTGGCCGAGCGCACGGCGCAGGCATCCTCGTCGATCCCCCCGGGTCGGGTGACGCCCCCGTCGGCCTGAGGCGGCTTGCGTGGCGCCCCCGCCGCTGGCTACGGTGGTGCCGATGCACCGCGCCCTGCTCGCCACCGTCGCCCTGCTCCCCGCCTGCGGCTTCGGGCTGATGCCCCAGGGCACGCCCGGGGTGGACGGCGACACCGACACCGACACGGACACGGACACGGACACCGACACCGATTCGGACACCGACACCGACACCGATTCGGACACCGACACCGACACCGATTCGGACACCGACACCGATTCGGACACCGACACCGACACCGACACCGACACCGACACCGACACCGACCTGGGCATCACGATCACCGCGATCACGCCCGACTACGGCAGCAACGCCGGCGGCGACGCGGTGCGGATCGACGGCGGCCCCTTCGACGCCAGCGCCACCGTGCGCTTCGACGGCACCACCGCGCCGGTGACCAGCTGGACCACCTCCTCCCTCCAGGTCGTCAGCCCGTCCATCGCCACCGAGGGCTGGGCCGAGGTCGAGGTCACCGCCTCCGCGGGCTCGAGCACCCGCGCCGAGGGCTTCCAGTACTGGCAGGACGGTACCGGGATGACCGGGGTGCTCGGCGCCTACCAGTGGACCAGCATGGTGGGGGGCTACTGGAAGACGCCCAGCGACTGGGGCTCCGCCTTCTTCACCTTCGCCGTGCCCCTGGACTTCCAGTGGTGGGAGCTCTACGCACCCTCGCTGGAGACCTGCCGGCTGGACTACGAGTCGGGGATCTCCTACTCCTACTACGAGCCGGGCACGACCACGCTCAGCCTGCGGCCCGGCGCCGGTAGCCCCGTCTCGTTCACCTGGAACGCCACGGACGGCTTCTTCCTGGCCGGCGGCGACGGGGAGCTGGCGCCGGTCGAGTTCGCGGCCAGCACCTCGTACACCCTCGAGATCAGCGCCAGCACCGACTTCCCGGTGATCGACGTGCCCGCCTTCGTCCAGACGCCGGGCACCTCCTGGAACGTCAGCACGCCCAACATCGGCGGCACCAGCCCGCCCAACATCAGCCGCGGCCAGGCCTTCTCCTGGAGCGGTGGGACCGGGGACGTGGTGCTGATCGAGCTGCAGCTGCGCGCGGCCGACGGGGTCACGCCCTTCGCGACCGTCTCCTGCGCCGTCAACAACGACGGGTCGTTCTCGGTGCCCTCGTCGACCTGGACCACGTGGCCCAGCGGCCGCATCGTCGACGTCTTCGTCGGCCAGCTCGTCGAGGCGGACGGCGAGCTGCCCTGGAACGGCGCCCGCAGCCGGATGGCGGGCATCAGCTGGCGCTACGGCGCGGGGTACTCCCAGTGACGCTCCTGCTGTTGCTCTCCTGTGGCCTGCTGGACGGCGGCGCGATCGACGAGACCTGCGAGGACCTGCCGGGCGGCTGTGGAGGCGCCGACGGGGGGGCCACCGACACCGGCCAGCCCATCGTGATCGCGGTCGAGTCGCTGGACCCGCTCTACGGCCTGACCAGCGGCGGCGAGCCCGTCGTGATCCGCGGCGGTCCCTTCGCCGCGGACGTCGAGGTGCGCTTCGGCGACGAGCGGGCCGAGGTGCGGACCTGGCTGGCGGACGAGCTGCGGGTGCTCACGCCCCAGGCCGACCAGGAGGGCTGGGTCGACGTCACCGTCACCACCTCGGCCGGCGAAGGCACGCTGGCCCAGGGCTACCGGTACTTCCGGGATGGCAGTGGACTGACGGGGATGATCGGCCGCGTGGAGCGGGTGGAGCAGGTGGGGGCCCTGGCGGCGCTCGGCGAGACGGGGGCCGCCCAGGTCGCGTTCCTGACGCCCAAGGCCGGCGCCTCCTACTTCGACACCGTCGCGGACGACTGGGACTCCTGCCGTCGGAACTGGTCCCCGGACCTGGGCTGGGTGCTGGTCGATCCGGGCGCGGCCAGCCTCACCCTGTCCAGCACCGACGGGGCCGATCCCCTCGTCCTGGCCTGGGACGAGGCCGAGAACCTCTTCAACGGCAGCGACGGGGACGGCTCCGTGAACGTCGACCTCCTGCAGGAGGGCGACACCTGGGAGGTCCTGGACTTCGCCTCGTCGGACTTCCCCGCCTTCGACCTGCCCGAGCTGGTCACGCTGCCCGGTCAGGTCGAGCTGACCTCCCCCGACCTGGACAGCACCTCGCTCTCGCTGGGGGTCGGAGACCTGGACTTCACCTGGCAGCAGGGCACCGACGGGACCGGCCTGGTCTTCCTGCTCAACCTGGTCGACGGGGGCACTGGCACCCAGGTGGAGCAGGTGAGCTGCCTGGTCGCCGACGACGGCAGCTTCTCGGTGGCGCCCACGACCTTCCAGTCCTGGGAGGCGGGGCTGACCCTCTACATCAAGGTCGGTCGCGCCCTCGAGACCACGTCCACCCTGCCCCTGAACCAAGCCGACACCCGCCTGGTCGGCATCCACGCCGTCTTGGGCGCCGCCGTCACCCGGTAGCCATGGCGCAGCCGGTCGACGTCCTGGGCGTGCCCGTCCTGCCGCTGAGCTGGCAGGCGCTGCTGTCCGAGGTCGACCGCGCCATCGCCGCGCAGGCCCGGATCACCATCGCCTACGCCAACGTGCACGTGCTGAACACCGCGGCGCGGGACGGGCGCCTCACGCACTTCCTGCGCCAGGTCGACATCTGCTTCTGCGACGGCAACGGCGTGCGCATGGGCGCCCGGATCCTGGGCCAGGACCTGCCACACCGCATGACCGGCGCCGACTGGATCTGGGACCTGGCCGCCCAGGCCGAGGGCCGGGGCTGGCGGATCTGGTGGATCGGCGGCGAGCCCGGCGTGACGGACGAAGCCGCGGCGCGGCTGCGGGAGCACCACCCCGGCCTCCAGATCGGGACCGACCACGGCTACCACCCGCGCCAGGGCCCCGAGGACCAGGCCAGCATCGACCGGATCAACGCCTTCCGGCCCGACGTCGTGCTGGTCGGCATGGGCACGCCCGTCCAGGAGTACTGGACCGAGGAGCGGCGCGACCGCATCGACGCGCCTGTCGTGTGGTGCCTGGGCGCGACGGCCGACTTCGTCGCCGGCCGCACGGCGCGGGGCCCCCGCTGGTTCACGGACCGGGCGGAGTGGGTGGGCCGGCTGATCGCCGAGCCCCGGCGCCTGTGGAAGCGCTACCTGCTGGGCAACCCGGTCTTCCTGGCGCGCGTGGTGGCGCAGCGGCTGGGCCGGCCCCAGGCGCGGTGACCGGCGGGGCGCGAGGCCCTCAGCCGCGGCGGGCGATGCCGCCCAGCACCGTCTCGTAGCGCTGCCAGACGCTGGCCCAGGAAAGGTGGGCCTCCACGTGCCGGCGCGCGTCGGCGCCCAGGGTCGCCCGTCGGTCCGGATCGTCCATCAGCCCCATCATCGCCTGCCGCAGCGCCTGGACATCGCCGCGCGGGACCGGCAGGCCGTGCCCGCCCGTCGCCTCGCGGATCGCCGGCTGGTCGAACCAGACGACGGGCTTCCCGCAGGCCATGCCCTCCACCGCGGTGAAGCCGAAGCCCTCGTCCATCACCGTCGGGAACAGCACCACGTCGGCCTGCTGGTACCAGGGCGCGATCTCCGGCACGTCGACGTGGAAGTCCACCGGCTGCTCGAAGCTCTGGACCTTGAGCTGGTCGAGGTAGACCGGGTCGGCCGCCGCGCCGACGATGGTCAGGTGGGCCCGCCGCTTGTGCTCCCGCGGCAGGCGCGCCAGGGCGTCGATCGCGTGGTGCTGCCCCTTCCCCGGCAGGATGCGCGAGGGGTAGACGAAGCGGACCGGCTGCTCGGGGCTGCCGGTGCCCCGGCCCTGCCAGGCCGGGTCCGGACGGAAGCGGTCGATGTCCACGCCGTTGTGGATCACCCGGACCTTGTCGGCGGGCACGCCCGCCTGCCCCAGGACCCGCGCGCTGGCCTCGCTCACGGTGATGACGGCCTGCAGCCCTCGCGCCCGCGTCGCGTAGAACAGCGCCTTGGCCCGGCCCGCCATGCTGGCCTGGATGCTGGAGCCGGCCGCCTCGCCGAAGTTCAGGTCGTGCACGATGCAGGCGGTCGGCACGCCGGTCGGCGGCACCTCGATGCTGTTGCTCAGCACCACGTCGGGCCGGAAGCGCCGGGACTCGGCCAGGATGGCGCGGGCCATCGCCGCCCACTTCCTGCCCTTGCCCAGCCCCCGCAGCTCCACCGCCGCCGCCTCGGCCGGCACCATGTGGCGCGCCCGGGTCCAGCCGACCACCAGCCGCACCTCGTGCTGCTCGCGCGCCCGCTCGTAGAGGTTCTGGAACACCGTCTCGGTGCCCGACCACACATCGGGCGGGTACCGCCGCGCCGCCATCAGGATCTTCATGCCCGCCAGCTAACGCGGGCCCTGTTGCGCTACCCGCGAGGTCCCGGCGAGGGGGCCGGCTCCGGCGGCAGCTCCTCGCGGTCGCCCCCGACGAAGTTCCACCACATCGCCAGCGGGGCCGGCAGCGGCGGGCCCCCGATGAGCAGCAGCCGGGCCGGCTCGTCGGCCGAGAGGTCCAGGTGGTGCCGACCGTCCCCCAGGTAGAGCAGCTCGCCCAGGCCGAAGGCGTGGCCGGCGGCGTCGGCGCTGCCCTCCATCGCCAGCACCGCGTGCTCGAAGGAGGGGTCCAGCGGCAGGCGCACGCGCCCCCCCGAGGGGAGGGCGACGTCGAGCCCGACCAGCGGGCTGTGGGCCGTGGCCGGCGACTCCATGCCGCCCAGCCGCCCGGCGAGCAGCGTGAGCGCGGTGGCGCCCTCCGCCAGGCGCGGCAGGGTGGCGTGGTGCTCGAAGGCCGGCGGGCAGCGGCGACGGTCCGGGGGCAGGGCCACCCAGAGCTGCACCCCGTGCAGCGCGCCGGCGCCCTCGGGCGGCGCCTCCTCGCTGTGCACGATGCCCTCGCCCGCCGTCATCCAGTTGAGCTGCCCCGGCCGGATCCGCTGGACGCTGCCCAGGCTGTCGCGGTGCAGCAGCTCGCCCTCCAGCAGCCAGGTCACGGTCTGCAGGCCGATGTGCGGGTGGGGCGGCAGGTTCATGGCGCCGGCGGCCTCCACCGGGCCGAAGTGGTCGAGGAAGCACCACGGCCCCACCGACCGGCGCGCGCCGCGCGGCAGGGCCCGCCGCACCACCAGGCCCGGTCCCAGCAGGGCCCGTCGGGCCGGGATCAGCTCCAACACCGGGCCCACCGTCGCTGTACCCCTCATGGCGCCTCCTTACAGGCCCTGTCCCAGGACGATGTAGGCCACGCCCGAGCCCGACCCGCCCCGGTCGGCCTCGACAGCGCCCACCAGCACGTCGTCACAGCAGTCGCCGTCGACGTTGCCGGCGAAGGCGACGGCCGTGCCCGCCTCGTCGCGCGCGTTCTCCGCCACCAGGCGCAGGTCGGCGTCGGCGGGGGTCAGGCTGCCCGAGGAGGGCGCGTAGAACAGCCAGGCGCCGCCGGAGTCCGTGCTGTTGGTGTCCGCCGCCGGCGCGCCCAGCAGCACGTCCGCCCGCCCATCCCCGTCGAAGTCGCCTCCCCCGGCGACCGCCGCGCCCAGGTCGGCCCGCGCCTCGTCCCCCACGAAGCGCACGTCGGCGCCGGACAGGGGGCCCGACGCGGAGGGCCCCAACACCAGGTACGCGATCCCCGACTCATCGGCCCCCCCTTCGGCGTAGGGCGCGCCCACCAGCAGGTCGGTGGCCCCGTCGCCGTCGACGTCGCCGGCCGAGGCGAGGGCGTAGCCGGCCTGCCCGTCCTCCGCCTCGCCCTCCAGGGTGACGTCGGCCTCGGCGGTGGTGAGCGCGCCCACCAGCGGCCCCGCGAACAGGAAGACCGCCCCGCGCCCGTCGTTGTCCGACCAGGTGTAGGCCCCCACCGCCAGGTCGGCGATGCCGTCGCCAGTGGCGTCCGGCAGGGAGACGACGCGGCTCACCCGGTCGTAGCTGCTCTGGCCGTCCACCCAGGCCCCCGCCGTCGACAGGTCCACCGTGCCCGTGGGCACGCCCGCCACGACGTAGGCGCGCCCGCGGCTCTGGACGCTGCCCTCTCCCTGGCCCGAGGCGCCCACCAGCAGGTCGCCCACGCCGTCCCCGGTCAGGTCCTGCCCGCCGCCCACGCCCAGCCCCGCCAGGTCGTAGCTGAGCTCACCCACGAGCAGCGCGTCGGCGGTGCCCAGCAGGTGCACGCCGCTGGTGGGCCCCATCACCAGGTAGGCCGCGCCGCTGTCCGCGCTGCCCAGGTCGGAGTGGTAGGCGCCCACCAGCAGGTCGTCGTAGCCGTCGCCGTCCAGGTCGCCGACGCCCGCCAGGGCCACGCCCGCGTTGTCCGACCGCACCGTGCCCTGCCAGGTCGCGGTCGCCGCCGCCAAGCTGCTGGTCTGCAGGGCCACCGCCCCCCCGACCAGCCAGGCCGCGCCGGCGTCGGCGTTGCCGTTGGCGTCGTGGTTGGGTCCGCCCACCAGCACGTCGTCCCGCCCGTCGCCGTCCACGTCGCCCGCGCCGGCCAGGGCGAAGCCCGCCTGGTCGCCGCCGGCCTGCCCCGACCAGATCCCCTGGGCCGCCGACAGGCTCAGGTCGCCGGAGAGCGCGCACTCCAGCGCGTCGTCGTTGCAGTTGTTGTCCGCGCCGTCGTTGCAGATCTCGGGCGCGCCGGGGTGGGTCGCCGGGTCGTCGTCGTCGCAGTCGGTCCCGTCGGTCACGAAGCCCGGCGGCTGCCCGCAGGCCGACAGCCCCACAGAGGGGTCGCCGTAGCCGTCGCCGTCGCCGTCCATGAAGAAGGGAGAGGCGTCGACGGCGTCGTTGACGTCGACGATGCCGTCGCAGTCGTTGTCCCGCCCGTCGCAGACCTCGGTGGCGTCGGGGTGGATCTGCTCGTCGAAGTCGTTGCAGTCCTCGGGCGTGAACCAGCCGTCGCCGTCGTCGTCCCTGGGCGGCGGCGCCGTGTCGGTGCCCCCCCCCGTGTCGTCGGCGCCGCCGTCTCCGCCGGGCGTGATCACCTCGGTGCCGCAGCCGGACAGCAGCAGCGTGAGGGAGAGGGCGAGCTGCGACATCCAGGCTCCGGGGCAGGCCCCGATGGTATCCCGACCGCGCCCTGTCCCGCTCCGCCCGCCCCGATTAGGCCAGGGGCCCTCCCCGACGAACCCGAGGACACCGATGTCTGCACATCTCCTGGAGCACGCCCCCGAGAGCGAGCCGCAAGCGGCCGAGGCCATGGGCCCCGCCCCGCAGGAGGAGCACGAGAAGGGCCGCGACGCCTTCGAGAGCGAGGAGGACTACCGCCTGTACTGCCTGCGGCACTCCGCGGCCCACGTCATGGCCCAGGCCATCCTCCAGCTCTGGCCCCAGGCCCGCCTGGCCTTCGGCCCCCCGATCAAGGACGGCTTCTACTACGACATCGACATCCCCGGCGTCACCCTGACCGAGGGCGACCTGGAGCGGATCGAGGCCGAGATCAAGGCCGTGGTCAAGGAGAACCAGACCTTCGAGCGCGAGGAGTGGACCAAGGAGCAGGCCGTCGCGTGGTTCGGCGCCCGCGGCCAGGTCTTCAAGGTCGAGCACATCGGCCGGCTGCCGGTCGAGAAGGTCACCATCTACCGGAACCGGCGCAAGGACGGCGGCGAGTTCGTCGACCTCTGCGGCGGCCCCCACGTGATGCGCACCGGCCAGGCCAAGCACATCAAGCTGCTCAAGCTCTCGGGCGCCTACTGGCTGGGCAAGGCCGAGAACCCGCAGCTCCAGCGCGTCTACGGCACCGTGTGGCCCACCCGCGAGGCGCTCGACCAGCACCTCTTCCGCCTGGAGGAGGCCAAGAAGCGCGACCACCGCAAGCTCGGCACCCAGCTCGAGCTGTTCATGTTCCACGACTGGGCGCCCGGCGCGGCCTTCTGGCTGCCCAAGGGCGAGTTCCTCTACGACCTGCTGGGCAGCCGGATGCGCGCCCTGCTGGCCGGCAGCGGCTACGACGTGGTCAAGACCCCGCTGGTCTTCGACAAGAAGCTCTTCGAGACCAGCGGCCACTGGGACCACTACCAGGAGAACCTCTTCCACTTCCCCGAAGGCCACTTCCTGGAGGGCCAGCAGGAGGGGGCGGGCGCCGAGGGCGAGCAGGAGCCCCGCATCCTGGGGCTGAAGCCCATGAACTGCCCCAGCCACATGCTGATCTTCAAGAGCCGCAAGCGCAGCTACCGCGACCTGCCGATGCGCATCCACGACCAGGGCGTGCTGCACCGCAACGAGCTGTCCGGCGCGCTCTCGGGCCTGACCCGGGTCCGGCAGTTCCAGCAGGACGACGCCCACCTCTTCGTCGCCGAGGACCAGATCGCGCAGGAGGTGGGGCGCCTGCTCGACCTGATCGACCGGGTCTACGCCGCCTTCGGCATGACCGTCGAGCTGAACTTGGCCACCCGGCCCGACCCCAAGCTGGGCAGCGACGAGCTGTGGGACCGCGCCGAAGAGGGCCTGCGCCAGGCCCTGGTCGCCTCGGGCCGCAGCTTCGGCATGCACCACGGCGACGGCGCCTTCTACGGGCCGAAGATCGACTTCGACGTGTACGACGCGCTCGGCCGCGCCCACCAGTGCGCCACGGTCCAGCTCGACTTCAACCTGCCCCGGCGCTTCGAGCTGTCCTACGTCGGCGCCGACAACCAGGCCCACACGCCGGTCGTCATCCACCGCGCCGTCTTCGGCAGCTTCGAGCGCTTCATCGCCATCCTCATCGAGCACTACGGCGGCAACTTCCCCACCTGGCTGGCCCCCGAGCAGGTCCGGGTGATGACGGTCTCCGAGAAGAGCCTGGAGCACGGCGCCGCCGTGACCGCCGCGCTCAGGGCGGCGGGCGTCCGGGTGCACTTCGACGATGGCGACGACAAGATCGGCTACAAGATCAAGATGTGCCACGGCATGAAGGTCCCCTACATGGCCATCATCGGCGAGGACGAGCTGGCCAACGGCACCGTCTCCGTGCGCTCCCGCGACCACGGCGACCTGGGCAGCATGCAGGTGCAGGACTTCGTCGACCGGCTGGTGGCCGAGTCGGTCATCCCCTTCTGAAGGCGGGCGCCGCGCTGACCACCCCTCCCCCCCCGCTGCGCGCCGACCTGCTCAGCCGCGGCGAGCCGGACGGGGGCCTGTCGCTGTGGGACCCGCTGCTGGAGCGGCGGCACCACCTCTCGCCCCAGGAGGTGGCGACCCTCGCCGCGCCGCCTCCGGCCCTGCTCGCCCGCCTGCAGGGTGACCTGCTGGTCGAGGGGCCGGCGGTGCAGGCGGTCCGCGCGCGCCTCCGGGACGCACGCCTGGCCAGCGCGCCCCGGCCCCCGGTGCTGCCGGGCGTGCCGGCCGTCGACTGGGCCCTGGCCGAGGACCTGCCCGACGGCGTCTCGCCCCGCTGGCGGGACGGCGAGGGGCTGCGCCGCGCGGCCGAGGAGCGGGCCGCCGGGCGGCGCCTCACCATCCTGCGCGGCTTCCTGGCCCCCGCCTTCTGCGAGGTGCTGCTGCGCGAGGTCCAGGCCCTGCCCATGCAGCGGCTGGAGACCGACGTGGTGCGGGCCTGGCGCCACCCGGTCGAGCACGGCCTGCGGGCCCTGCGGGAGCTGCTGGAGGACCCGGGCACGCGGCGGCTGCTGGGCGCGGTGCTGGGGCTGGAGCTGCCCGGCCCCATGCGGCTGAACGCGTGGCGGCACGACCCGGGCGACCACCTCGCCGCGCACCCGGACGGGGGCGGCTACGTCGCCACGGCAGCGCTGGGGCTGAACCCGGGATGGACCGCGGCCGACGGCGGCGCCATCGCCTTCGGCCAGCCCCAGGGCGACGGGATCCTGGCTGTCACCGAGCGCTGGCTGCCGCACAGCGGCGACCTGGCCCTCTTCGTGCCGGGCCCCGAGACCTGGCACGTGGTCGAGCCCAGCCGCCGCGCCCGGTGGACCGTCTCGGGCTGGTGGGTCGGGCCCGCTGCCGCGGAAACGACCTGATCCCCCAGACGACAGACCCCGGCGCCAGGGCCGGGGTCGTCTTCACCGAGCCCGCCTGGCTCAGAAGGACTTGCGGTTGCCGTGCCGCTTGACGGTCTTCATGCGGCCGCCGTTCTTCTTGACCTTCATGAAGCCGCACTGGCGCAGGCGGGCCTTCTTGAACTTGTGGCGGAGCTTCGCGCGGTGACGGGAAGAGCTGGACATGGGAGCCTCCGAAGGGGGAAGGGGCACGGTGCTTAGCCCGATCGGCGGGAGCGCGCACGCCCGCGCCCCGGAGCAGGCCCCGGGCTATACGCGCGGATGCGTCGCGCCGGCATCCTGCTGCACCCCACCTCCCTGCCCGGCCCCGGTCCCTGCGGCGACCTGGGGCAGGGCGCCCTCGACTTCCTGGACTGGCTGTGCGAGGCCGGCTGCACGCTGTGGCAGGTCCTGCCGCTGGGCCCGACGGGCGGCGGCTTCTCGCCCTACGACAGCCCCGGCACGCTGGCCCTGGGCACCCACCTGCTCAGCCTGGAGCGCCTGGTCCAGGACGGCCTGCTCCCCGCCCAGGCCTTGGGGGACCGCCCCCCCTCGGCTGCCGACCGGGTCGACCTCGAGGCGCTGGAGGGCTGGCACGCGCCCCGCGTGGCCCGGGCCGCCCGGTGCCTGGCCCAGGAGGCCCCCGCGGCGCTGGACACCTTCCGCCAGGCGCAGCCCTGGGTCGACGACTGGGCCCTCTTCCGCGCCGTGACCCTGGCCGCCGGCACGCAGCGGGGCTGGTGGGACCTGCCCGCGCCCCTGCGGGACCGGACTCCCGCCGCCCTGGAGGCGGCGCGGCGGGAGCTGCGCCCGGCCGTCGAGGAGCACGTGGCGGCGCAGGTGCTGGTCCACCGCCAGTGGCAGGCACTGCGCAAGGCGGCCACGGACCGGGGCGTGCGCCTGGTCGGCGACGTGCCCATCTTCGTCTCCGGCGCGGGCGCCGACACCTGGGCCCACCGCGGCCTGTTCCGCTGGGTGCCGGGCCCCGACGGGGTGCCGGTGCCCGACCCGGTGGCCGGCGTGCCCCCGGACTACTTCAGCCCCCAGGGCCAGCGCTGGGGCAACCCGCTCTACGCCTGGGAGGCCCACCGCGCCCAGGGCTGGCGGTGGTGGCGGACGCGAATCCGCGCCGCCCTGGCGGCCTGCCATGACGTCCGCATCGACCACTTCCGGGGCTTCTGCGCCTCCTGGGCCGTGCCCGCCGACGCCCTCGACGCCACCAGCGGCGCCTGGACGCCCGGCCCGGGCCGCGAGCTGTTCGACGCCGTCGCCGCCGACCTGCGCGCCGATCCCCCCGCGGGCCTGGACCCCGACCAGCCGCTGCCGATCATCGCCGAGGACCTGGGGATCATCACCCCGGACGTCGAGGCCCTGCGCGACGGGCTGGGCCTGCCGGGGATGAAGATCCTCCAGTTCGCCTTCGGAGGCTCGGTCAACCACCCCTTCCTGCCCCACACCTGGGCCCACGACCGGTGGGTGGCCTACACGGGCACCCACGACAACGACACCGCCGCCGGCTGGTACGCCGCCACCGACGAGCAGAGCCGCGACCACTTCCGCCGCTACGTGATGCGCGACGGGCAGGAGCCCCACTGGCAGCTCATCCAGCCCCTGCTGGCCAGCGTGGCGCGCTGGGCCATCGTGCCGCTGCAGGACGTGCTCGGCCTGGGCTCGCAGGCGCGGATGAACGTGCCGGGGCTGGGCGAAGGCAACTGGACGTGGCGCACCGCCCCGCCGCCGCGCGAGGCGGCCTGGCGCCTGCGGGGGCTCGTCGAGGTCTATGGGCGCGGACCGTCCCAGCCCCCCGTGCGATAGTGGCCGGGCATGTCCCAGGCTGACCCTCCCCTCCTCCAGCGCCTCGCTCACCTGCCCCTGCGCGCCCTGGGCCGCGCTGCGCGCGCGGTGCAGCGCGCCGAAGCCGAGCGGCAGTCCCGCCAGGGGCCCCTGCCCGTCGCTGCCTCCGCCGCGAGCCTGCGCGTCGGCTCTCCGATGGACGTGCCCCCCGAGGTCGACGTGGGCGAGCTCTCGACCACCGCGGCCGAGGTCCTGGGCGCGCAGGCGGCGGGGCAGCCCCTGACCCTGGTGGACGTGCGCAACCTGGGCGAGCACCGCCGCGCCCGCCCCGCCGGGGCGCTGCACATGCCCGACGAGCGCGCGGTGATCGACCTGGCCGAGATCCCCGCCGGCCACCGCGCCGTCGTCGTCGGTGACAAGGGCGGCGCCCACGCCCGCCGGGTCGCGGCCTTCCTGCGCTACCGCGGCCTGGACGACACCTGGGTCCTCGACGGCGGCTTCCCCGCCTGGCAGGCCGCGGGTGGCGCGGTGGAGAGAGGCTGATGTCGCCCAGGCGCCCCCGCCACCCGAAGCTCCGAGGTCCCATGCGCACCCTGCCCCCGGCCTGCTGCCTGGTCCTGGCGGCCCTGCCGCTGGCGCTGTCCTGCGACGAGCTCGGCCGGAACGCCGCCAAGGTCTTCCCCGTGCTGGAGAAGGTCGACGAGGACTACGCCGAGCCCTCGATCCCCTGCGACCCGCCCTTCCAGTCGCCCACGGCCCGCAACGGCATCGTCGCCGACATCACCTGCGACAGCGAGGTCGAGGGCAACAACGCCACCGGCACGCGCCTGTGGGGGGACACCTTCTACCAGAAGGCCTTCTGCACCCCCGAGCGCAACCAGTGGGACAACGGGCCCGAGGACATCTACCGCCTGAAGGTCCCCGCCGACCTGGAGGCGACCGTCACCATGGTCACCGACTGCGCCGAGCTCGACCTGGTCGGCGTGTCCTGGCAGGAGCGCAGCGTGCCCCGGACCGAGCACCACAGCGCCATCAACCAGTGCGACATGGACATCGGGCGCAAGGGCGGGAAGCTGCGGCTGAACGCCGTGGGCAAGGACTGGTACTACCTGGTCGGCGTCGACGGCCGCAACGGCGAGACGGGCAACTACCGCCTCAAGGTGAAGTGCACGACCTTCCGCTGACGGCCTTCCCCTGCCGCCCCCTCCCCACCGGAGCCGCCATGGCCCGTCCCCTCCCCCCCGCCCTCGCCGCCCTGGCCCTGGCCTCGCTGGCCTGCTCGACGGGCCCCAAGAACCCCAAGTACAGCGAGGAGATCGTCGGGCGCGAGGTCGTGCACGCCGGCCAGACCGCGGCGGAGGCGAACCAGGCCCCCTCGGCGCCCGAGGCCTCCGCCGCCCCGGGGGGGGCCGCGCCCCCGGCGACCGAGCCGGCCTCCTCCGCCCAGGTCGACTGCGACGCCACGCTGCCCGCCCCCGCCGCCGGCGCCGTCACCGACACGCTGCAGTGCGGCGGCAGCATCACCGGCACGACGGAGGGGGGGACCAACAGCTTCGGCGACGACTTCTACCAGCGCGCCTTCTGCTCGCCCGCCCGCCAGCACTACGACGACGCGCCCGAGGCGGTCTACCGGCTGGAGGTGCCCGCGAACACCCAGGCGACCGTCGAGCTGCACAGCCCCTGCGCAGACCTGGACCTGGCCGCCGTCGCCTGGTCGCTGGACGGGCTTCCGACCCTGGCCCAGGTGGGCCGGGTGCGCGAGTGCGAGATGGCGACCGGCAGCGGCGGCGGCAAGCTCACCTTGACCGCGGTGGATCGGGCCCAGGTCTTCCTGCTCGTCGTCGACGGCAAGCAGGGAGACGCCGGCAACTTCCGCCTCGAGGCGACGTGCGGGACCTACCGGTAGCGGCCGCGCCCGGCGAACCCCGGGTCAGCCGCCGGCGCGGATGCGGTTGATGGCGCTGCCCGCCTGGAACCAGCCGAACTGCTCGACCGAGAAGGTGTTGCGCGTCGCCAGCCGCTCCACGGTCCCGTCGGCGTGGTGCAGGACCAGCGTGGGGCTGCCCCCGGCGGCGATGGCGCCGATGTCGACGATGTCGACGACGTCGTCCCCTCGCACCCGCAGGTAGTCGCCCGGGTCCGCGAAGGTCAGCGGCAGCAGGCCCTGCTTCTTGAGGTTCGTCTCGTGGATGCGGGCGAAGCTGCGCGCGACCACCGCGCGCCCCCCCATGTGGCGGGGCTCCATCGCGGCGTGCTCGCGGCTGCTGCCCTCGCCGTAGTTCTCGTCGCCCACGATGAGCCAGCCCTGGCCGGCCCGCTTCCAGGCCCGCGCGATGTCGGGGTGGCTCTTCTGCTGGCCGTCCAGGAAGTCCACGCCCTGGCCGAACTGCCCGGTCAGCTCGTTCTGGGCGCCCAGCATCAGGTTGCCCGAGATGTTCGTCAGGTGGCCGCGGTACTTCAGCCACGGGCCCGCCGCGCTGATGTGGTCGGTGGTGCACTTGCCCACCGCCTTGACCAGGATGCGCAGGCCCAGGATGTCCCTGCCATCCCACGGCGCGAAGGCGGTCAGGCGCTCCAGCCGGTCGCTGCCCGGGTCGATCAGCACGTCGATCACCCGTCGGTCCTGCACGGGCACGGGCGGGACGAAGCCGCCGGTCGAGGCGACGAAGCCCTGGGCGGGCAGCTCCTCGCCCTGGGGGGACAGGAGCTGGAAGGGCTGACCATCGGCACCGACCAGGCGGTCCCGCTCGGGGTCGAAGCCGATGTCGCCGGCCAGCGCGATGGCCGTGACCACCTCGGGCGAGGCGATGAAAGACAGCGTCTCGGGGTTCTCGTCGTTGCGGCCGCGGAAGTTGCGGTTGAAGGAGTTGATGATCGTGTTGACCTGCCCCTTCTTCACGTCGTCGCGCTTCCACTGGCCGATGCAGGGCCCGCAGGCATTCGCCAGGACCACCCCGCCGATGGCGCGCAGGTCCTCGGCCAGCCCGTCGCGCTCGATGGTCTCCATGATGCCGTCGCTGCCCGGGGTCACCATGAAGCCGGTCTTCGCCTTCAGGCCCCGGGCGCGGGCCTGGCGCGCGACGGCCGCCGCCCGGGTGATGTCCTCGTAGGAGGAGTTCGTACAGGACCCGATCAGCGCGTAGCGCGGGGTGCGCTGCCAGCCCTCGCGGTCGCACTCCTCGCCCAGCGCGGAGAGCGGTCGCCCCCGGTCGGGCGTGTGCGGGCCCACCACCCGCGGGCCCAAGGTCGACAGGTCGATCTCCAGCACGCGGTCGAAGTACCGCCCCGGGTCGGCCAGCACCTCGTCGTCGGCGCGCAGCTCCGCCTGGTGCGCGTCGGCCAGGTCCGCCACCGCCGCCCGCCCGGTCGCCCGCAGGTAGCGGCCCATCGCGGCGTCGTAGGGGAACAGGCTGGTCGTCGCCCCGTGCTCGGCCCCCATGTTGCAGATGGTGCCCTTGCCCGTCGCCGAGATGCTGTCGCAGCCGGGGCCGAAGTACTCGACGACGTGGTTGGTGCCGCCCTTGACGGTCAACAGCTCGCAGACGCGCAGGATCACGTCCTTGGGGCTGGCCCAGCCCGCCAGGCGGCCGGTCAGCTTCACGCCGATGAAGCCCGGGTTGAGCACCTCCCAGGGTAGGCCCACCATCGCGTCCACCGCGTCGGCCCCGCCGACGCCCACCGCGATCATCCCGAGCCCGCCGGCGTTGGGCGTGTGGCTGTCGGTGCCGATCATCAGGCCGCCGGGGAAGGCGTAGTTCTCGAGCACGACCTGGTGGATGATGCCCGCACCCGGCTGCCAGAAGCCCAGGCCGTAGCGGGCCGAGACCGTGCGCAGGAAGGCGAAGACCTCGTTGTTGGCCATCAAGGCCGTCTCCATGTCCGGCCCGCGGCCCTTGTAGGCCTGGATCAGGTGGTCGCAGTGCACCGTGCTCGGCACGGCCACCTCGTCCTTGTCCGCCGTCATGAACTGCAGCAGCGCCATCTGGGCGGTCGCGTCCTGCATCGCCACCCGGTCCACCCGCAGGTCCAGGAAGCTCTTGCGGCGCGTGAAGGCCGCCGCCTCCGGCTGGTCCAGGTGGGCGAAGAGGATCTTCTCGCCCAGGGTCAGCCCCCGGCCCAGGCGGCGGCGGCCGATCTCGTGGCGCTGGGCCTGGCGGGCGTAGAGGGCGGCGATGGCCGCGACGTCGACGAAGGGGTTCTGGTCCATGACAGCTCCGGGGCTACCGGTATGCCCTACCCCAACCGGGCCGGCAGGCGCGCTATGCTGCGACCATGAGCACGAGCACGAACACCGACCGCCGCTGGCGCTTCACCTGGCAGGACGTGCGCCGCATGGTCGCCTCCGGGGTGCTGGACGAGGACGCGCCGGTCGAGCTGTTGGGGGGGGATCTGGTCGAGATGAGCCCGCAGGGACCGAAGCACCGCGTGACCCTCCAGGTGATCCAGGCCCTCCTGGCACCCACCCCCGGTGCGCACGTCGCCGCCCAGCTCCCGCTCGACTGCGGTGAGCACGACGTGCCCGAGCCCGACATCGCCCTCGTGCTGGGCAGGGTCCTGGACTACGCCGACCGCCACCCTCGCGGCGACGAGACCCTGCTCGTCGTCGAGATCGCCGCCACCTCCCGCGAGCGGGATCTTCAGAAGGCCCGCATCTACGCCACCGCCGCCGTCCCCGAGTACTGGGTCGTCGACCTGGCCGACCGCCGCCTGCTGGTCCACCGCCACCCGGGCGCCGACGGCTACGGCCGGGTGGAGATCCTGGCCACGTCCGAGACCGTGACGGTGCAGGGCCAGGAGCTGTCGGTGGCGTCGCTGTTCCCGGTGGACTGAGCGCGCCTCCCCGTCAAGCTCCGACCCAGGCCTCCACCGCCGAGACCGCGGCCGCGCCGCCCTCGCCCAGGCTTGTCCGCGCCTGGGCCAGCAGGTGCGCCGGCGCGAAGGCCCCGGTCTCCTTCAGGGCCAGGGCCAGGCCCGCCAACGCCGCGCTGCGGGCACCGGCCAGCTTGCGCAGCGGCAGGCGCAGCACCCGAGCGGCCGTCCCAGGCAGGCCGTCGAGGCCCTCGTCCACGATCACCAGCCCGCCCGCGCCCATGGCGGCGACGGCCTTGGCGGTGCGCTTGAGCCCGTCCTGCGAGGTGGCGATGACCAGGTCGGGCACGCCGATGCCGGTGAAGTGCACCACCTCGGGCGAGAGCACCACCTCGGACAGGGAGTAGCCCGAGCCCTGCGTGACCAGGTTGTCGTTCTTGCGGGTGGCGAACAGGCCCTGGCCGACGGCGGCCTGGGCCAACAGCGAGGCGGCGGTCTGCACGCCCTCGCCCGCGGTGCCGGCGACGACCAGGCGCAGGGGGCGGTCCAGGGCGGCGGTGCCGGTCGGCGCGATGGGCTGGAAAGGGCGCGGTGGGGCCGGCGCCGGCGCGTGCTGGCGCCAGGCCTCGGCGAAGGAGGGCCGCGCCGGGGTGGCCAGCTCGCCCAGGGGCTGGCCGGTCAGCTCGGCCAGGTCCTTGAGCTTGCGGGCGTTCATCGCGTTGAACTTGACGCCGAAGGCCGTGCACAGCTCCAGCACCTCGACGCAGGCGAAGCCGGGGTGCTCGATGGCCGCCCGCAGGTGCTCGGGCAGCCGCGGGTCGGTGGCCACGTAGCGGCCCAGGTGAGTGGCGCCGCTGGCGCGCAGGATGCCCATCATGTCCAGCGGCGGGAAGGGGTTGCCGCCGCGGGTGGTGGTCGTGATCCAGTCCGCCGGCGTCATGCCCGAGCCCTGGCCGCCGGTCATGCCGTACAGGTGGTTGTTGTGCAGCACCACCGTGACGTCGACGTTGGCCTGGGCCGCGGCCACCAGGTGCAGCAGGCCGATGGTGGCGCCGCCGTCGCCGATGACCACGATCACCTTGGTCCGGCCGCCGTGGAGCACGGCGTCGGCCATGTGCAGGCCCTGGGCGAAGGCCGTCGAGCGGCCGTGCGTGGTGTGGACCGTGTGCAGGGTCGGCAGCAGCGCGTCGATCAGGCCCACGCAGCCGATGTCGCTGACCAGGCAGAGCTGCTCGGTCGGAAGCCCCGTCGCCTCGAGCGCCTGGGAGAGGGCGCGCGCGGCCTGGCCGTGGCCGCAGCCCTTGCAGTAGGGCAGCTCCCCGCGAAGCAGGGGCAGGATCTCAGCCGATGCCATGACGGATCTCCGCGGGTGCGATGAGCTTGCCCAGCCCGTTGACGCGCACGAGCTGCCGGTCGCCCAACAGCGGGGCCAGCACCTGGGCGTACTGGCCGCCCATGTTCTCCTCGACGACCACGACCCGGCGCACGCCATCGAGCGCCGCCACCAGCGCGGTGCGTGGCACCGGGAACAGCGTGCGCAGGTTGCCCATGGCCACCGCCCGCCCCTCGGCCCGCGCCTGGGCCACTGCCTCCCGGCTGGCCCGGCTGCTCACCCCGAAGGACAGGACCAGCGTGTCGGCGCCCGCCCCGTCCAGGTCCAGCCGCCCCAGGCTGGCTTCGGCCCCGGCGATCTTCTGCTCCAGGTGGCGCAGCACGGCCAGCACCTCGGGGTCGTCCTTGCGCAGGTGCCCGTCGAAGTCGTGGGCCGAGCCCGTCACCGTGACCTTGTGCGGCCCCCCGGCCGGCGCGAAGGCCGGCACCTCGCCCGGCGCACCGAAGGCGTAGGGCCGGTAGGTCCCCGGCCCCGAGAAGGTCGGGCGCAGCAGGGCCGGCGGCGCGGGCAGCCGGTCGGGCTCCACCACCTCGGTCGTGCTGGCCACCTCCTTGTCGGCCAGCAGCACCACCGGCGTGCGCAGCCGCTCGGCGATCTCGAAGGCCCGCAGGGTCTCCTCGTAGGCCTCCTGCGCCGTCGAGGCCGCCAGCACCGGGATGGTGTAGCCCCCGCTGACCGCCTGCGAGACCATGCCCACGTCGCCCTGCGCCCCGCCCGTCGCAGCACCCGTGCTGGGCCCCAGCCGCTGCACCATCGCGATCACGACCGGCGTCTCGGTCATCACCGCGTAGCCCACCGACTCGACCATCAAGGCCCAGCCCGGCCCCGAGGTGGCCGTCATCGACGGCACGCCGCGGATGCTGGCGCCCAGGCACCAGGCCAGGGCCGAGATCTCGTCGGGGGCCGAGCTGGCCAGGCCGCCACGCTCGGGCAGCTCGCGCGTCATCACCTCGAAGATCTGCGAGGCCGGCGTGATCGGGTAGCCGGCGAAGTAGCGGCAGCCGACGTCCATGGCGGCGCGGGCGATCATCTCGCAGCCGGTGGCCAGCGCGCGGCGCGGGCGGGAGGCGGGGGGCAGGGGCGTGGGAGCGGGTGTGGGGGACATGGCGGCCGACTATTTCGCGGCGGCGGCGGCGTGGGGAGGACAGGGCGTCGCGGGGGGCGGCTGGCGGCCTTCGGCAGCCGAGCAGCAAGCAGAGCAGGTGCCGGCTGTTATCCTTTGATCCCATTCCCCCGCCCCGGCCGCCCGACGCCCCCCCACCCCCCGCAGAGCTGGGAGCAGCGGCGCACCCCCCCGAGCCCC
>JAKLKF010000016.1:0-49567 GCA_023150805.1 Myxococcota bacterium | reverse complement strand
GTATCCGCAGATTCCGCCGATGACCGCAGATGTGCGAAATCCCCCGGCGTTCCTTTCATCTGCGAGCATCTGCGCCATCTGCGGATCGTTCTTTGGTTGTAGCGAATCTGCCACTCTGCGATCCCTCCGCGTCCTCTGCGTCCTCCGTGGTGCCCCCTCCTGCCGGTCCCGGGCTGGACTCCCCGCCCACCTGGGGATGCCACCGCAGAGCTCACAGAGGACGCAGGGAGGCGCGGCAGAGAGGACGCAGGTGGACTTCGCCCTCGGCCGCTGCCTAGCGCAGCTAGACCCACCCGCTCCGTGCCTTCGCATGCCCCCACGATGATATCCGGTCACACGACCAACCTAGCACCGATAGCGCGTCAGGCATTCCACTCCCGCCCGGGCCCCGTCGCGCCCATCCGGATCGCGTCGTAGCCGAAGCGCTGGCGCACGTGGTCCAGGGCCGCGCCCACGGCGGGGCGGTGTGCGGCGCCCGCGAAGGGCAGGTCGAGCTGGCGGTCGGGACCGCAGAGGTGGGTCAGCTCCACGCCCAGCAGGCGGACGGGCTGCCTGCGGTCCCAGGCCCGGTCCAGCAGCTCCCGCACGGTGGCGTAGACCAGGGCCTCGTCGTGGGTCGCCGGCACCGTGCGCGCCCGGCTGACCGTGTGGAAGTCCGAGGTGCGGACCTTGATCGCCACCGTCCGGGCCTGGATGCCGCGCTTGCGGATCCGCCAGCAGACCCGCTCGGTCAGCGCCCGGAGCTGGTCGTGGACCTGCTCGACCTGGTCGACGTCCGCCAGGAAGGTGCGCTCGTTGCTGACGCTGCCGACGTCCAGCCCCTCGGGATCGTGCTCGCGGAAGGCGGGGCGGTCCCGCCCCAGGCTGCCCCCCTCGCCCCCCAGCAGGCCGCGACCCACCATGTCGGCCAGGCGCTGGAAGCGCATCCGCGCCGGGCCCGGCGGCAGGTCCAGGAGCTGCGACAGCGTCGTGATCCCCTCGCCCTCCAGCCTGCCCGAGGTCACCGGCCCGATGCCCGGGTACTTTCGCACCGACAGCGGCCCCAGCGCGGCCCGCGCCTGTTCCGGCGGCACCAGCACCGTGCCCCGGGGCTTGGCCAGCCCGCTGGCGATCTTGGCGACCGCCCGAGTGGCGCCGATGCCCGCGCTGGCCGGCAGCCCTACCTGGTCGGCGATCTCCTGCCGCATCCGGCCGACCACCCGCAGGATGGTGGCGTCGTCGTCGGGGTCGGAGGGCTGGCGCCACAGCGCCTCACAGCCCCGGAAGTCCAGGAAGAACTCGTCGATGCTGGCGGTCTGCACGACGGGCGTGTACCGCTCGAGCACCGCCCGCACGCGCTCGGCGAAGGGACCGTAGACCCCGTGCCGCGTGGGCAGGAAGACCGCGTGCGGGCACAGGCGCACCGCCTCGGCCATCGCCATGCCCGACCGGACGCCGAAGGCCCGCACCTCGTAGCTGGCGGCGGTGACCACGCCACGCTGCCCGGGCAGGCCGCCGACCACCACCGGCCGGCCGACCAGGTTCGGGTCGAAGAGCCGCTCCACCGACACGAAGAAGGTGTCGAGGTCCAGGCAGCAGATGCGGGCCGGGCCCGGTGGCACTGTACAAGTGTACAGCACATCCACCCAGATCGCTACCTCCGGCGACGCGCCACCAGTCCGGTGCCCAGCAAGAGCCCCAGCAGGCCCGCCGAGGCCGGCGCCACGTTCAGGCAGCCGTAGCTGGGCCCCTCGATCCCGGCGGCGCAGAAGGGACTGCCGTCGGGGTTGGGGTTCTCGCCCAGCGCCAGGTCCTCGGTGTCGATGGTGCCGTCCCCGTCGCTGTCCACGGCGTCGGCCACCATCTCGTCCAGCGCCGGGGCGATGGAGTCGGCGCTGGAGGACAGCCCGCGATCCATCATCGCCAGGCCGAAGGGCTGGGTGGGCGTGCCGCCACCCGAGGCGCTGGAGTGGCACAGATCGCAGGTCGGCGCGCAGGGCATGCCCAGGTCGGCCTCGATCTCGGCGGGGAAGGTGGACAGCGCCTGCGCGGGTCCGGCGAGCAGCGCGAGCATCAGGGGCATCGTCATGGAGACCTACAGGTAGGCGTGGGCCTGCAACAGGCCCATGAAGGAGGGGTCGGTCCCCGGCGTGCAGTACAGGGTCCCGTAGAAGGCGTCCGCGCGGATGTCGAAGTGGGTGACCGCGAACCACTGCAACGCCAGCCAGCCCCGGCCGACCGGCGCGGCGTCGTCGGACAGGTCGTCGTCGCACCACTCGCCGGTGCCCTGGACGTGGAAGCCCTGCACCGGCTCGACATCGGCCTGCAGGTAGCCGACCGAACCGACCGCCGTGCTGCCCCCGCTGCCCAGGGTCGTGAGCCCCGCCTCGGCCAGCAGGGCCAGGGGCCGCGTCGGCGACCAGCGGCCGAAGAGCTCGTGGGCCTGCCGGGTCGCGGGCACCCGGGTCGCCTCGTCCAGCGCGGCGTGGGTGAGCTTGCTGGACAGGCCCACCTCGAGGTTGCTCTCGGGCCCCCAGCCCAGCAGCGCGCTGTAGCCGCGCTGGCGGTAGTCGTCGGGCGAGACCTGGAAGTCACCGGCGATGCCCATCACCTCGGCGCGGACCTTGCCCGCCTGGGCCACCACGTCCAGGCCGTACTCCTGGCCGTCGTTGGTGTCCGTGCCGGTCGCCGAGCGGGCCATCAGGATGTGCTGCTCGCTGCGGATGCCGAAGGGCAGGTGCATGCTGCCGGCGCGGATCAGCACGTCGTCGGTGGGCTGGACGCCCAGCCAGTGCACCCGCGAGACCAGGTTGCCGCCCGGGTCGGTGTTGCTCGTGATCCAGGCGCGCTCGGCCCCCTCGCTGACCCAGCCCGCGCTGGCCTCGGCCCGCACCGGCCCGGCGTCGACCGACGCCTCCAGGTCGCTCTGCATCGCGATGACCCGCATGTCGCCGGGCTTGGGGATCAGCAGGGCGCGCAGGTCGGCCTGCAGCGCGAGCTGCTCGGGCAGCGGCAGGGCGCCGAAGAGGAAGTCCTTGCTGTCCGGCGGCTCCCAGCCCTCGGGGTGCGCGCCGTACCGGCTGGCCAGCAGGATCACGCCCTGCCCGCGGCCGTACTCGGTCAGGGTGCCGCCGCCGCTGGGGTCGGTGTGGCACTCGCCACAGCCGGTGTAGCCGTGGCGGATCATGAAGGGGTAGGCGGCGGCCGGGGTCGAGGAGAGCAGGGGAAGCAGCAGGAGCGCGGGGGCCCCGACGGGGGCGGCCCGAAGCAGCGGGAGCATGGGTGGGTCCTGGGAGCGGGGCGGGCCGGGCGACCCGAGCGGAGCTACTGGTCGAGCATCTCGAAGCGGACCTTGGCGTTCTGGGCCGGGTCGACGGTGATGCCCAGGTAGCTGGGGATCTCGACCCCGTGCTTGGAGATGTCGTAGTCGAAGCTGGCGTCGACCTCGAAGGCGTTCTTGCCCTTCTTGACCGTGTAGGTGACGGTCACCGGCTGGTCCACGCCGTGGGCGTTGAAGGTCGCCGCCAGCGTTCCGGTCGTGCTCTGCCCCGCGTCGGTCGGCAGCTTCAGCTCGGCGCGGGCGAAGCGCAGCGTCAGGTCGGGGAAGGTGGCGATGGCCATGTACTTGTTCTTCATGTGGTCGTCGCGCAGGTCGATGCCGGTGCTGACGCTGGCCAGCGGCACCTTCGCCGTGACGGTGGTGCCGTCGTCGGACAGCGACAGCTCGCCGGACTTGCCCTCGATGTCCAGCGCGCCGGGGGACCCCTCGGCGTAGAAGGTCACCTTGGGCTTCCCAGTCACCTGGAAGGCGGCGGCGGCCGGCGCGGAGGAGAGGACCAGGCCAAGGGTGAGCAGGGCGGCGGACAGGTTCATCGGGACCTCTTGGGGGGAGGGGCGGCGGGGACGCCCACCTGACACGTGGGCACCGCTTCGTCCGTCCCAAGTGGACGGCGGCTCCCGGCGCGATCATGCCATCGGGACGGCGACGGCGGTCCCACGGTACGCCGATGCCCGGCCTGCCGTCTCGCTTCTCAGCGAACTCCAACCCGGTCCTCACCCGGGCAGCAACAGTCCGTCTCACGACGGCGCCCGGTGGAGCCGCCCGCGGCGCGGGGCCCCCGACCAGGGTTATCCTCGGCCCTCCATGTCCCAGATCCTCCCCCTCGCCCTGTCTCTGCGCCTGCTGGGCGCGCCGGCCTTCGCCCAGGCGCCGCCCTGCCCGGCCCCCACCTCGACCGCGCAGGTCCTGGCTGCCCTGGAGCTGGCCGAGGCCGCGTACGCCGACGCGGACCCGGTGGCCCTGGAGCAGGCGCGCGCCCAGGCAGAGGCGACCCTGCCCTGCGTGCAGGAGTCGGTCAGCCGCAGCCTGATCGCCCGGCTGCACCGCACCATGGGGCTGGCCGCCTTCGTCGCCGCCGACACCGCACGCGCCGAGCGGTCCTTCGCGGCCGCGCGCCACATCGAGCCCGGCTACACCTTCCCGGCCGAGGTGGTGCCGCCCGGCAACCCGGCCCTGGACCACTACCTGGCCCTGTCCGTCGATCACCCCGCCACCGTGGCCCTCGACCCGGCCCCCGCCGAGGGGCGGCTGCTGATCGAGGGGCGGTACGCGACCGAGCGCCCCGCGGCCTGGCCCGTCGTCGCCCAGGTGCTCGACGAGTCCGGCCACGTGACCCGGACGGCCTGGGTCTGGCCGGACCAGCCCCTGCCGCCCTACCCGCCGGCCCCGCCGGACGGCCCCTCCCCCCTGGCCGACGCCGATCCGCCCCGGCCCTTCGCGCGCAAGCTGCCGTGGCTGCTCGGCACGGTCGGCGCCGCAGCGACCACCGGGACCCTGCTGGCCGTGTCGCGCACGACGGCGGCCACCTGGGAGGACCCGCAGACCGTGGGGGAGGACCGCCTCCGCACGCTGCGCAGCACGGCCAACGGCACGCTCTACGCCTCTGCCGGCGCCGCCGTCGCCACGGTGGCCCTGGGCGTCGTCACGGTGGCCTGGTGAGGCGCTCTTGCTGAGCCAGGGGCAGGTGATCGACCGCTACTCCGTCCAGGCCCTGCTGGGCCAGGGCGGCATGGCGACCGTGTACCGGGTGCGGCACCTGCACCTGGGCACGGACCGCGCGCTCAAGGTGATGAGCCTGCTGCACCCCGCGATCCGTGGCCGCCTGCTCCAGGAGGGCCGCCTGCAGGCCAGCCTCAGCCACCCCCACGTCGTCGGGGTGACCGACGTGCTCGACGTGGGGGGCTCGCCTGCCCTGCTGATGGAGCTGGTCGCCGGCCCCTCCATGGAGCAGTGGCTGGCCCACCACCACCCCTCCCTGGACGAGGCCCTGGCCCTGTTCCGCGACGTGCTGTCCGGGGTCGCCTACGCGCACGAGCGCGGGCTGGTCCACCGCGACCTGAAGCCCGCCAACGTGTTGATCGTCCGCCAGGGCGATGGGCTGTGCGCCAAGGTCGCCGACTTCGGGCTGGCCAAGGTGGTCGAGGACGAGCTGGGCAACAGCGGCGCCACCCGGACCGGCACCGGCATGGGCACGCCGGCCTACATGTCGCCCGAGCAGATCCGCGACGCCAAGCGGGTGGACCAGCGCGCCGACGTGTTCGCCCTGGGCTGCATCCTCTACGAGCTGTGCTGCGGTCGCCGCGCCTTCGCCGGCGAGGACCTGCTGACCCTGCTCTCGGCCATCGTCGCCGGCGACTACCCGCCGCCGCGCAGCCTGCGGGCCGACCTCCCGCGCGAGGTCGAGGCGACGATCCTGGGCTGCCTGGTGCCCGACCGGGAGGCGCGGCTGCAGAGCTGCGCCGCCATCCTCGAGTCGCTGCCACCGCTGCCGCCGCCGCGGTGGTCGGACCCTGCGCTCGCCGCGGCGGCGCCACCCGCGGAGCAGCCCCTGCCCGCCGCCGGGTCCGCGCCCCCGTCGGGTGCGGGGCCCACGCCCAGCACCCCGGGCTCCCAGCCCACCGCCACCCCCAGCACGACCTCGTGGCCCCCAGGGAGCGCAACGGCCGAGCCCTCCTCGGAGACGTGGTTCCCGGCCCCGGCGGTCGGCGCGGACCCGCCCGCCCCGAGCGGGGCCTCGGGCACCATGGTCCCCGCCGCCGAGCCCCTCCTCCCCTCGCCTCCCCCCTCGCCCGGCGCCGCTGGCCGTCCCCGGTCGGGGCTCCGGTGGGCGGCGGGCCTGGCCCTGCTGGGCCTGGTCGGCGGCCTGCTGTGGTGGGCCCTGCGCGCGCCCCCCTCGCCCGCGCCGGAGGCGACGCCGACCGACCCCTCGCCGCCCGCGGCCCCGCTTCCCACCCCGGCGGAGGCGACCGCCCCGTCGGAGCCCGCTCCCACCCCCGCGGCGGCGCCCACCCCCGCGGCGGCGCCCACCACGGCGCCGGCACCTGCCCCGGCGGAGCGTGCGCCCGCCCCGGCGGAGCCCGCGCCCGCCCCGTCGGAGCGTGCGCCCGCCCCGGAGGACCCAGCCCGGGGAACCGTCCGCGTGACGGGTGACGCCCGCTCCGTGACCCTGCGCGGCGCGGCCGGTACCTTCGCCCCCGGCCCGGTTCCCGCCGGCACCTACGACATCACCGCCACCTTCGAGGGGCGGCCCCCCGCGGCCGCCGGCCAGGTCACCGTGCCCGCCGGCAAGGAGATCGAGCTGCGATGCACCTCCGCCTTCGTGAAGTGCGTGCCGTGAGGCGCGCCGCCTGGGCACCGTTGCTGGCGCTGGCCGCCTGTGGCTGGCCCATCACCCAGGACGAGCTGTCCCAGCGCCTGGACGCAGACGAAGACGGCCACGTCGGCGTCGCACACGGCGGCGAGGACTGCGACGACACCGACGAGGCGATCCACCCCGACGCCGCGGAGCTGTGCAACGGCCAGGACGACGACTGCGACGACGACATCGACGAGGACGCCGTCGACGCCTCGCTCTACGTGCCGGACGCCGACGGGGATGGCTGGGCCGTCCCAGCCGAGCCGGTGGAGGCCTGCTCCGCGCCCACGGGCATGGTGCTGCACCAGCCCGGCGCCGCGGTCGACTGCGACGACGGGGACGAGGCGGTGTACCCGGGCGCCGAGGAGCTGTGCAACGGCGAGGACGACGACTGCGACGACGACATCGACGAGGACCTGACCGGGACCTGGTACGCTGACGGCGATGGCGACGGCTGGGGCGACCCCGACAGCGCCGAGGAGAGCTGCCCGCCGGACGGTGGCTGGGTCGAGCAGGCGGGCGACTGCGACGACGGCGACGAGACCGTGCACCCCGAGGCGACGGAGATCTGCGCCGACGAGGTCGACCAGGACTGCGACGAGGTCGACCTGGCCTGCACCGTGGTCGGCTTGGACGCGCACGGCGCCGCCGGGCTGGGTGCCAGCGAGGGGGCCCGCTACGGGCAGGCGCTGGACAGCCGCGGCGGCCACCTGGTGGTCGGCGCGCCCGGAGACCAGGCGGCCGCGGTCGCGGCGCTCCTGCTGGAGCCGGCCAGCGGCGGGCTGGACGCGAGCTCCGCCGACCTGCAGGTGCTGGGCGTCTCCGGCTCCGGCGCCGGCGCGACCGTGGCCCTCTCCGACGACCTGCTCGGCGCCGGCGTGCTCACGCTGGCCGTCGGCGCGCCGACCCACTCCGGCCAGGGCGCGGTCGCGCTCTTCGCCGCCGAGCCGGGCGCGCCGGTGGCCTTCGAGGACGCGCCGGCCCTGCTGGCGCCGTCGAAGACCTCCTGGTCGCTGGGCACGACGCTGCTGGCCGGCGGGGACCTGACCGGTGACGGCCAGCCCGACCTGCTGGTGGGCGACCCGGGCTACGGCGACGGCAGCACCGGCGCGGCCTGGGTGGTGGCGGGGCCGCTGGCCGACTGGAGCTCGATCGACGAGCACGACCGCATGCTCGGCGCGGAGACCGGCAGCGCGGCCGGGCGCGGCCTGGCCGCGGTCGGCGACCTCGACGGCGACGGCGACGGCGACATCGTCGTGGGCGCGCCGCAGCAGGGCTCCTTCCACGGGCAGGCCTACGTGGTGCGGGGGCCGCTCGCGGGCCACCTGGACCTGGTGGACGCCGACGCGATCATCTCCACCCCCGAGAGCTACTCCATGCTGGGCGCCCCGGTCGCCGGCGGCGACATCGACGGCGACGGCCACTCCGACCTGCTGGTCGGCGCCATCGGCCTCGACCGCTCGAGCTTCGAGACCGGCAAGGTGGGCCTGACCTTCCTGTTCACCGGCCTGGACGCCGCGCTGCCGACGGGCGTCGACGCGGCCACCGGCCGGCTGGAGCAGGAGGAGGAGTACGACAGCACCGACCCGCAGGACCTGGGACTCGCCTTGTCCGCCACCCGGGACCTGGACGGGGACGCCCGCAATGACATCGTGCTGAGCTACCCCCTACGCGGCGAGGCCGACCACGGACTGGGCACGACCTACCTGGTCTTCGGCGGGGTGGAGGGCGTGCTGTCGCTGTCGCGTGCCCAGGTGCGCCTGGTCGGCGACGGCCCCGAGGACGAGGCCGGCCGCGCCGTCGCGCTGGACGACCTGGGTGGCGACGGAGTGCTGGACCTGCTCATCGGCGCGCCGGGCGCGGCGCCTACCGCCGGCCGCGTGTTCCGGGTGCCCGCCGACGCCTGGTAGGACGGCAGACACCGCCTCCGCGCACCGCCCGACGTCGCCGCATCGTTGCTGGACGACGGCTTCCGACCCCGGCTATGGTCGACCTCCGAGGTTCCCCCATGGCACGGCGCTCCTCCCCGGTCCCGACCCCTCCCGCCCGCGGCGCCCCCCCCTCCGAGCCGCGCCCCCGCCCCCACCTCCGCCTGCTCCCGCCCGCCCCGGGCGCCGAGCGCGAGGAGCTGTTGGACCGGGTGCTGGAGCAGGTGGCCAGCCGGGTGCTCGGCCTGCGCTGAGCTTGGGCCCGCGAGGGACCGGGCAGGTCCGGGCGGTTCAGCGGCGGACCAGCCGCTCCAGCACGCCCTCGGCCGGGCGACCCACCTCGCGCACGACCAGGACCGGCCCGCGGGCCCGGGCCGACACGCGGTTGGCCGAGGAGCCCAGCAGGGCCCAGGCCAGGGTGGTGCTGCCGCGGGACCCCACCACCAGCAGGCCCTCGCCGGCCTGCTCGATGAGGGCCTCCCCCACCTTGCCGGTGCCGACCACGCCCAGCTCGGGGGTCACCCCGTCGGGCAGCGACGGGCGGACGTCCTGCTCCAGGTGGGCCTGGGCCGAGGCCAGCACCTTGGCCGTCCACTGCTCCATCGTCAGGCCCGCGCGCCGGGAGCGCGGGATCTCGAAGTGGTAGACCGCGCGCACGCTCCCGCACAGGCGAGCGGCCACCGACAGGGCGCGGATGCCCCCCTTGGAGAAGTCCAGGCCGGCCACCGCCCGCGAGGTGTCCAGGCGGCTGCCGCGCGGCACGACCAGGACGCTGCAGGGCGCGAGGCGGATGAGCTTGCTGCCCGAGGAGCCCCAGCCCGGCTTGTCCCCCTCGGCCGGGTTGCGGCCCAGGACGACCAGGTCGGCGCCGTGCGCCTCGACCAGCCGCGCGATCTCGGCCTCGACCGTGCCGGTGGCGTGGTCGGCCCGGACCTCGACGCCCGGCAGCCGGCGCGCCAGCTCCTCCACCGCCAGCTCCAGCTCGGGGGGCAGCGTGTGGTCCTCGGGCTCCAGCAGGTCGGCCAGCGGCGACGGCAGCGGGTCCTCGTTGAAGACATGGGCCACGACGACGCGGCTGGCGCCGGCGGCGGGGACGGCGGCGACGACGGCGTCGAGCACGGACGGATCGCGGTCGTCCAGCGAGAGCATGACGAGCAGGGTGGGGAACAGGGGGCACCTCGTGGAGGGGGGAGCGCGCCGCCCCTTACTCAGAAGCCCGTCGCGCCGCTCTCGTCTCCCAGGTCCGCCAGGCCGTCGTCCCGCAGCGCCGGCGCGTCCAGCGCCAGGTCGGGGTGGGCGAAGGCGACGGCGAACAGCGCCTCGTCCCCGTTGCCCAGCGGCAGGGGTCCGTCGCGCCGGTGCCAGTCGGTGTAGCTGGCGACGGTGCCCGGCTGGCGACCGTGGAAGAGGGTCATGCCCAGCACCCGACCCTGGTCGTCTCGCTCGACGTCGACCACGACCGCGGTGTGCACCACCCGGTCGACCGCGCGCTGCCGCGGCGGCGTGTAGAAGGTGATGGCGCCGGGGACCAGCCAGCGGTCGGCGTCCTCGACCTGGGGGACCGGGACCAGCAGGCCGCGGGCGTCGAACCAGGCCGCCAGCTCCCGCGACGACCGCGCCACCTCGGGGCTGGGGGTGCGGGCGCCGTCGCAGCGCTGCGCCACCTGCCCGAGCATCCGGTGCATGATGCCGGAGCAGTCGCTGAACGCCTCGCTGTTGTAGGCGATCCGCGCGCGGGCCAGGTCCAGCGCCGTGGTGGCCAGCACGTCCAGCGGCGACGCCTCGCCACCGTCGCAGGGAAGGGCAGGTCCCTGGGTCGCCGGCTGCGGGTCGGCCACCGCCACCGTGGGGGCGGGCACTCCCGCCGCCGGCAGCAGCGGCACGTCGGCGTCGGGAGCCGCGACCTCGCGCGGGGCCAGGCCCAGCGACAGCAGGCCCGCCAGCAGCGCCGGCGCGAAGCTGCGCAGCGGGATGGGGCGAGGCCGGTACGGGCGCTGGGGCAAGGGGGCTCCGGGCGACCGGGCTACCCTACGAGAGTCGGGCGCCGAGGGAAAGCGCCTTCGCACTGCGAAGCGGAATTCGCACCAACCCCTGACGAGCGCCTGACAACCCGGCCCCGGCTCAGGCCGGGCGCGTCGGCAGTCGCTCGGCGGCGCGCACCAGCACGGTGCGGCCGTCGTAGACGATCAGCTCGATGCCGACGCTCACCTTCGCGTACCAGGCCTCCATGGCGTCCCGGATCGCCCGCTCCAGGTCCGGCTGCCGGGGCAGGTCCTCCAGGGCCTGCCGGTAGACGCGGGCCTGCTCCTCCAGGAGCGCCTGCAGGCGGGGGCCGAGCGCGCCGAAGTCGGCCTTGGCCGCCGCGCCGTCGGGCAGCGCGTCCCAGATGGGCTGCATGTAGTCGGTCGACTTCTGCCAGCCCTTGCCCACGGGCACGGCGAGGCCGTCCACCATGGCGACGGCGGGCGCGACCGCGTCGGCCAGGCGCCCGGACTTCAGCCCCGCCTGGGCCCCCTTCTTCACGGCCGAGGCGAACTGGTGCTTGGCGTCCTGCAGGGGCTGCTGGGTCGGCACCAGCGAGTCGGAGAGGCGCTCGGTCAGCTTGTACTTGGCCGCCGACTCGAGCCGGGGCTCCAGGGCGCGGGCCAGGTCGGTGATCGCCACCTCCCAGGCGCCCACCAGGCTGGCCCCCACGCGCTGGAAGGCGGCGTCGCCCTCCTCCTCCAGCACGGCGAAGGCCACGTCGTTGTCGGGACCGAAGTGATCGCCGATGGTGGCCGGGCGGCCCCCCAGGCGACCCCGGACCTTCCGGGCGAGGTGGCGGATGCGGCCCAGCGAGGACCCGGGCGAGGAGGACGAGGACGAGGACATGGTGGCTCCGAGGTGCGCACCTGTAACCCTGGCCTCTGGCGGCGCACCGACAGGACGCACGGCGCGCTGCGAACCGGACGCCGAGCACCGCCGCCGGATACCCATCGCCTCGCGATGCTCTGGCTCCTGCTCTCCTGCGCCCCTCCTCCCGCCGCCGACCCCGGGCCCGACCCCGCCCGCGTCGAGCGGATGGTCGCCGCCTGGCCCCAGGCGCCGGCCGAGGTCGAGGCCGAGCTCCGGCAGGTGCAGGATCCGCTGGAGCGCCTGTCGCTGGTGGTCGCGGTCAGCGAGGCGTGGCCCGGCACCACCCGGGCCCTGTGCGCGACCCTGGACCCAGCCGACCGCGAGCGCTGCCTCGCGCTCAACGAGCGCCCCCACCTGCACCAGCCCACGCCCGGCGCCAAGGGCCTGCCCCCGCCGGAGGGGCGCGGGGATCCCGGCGGGCTGGTGGACCGCCTGGCCCGGCTGGGCGCGCTGGGCCCTGCCGCGTCGGGCCCCCCCCGGGAGGCGGGCTGCGCGACCGACCCGGACCCTCGCGGCTGTCGCCAGCGGACGGCGGCGGCCGCCGAGCCACCCGACGCAGTGGCGATCTGCGCGGCGGAGGACGATCCCCGCTGGCGGGACGAGTGCGTTTTCCGCGCCAGCGAGCTGCCCCTGGTCGAGGCCGCCGGGCCACGCGCACCCGAAGGCGCCGGCCCGGGCGACCCGCTGGTGGCTGCCGCGGGGCGGGCGGGCAGCCTGTGCCTGGCCGCCGGGGCCTTCCGCGCCCAGTGCCTGCAGCACGTGGGCGGCAGGCTCGGCGCGGTCGCCCCTCCGGCGGGGGCCAGCGGCGACCTCGCCTGGGGGCGGCTGGGCCAGGCGATCTCCGCCTGCGCACAGGCCGTGGAGGCCCACGCTGCCGAGGTCGGCGCCCCGGGCCTGGGGCCGCTGGTGGAGGACAAGCTGTGGGCGACGGTGCTGTGGATGGCCGTGGACCACGGCGAGGTGGCGGCCGGAGCCGCCGCGGCCGACCTGCCGCCCGCCGCCTGGCCGCACCTGCGCTGCGCCCTCGCCGAGCGGCTGGTCGCGGAGGGGCGCCCGGCCGACGAGCCGCTGGACGCCGCCCAGGCCGCGCTGGGCGAGGCGCTGGCGCGGCATGACCCCGCGGGGCGGCCCGGCCGGAAGGCCTACGAGGTGGCCAGCACCTGGAGCCCCCAGGCTCCCGCCCTGCCCCACCTGCCGCGGGTCCACTACCTGGCCGACCCCGTGCGCCTGCGCTCGGCGGACGACGCCGACGACGCGCGGAGCTGCCTGGTCGAGGCCGGCCCGCGCGCGAGCCCGCCGCGCCGCGCCTGGCTGCCCGCGCGGGCCCGCTCCACCGACCCCGCCGCGGTCGCGACCGCCGAGCGCCTGGCCCGCGCCCCGCTGCCGGGGGAGGTGCCCACCGCTGGCCCGCAGCCAACCCCCACCCCTCCCCCCCGACGCCCGCGGGGACGGGGTCCGTGAGGCCCGGGGCCCGCCCGGCCCTGGCCGCGGTGGCGCTGGTGGCGGCGGCGCTGGTGGCCCTGGCCTGCCGCCTGGGCGCCCACCTGGGCGGGGTCACCGCCGGCACCGGCTCGGACCCCGACCTGTGGGTCTTCGCCAGCGTCGACGCCGCCCACGGCGCCGGCTGGCCCCTGCCGCCGCTGGGCCCGCTCCTGGTCGCGGGCCTGGCGAGCATCGGCCTGCCCTGGCACGGCGCCTGGCTGCTGCTCAGCGCCGTCGCCCTGCCGCTGACCGCCGGGCTGGCCGCGCTCCTCGCCGGGCGCCTGGGCGCGACGCCGGCGCTGTCGCTCGCCGCCGGCCTGGGCCTGCTCGCGCTGCCGGTCCTGGCCAGCACCGCCTGGCAGGCGGGGCCAGACGCCCTCACCGCCCTGGCCTTCCTCGCCGCCGCGGCGGGCGCGCAGCAGGTGGCGGCCGCGGGTCCCCGCCCCTCGCCGGGCGCGTGCGCCGGCGCCGGGGTGGGCCTGGGCGCCGCGATCCTGGCGCGCGAGCTGGGACCCGTCGTCGCCGCTGGAGCGGCCCTCGGCATCGCCGCCCGCGCCGCGCTGCCGCCGCGGTGGCGCCTGCTCGGCCCGGCCCTGCTGCTGCTGGGCGCGGCGCTGCCCGCGGCCCTGCTCGCCGACGCCATCGCGCCCTGGGACTGGCGCTGGCTGGGCCGGGTGGCGCGGGACAGCCAGGACCTGCCGCCACCGCAGGTGCCGGCGTGGGTCCTCGACGCGCAGGGCCTCCACCGCCTGCTCCGGCGGGCCGCCTGGACCCTGCAGCGCCACCCCGAGGGCTGGCTGACCCTGGCGCTGGGCGCGGCGGCGGCGCTGCGCCGGCGCTGGTGGGCGCTCGCCCTGGCGCAGGCCAGCGGGCTGGCCGCGCTGGGCGTGTGGAGCCAGCCGCGACACGTCGCCGTGCTGCTCCCGATCTCGGTGGCCGCCCTGGCCGGCTGGACGGCCCTGGCCAGCCGGCGGGAGCGGGCGCTCGCCCTGCTGCTGGTCGTGGGGGTCACGGCCGCGGGCGGCCTGCGGTGGAAGGGCGCCCTGGCCCTGGCGCGCGAGGAGGCGGCCGAGACCGCGGCGCTGGCGAGCCTGGGCGCCGAGCTGTGCGCGGCGGCCGCGCCGGGGGATCTCGCCGCCGGCGAGCCGCGAGCCTTCCTGTTCTGCCCCCTGCCCCGCCACGCCCCCCGCCGGGCGCCGCCGGAGCGGGGGCACGCCGCGGCCGACCCGGTCGTCGCGGACGCCGCGGCCTGGGCGAGCTGGACCGCCGGCACGCCGCCCGGGGACCTGCCGTGGGAGCCGGTCCCCCTCCAGAGCCGCCGCTTCGACCTGTACCGCCTGCGGCCGGATCTGCGGGGGACGGCGCGCCCCTGCGCGGGCTCGGCGCCGCGCGCCGACACCCCGGCCTTCCCCTCTCCCCCGCTGCCCGCGACCATGGATCCACCCTGCGAGGCGCCGGTGGAGCCCGCTTCCCCGCGCCACGAGCGGCAGCGCCTGCGCCACCTGCGGACGACACCCGCCGACCGCGCGCCGCCAGGCCCCGCCGGTCCCGATTAGGCGCCCACCGTGCCCCCCTCGGCCGATCGCCGCGCCTCCTCCGCCCTGGCCTGGACCCTGGGCCTGGTCGCCGCCGGTGTGCCCGCCGCCCTGCACGTCGACTGGATCCTGCGGGACGCGCGCCTGCCGCGGGACCTGGGCCTGTTCTACCAGCGCGTGCCGCAGGTCTGGGCCTGGCTGGTCGGCGAGGGCGGCGAGGCCGACGCGACCCTGCGCCCGCTGCTGTCGCACTCCGGCGGCTGGTACGAGGCGCTGCTCGCTGGCTGGCTGGCCCTGGTCGGCCGGTCCCCGGCCACCTTCCAGGTGGTCGACCTGGCCTGGATGTTGGCCCTGTTCGCCCTGGTGGCGGTGGCGGCGGCCGCGGTGTCCGACGTCGGCGGCCACACCCGCGACGCGGGAGCGGGCGCCCGGGCCGCGCGGGCGGCGCTGCTGGCCCTGCTGCTGGCCGCAGGGTCGCCCTTCCTGGCGATCTTCCCCCGCCTGTCGTGGATCCACGTGCCCGAGGCGGTGCTGATCCTCGGCGCGGCCCTGCCCTGGCTGCGGGACCCGACCCTGCCGCGCGGCGCCGGGTGGTCGGGCCTGCTGGGCGCCCTGGCCGTGCTGCTGCGCCCGAGCGCCCTGCCCTGGCTGGCGCCGCTGGGCCTGGCGATGGCGGCCGGGGTGGACGGGCGGCGCCCCCCGCCCCGGACCCTCGCCGTCGTCGCCGGCGCCTGGCTGCTGGGGGCCGCGCCCGCCCTGGTCTCGCTGGGCCGGTACCTGGGGCCCAAGGTCGAGGCGCGCGAGCGCTACGCGCGCGACGTCCCGCCCCTCCTCGAGCAGGTGCTGCTCGGCGCCGGCCCGCTGGTGCCCGTCGCCGCCCTGGTCGGCGGCGCGTTCTTCCTGGCCCGGGGGCGAAGGGCGCCCGGCCGCCTGCTGCTGTCCTGGGTCGCCCTGACCCTCGCGCTGTGGGCCGCCTTCCGGGCCGGCATGGACAACTTCCTGGTCGGCTTCGCGGCGCTGGCCATCCTGGGCGGGGCGGGGCTGGCCCACCTGCCGCGCCTGGGGCCCGCGCTGGCGCTGGCGCCGTGGCTGCTGCTGCACCTGCCGCGCCTGCTGCCCCCGCCCGCCGAGCCCTCGGCCCTCTCGCCCTTGCTGGGCGCCTTGAGCCTGCCCCCCCAGGCCAGCCTGCACTCTCCCTACCGCCCCTACACCGCCTGGGGCCGGCAGGAGCTGGCGCAGCTCCTGGCCGCCTCCTGCCCGGACCAGGGCCGGTGCACCTTGGGCGTGGACCAGGGCCTGCTGGTCCCCTACAGCGAGGAGCCCGGTCGCCTGGAGCTGTTCCTGGCCGGGCACGACCGGGTCGACCTGCTGGACCTGCGGGGCGACGCCCCCCTGGAGGGGCTGCCCCGCGTGCACGCCCTGGTGCACTACGCCTGCGGCGAGCGCGACGCGTCCTGGCGCCTGCGCTACCCCCGCAGCCTGACCCTGATCGCCCGCCTCGTCCGCAGCCAGGAGCTGCGCCCGGCCTGGACCCGCACCTTGTCGCGGGACTGCCGGGTGCTGTGGCTGGTGCCCGATGGCCAGTGGGTGCAGCCCGCCGCCGTCCCCGCCGACGGAGACGACCTGCGCTTCGTCGCGCTGCCCGACCTCGCGCGCCCCCCCCCAGGGCTGCCCGCGGCGCCTCCCCCCGGGCCCCCCGACGCGCTCGGCCTGCCCCGGGGTCGCGACGGCCAGGTGCTGCCCCGCGGCGCCCACCGCCCCCCCGCTCCGCCCCCGCCCACCCCGACCCCATGACCGCCGACCGCCGGGACCAGGCCCTGGTGCTGGCGCTGGGCGCGGCCCTGGCCCTGGCCGTGCTGGGGCCCTCGCTGCCCCGCCTGGACAGCCACCTGCTGGGCAGCGAGTACGTCGACCACTACGGCACCCAGTGGTTCTACTGGTTCACCGGCCACGCCCTGGCGACCGGGCAGCCGATGGGCCACACCGACCTGTTCTTCCACCCCTACGGCAAGGACATCTTCGGCCACACCGGCACCAACGTGCTCGACGCCCTGCTGGCCCTGCCCTTCCGGGCCGCGCTGGGGCCGGTCGGCGGCTACAACGCCTTCGTCCTCGCGGGCGCGCTGGCCAACGTGCTCGCGACCTGGCGCCTGGTCCTGCGCTTCACCGCCGACCGCCCCGCCGCCCTGCTCTCCGCCCTCCTGCTGGGCCTGTCCCCCTTCGTGCTCTTCGAGCTGGTGGAGGGCCGCCCCACCCAGGCCCTGCTGCTGTTGCCCCTGCTCTACCTGGAGCGCCTGTGGGCCACCGCCGAGCGCCGGGGCCTGGCCGCCCCCCTCGCGGCGGGCCTGCTGCTGGCCATGACCGGCTACCAGTACTGGTACTACGCCTTCTTCGGAGGCGTGGTCGCGCTGGTCACCGGCCTGTGGAGCGCGCTCCGCCCGGCCGAGGGCAGCGGCGGGCCGCGGGCCGTCCTCGCCCGGCACGCCCTGGTCGCCCTGGTCGCCGCCGCGCTGGTCGCCCCCGTCGTCGGCCCGATGCTGGCGCGGACCTCGGCCGGCGAGGGTGCCGACGCGGTGCCCGGCCTGTTGAACACCGCGCTGTGGACCTGGGGCGACCAGACCCCGGCCACGGTCGAGGGGACCGTCGTCGGCCTGTACACCTGGCAGCCGCTGCGGCTGACCGCGGGCTTCTTCGCGCGCAACCGCGCCGGCGAGGAGATCTTCCTCGACTACGTCGCGCTGCTGCCCCTGCCCGTGGTCCTGCTCGCCCTGGGCGGCCTCGCCGTGGCCCGACCCGCGCGGGGGCGCCTGCTGGCCGGCCTGCTCGCCTGCGGCCTGCTGGCCCTGGGACCCTCGATCATGGTGGCAGACCTGGCCTTCCCCAACCCCCTCTACATCGCGCTGGCCAAGGCCCTGCCCTTCGTCCGTCGCCTGTGGTGGCCGGCGCGGGCCATGGCCTTCTTCGTGCCCCTGCTCGGCGTCGCGGCGGCGCTGGGCCTGGCCTGGCTCCGGCGCCGGGACCCGCGCGCCTTCTGGCTGGGCGCGACCGCCACCGTCGCCCTGCAGGGCCTGCACCTGCAGCGCAACGAGCTGCTGCCCTTCCCGGCCTGGGACGCCACCATCCCCGCCGGCTACCGCTGCCTGGTCCAGGGGCCCCCGGGCGCGCTCATCGAGCTGCCCTACGCCTTCACCCAGGCCCACCTGTACTACCAGACCGTGCACGGCCGCCCCATCCTGGGCGGGATGATCGAGAACAACCCGGTCTTCACGCCCACCGAGAGCGTGGCCCTGCGCCAGGACAACACCTGGCTGCGCCGCGTGCTGGCCATCGGCAGCTCGCTGCGCACCGTCGACGAGGGCTGGACCGAAGAGGACGCGCAGGCCGTCCGCGCCCTGGGCTACCGCTACGTGGTGCTCCAGAAGGACGCCTTCGACGAGCAGCTCGCCGCCGGGGGCCTGCTCTCCGAGGCGATCAAGGCCCGCCGCCGGATGCTCCTGCGCGACCTGCAGCGCATGATCGGCCGGCCGGTCTACGACGACGCCCGCGTCTCGATCCACGCCCCGTGGGGCGACCCCTCCCCCTGCGCCGACGAACCGCCTGCGCCCGACACCGAGGTGGTCGGCATGCCCGACCACCCCTGGTTCGAGCGCACCTTCGACTCCCCCTTCGCCCGCCTCGTGCGGCGCCCGATCGGCCAGGCGCGCCCCCTCACCGACTACATGGGCGAGGCCTCCGACGACGGCCAGCGGCCGGTCCCTTCGAGTGCGACGTCCGCGCCCTGATCGGGGTGTGGAGGAAGCCGACGGCGCCAGCTATGATCCGCGGCCTCCCCGCCCCCCGCGGGCGCTCCCCCAGGCTGGTCCGATGCGCGCCTCCCCCCTCGCCCTCCTGCTCGGCCTGGCCGTCTCCCTCCCCCTGCTGCCCGCCTGCGGCCTGTTCGGCGACAAGGACCCGGGCGATGACGGCGACGACGGCACCGCCGACGGCGGCGGCACCGACGGCGGGAGCGGCGACGGCGGCGCCACCACCGGGGACCAGGACGGGGACGGCTACACCGTGGCCGAGGGCGACTGCGACGACCTGGACCCCTGGGCCAACCCCGGCGAGACCGAGTGGTGCGACGACATCGACAACGACTGCGACGACGTCGTGGACGAGGGGGACGCCGTCGACGCGCGCCTTTGGTTCGCCGACGCCGACGACGACGGCTTCGGCGACGCTGCCAACACCACCATGGCCTGCGAGGAGCCCGAGGGCTTCACCGACGACGACCGGGACTGCGACGACTCCGACCCGCTGCGCAACCCCGACCAGGAGGAGGTCTGCGACGAGCGGGACAACGACTGCGACCTGGACATCGACGAGGGCGTGACCGTCACGCTGTACCGGGACGACGACGGCGACGGCCATGGCGACCCCACCGTCACCCGATCCGGCTGCGTGCCGATGGGCGTGTGGGTGGCCGACGGCACCGACTGCGACGACACCCAGGACACCCGCTACCCCGGCGCCGACGAGTACTGTGACGACGTCGACAACGACTGCGACGACCTGGTGGACGAGGACGCCGTCGACGGCGACTGGTACGCGCCGGACGCCGACGGCGACGGCATGGGGCAGGCCGACGGCCTGGCCTGGCTCTGCGAGGGCGTCACCAACGCCTGGGACTGCGACGACGACGACCCCGCCGAGCCCCAGGTGGTCGACGCCGACTCGATCTGGACCGGCGCCGACGGCAGCCTGGAGTTCCCCCACCAGAGCCTGCAGGACGGCATCGACGCCGCGACGGGCTGCGTGGTCGCCATGCCCGGCACCTACGCCGAGGCCATCGACTTCGGCGGTCGGGACCTGGACGTGTGGGGCGTCGAGGGCGCGGACGAGACCATCATCGACGCCTCGGGCCTGGGCGCGCCCGCCGTCACCTTCCAAGGCGGCGAGACCCCAGAGGCCGTGCTGCGCGGCTTCACCGTCCAGGGCGGCGAGGGCCTGCTGGAGGAGGAGTCCGTCAGCACCAAGTGCCACAGCAGCGAGACCTGCACCGACTACTACCAGACCTGGTGCGGCGGCGGCCTGTTCGTCGACGGCGCCGACCCCACGCTGCAGGACCTGGTGATCACCGCCAACGACCTGCCCGAGCAGCAGGTCTACACCTCGGGCAACGACACCTACTACGTCTACTCTTTCGGCGGCGGCGCCTGCCTGCTGTCCACCAGCGCGGTCTTCCTGGGCGTGACCTTCGCCGAGAACTTCGCCGACCAGGGCGGCGCCCTCTACGTCGACGACCTCTCGGCCGTCGAGCTGACCCAGAGCGCGCTGTTCGAGAACACCGCCACCGATGGCGCCGCCATCCAGGTCGCCGGCGGCAGCCTGGTGCTCAGCAACGTGCTCGGCGCCTGGAACGACGCCACCGGCGACGGCGGCGCCCTGCTGCTCATCGACGGCGAGCTGGACGGCACCAACCTGACCATCGCCCAGGGCAGCGCCTCCACCGGCGCCGGCCTGTACATCTCGGGAAGCTCCTCGGCTGCGCTGCGCAACAGCATCGTCGCCTCCAACAGCACCGAGGGCATCCTGGTCGACGCCGGCGCCAGCTACCTGGGCAGCTACGACGACGTGTATGGCAACGGCACCAACTACTCGGGCATCACCGACGCCACGGGGGTGTCGGGCAACATCAGCGAGGACCCGCTGTTCACCAGCGTGAGCGACAACGACGACTGGTCGGACGACGACTGGTCCCTGCAGGCCACCTCTCCGGCCGTCGACGCCGGCGACCCGGGCGCGGCCTACCGGGACCCGGACGGGTCGGTGAACGACATGGGGGCCTACGGCGGGCCGGACGGGGACTGGTAGCCCCCCGCCCCCCTCAGCCGTCCAGGCACCACGGCGGCCCCGCGAAGGCCTGGGCCAGGTGCTCGACCATCAGGCGCACCTTGGGCGAGAGGTGGCGGCGGTGGGGGTAGACGGCGTGGAAGGCGCCCTGCCAGGTCGCAAAGCCGGGGAACAGGCGCACCAGCCGGCCGGCGCGCAGCTCGTCGCGCACCAGGAAGTCGGGCTGGTAGGCCACGCCCAGCCCGGCGACCGCGGCGGCGACCAGGGCCTGCCCGTTGTCGGCGACCAGCCGCGCGTCGACCTCGACGGAGACCTCGCCGTCGGGGCCCGACAGCCACCAGCGCGGGACGGTGGTGGCGACGGCATAGTCCAGGCAGGCGTGCCGGCCCAGCTCCGAGGGGTGGTCGGGGGTGCCCGCGCGCGCCAGGTAGGCCGGGCTGGCGACGACGACGCCGGTCATGGGCGCCAGCTTGCGGGCCACCAGGCTGGTGTCGGCCAGGCGACCGCCGCGGATCGCCAGGTCGAAGCCCTCGGCGATGACGTCGACGTGGCGGTCGTCGTAGCTGACCTCGACCCGCAGCTCGGGCCAGCGCGCCATGAAGTCGTGCAGGGCCGGCTGGAGCCAGCGCAGGCCGAAGGAGCTGGGGGCGGCCAGCCGCAGCGTGCCCCGCGGCGCCGACTGCAAGGCCGAGACGGCCCGCTCGGCGTCGGCCAGGCCCTCCAGGTGCGGCGCGGCCTGCTCGTAGAAGGCGCGGCCGGCCTCGGTCAGCGACAGGCGGCGGGTGGTGCGGTCCATCAGCCGGGCGCCGAGCTGGTCCTCCAGCACCCGCACCCTTCGGCTGGCGTAGGACTTGGACAGGCCCAGGGCCTCGGCGGCGGCGGTGAAGCTGCCGGCCTCGACCACGCGGACGAAGATGCGCAGGTCGTTGAGGTCGTTCATCGTGTACTCCGGGTTCACGATCTCAGAATCAGTGTGGCACTAATCCCTGCCAGGCGACGGTTCTACCTTCTCCTCGTCGCGGGACCCCCACCCCCCCGCCCCTGGAGCCGACATGACCCGCATCCTCTCCCTCGCCGCCCTCTCCCTGGCCCTGTCCACGCCGGCCGCGGCCGCCACCTGGCAGATCGACCCCTCGCACAGCCGCGTGGGCTTCAAGGTGCGCCACATGATGGTGAGCTGGGTGCAGGGCCAGTTCCACGACGTCGCCGGCACGGTCGAGTACGACCCGGCCAACCCGGCCGCCACCCGGGCCGACGTGACGGTCCAGGTCGGAAGCGTCGACACCAACGAGGACAAGCGCGACGCCCACCTGGTCAGCGCCGACTTCTTCGACGCCGCGACCCACCCGACGATGACCTTCCGCAACGCCAAGGTCCAGAAGGCCAAGGGTGACCAGCTCGAGCTGCGGGGCGACCTGACGATCCGCGGCGTGAGCCAGCCGGTGACCCTGGTGGTGACCGGGCTGGGCCAGCCGGTGACCGACGCCTGGGGCAACTACCGCGTGGGCGCCTCGGCCTCGGCGACCATCGACCGCCAGGCCTTCGGCGTGTCGTGGAACGACACGATGGACGCCGGCGGGGTGGTGGTCGGCGACGAGGTGCAGCTGGTCATCGACGTGGAGCTGACCCGCCCGGTCTCGGGGGGGAAGTAGCCCCCGGGGCGCCCGCCGCCGCCCGCTGCGGCCGGTCGCGGCGGCGCCCTCACTCCCGGGTGACCACGATCGTGTCGCGGCCGACCTCCTGGCCGTCCAGGTCGGTGGCCACCAGGACCAGCTCGTTCGCGCCCTTCGCCAGCGGGACGGTGACCTCCCAGGTGGTGGAGTCCACCCAGGTCAGCGCCAGGGGCGCGGCGGCGCCCTCCTGCCACACCTCGCGCACGTCGACCCACCCCTCGCCCTCGAGCGTGACCTCGGCCGCGCTCAGGGCGAAGTCCTCTCCGCCCCCGGTCGTGATCTCGAACCCGATCTCGGGGTAGCGGGCCAGGACGCCGTCCGACGCGCCGTTGAGCACCCAGTCCGCCCGCTGGTCGACGAAGGCGCAGTGGGCGTCGAAGTCCTGGCCGGGCAGCAGCGCGCCGAGCTGGTCGCACCAGGGCTGCAGGTGCTCGCGGTTGTAGGTGCGGCTGACGATGTCGTACAGGTGCCCGTAGAAGGTCCGGTTCCAGACCGGGTCCCGCAGCAGCCGGGCCAGGTCCGCGCTGCCGACGACGGCCATGGTGGCGCTGCCGATGTAGTCGAGGTCGTGGGGGAAGTACAGGAAGCGGCCGTCGGAGGGGCGCTGGTAGAACACGGCGTTGTGCTGGCTGCCGGCGGCGTACTGGTCGGTGGCCCCCGACAGGGTCGCCAACGCGAAGGCCCGCAGCCACTGGTCGACGTCGATCACCTCGTCGGCGACCTCCAGCAGCTCCGGCGTCGACAGGCCCATGGCCTGGCACAGCCCGATGAGGGGCGCGTAGTCGTCCTGGCGCAGGTTGTTGCCGATGAGGAAGGTCCAGCGGTAGGCCTCCTCGTCCTCGCCCAGGTCGGTGAGCGAGGTGCCGATCACGTCGTCGGGCTGGGGCAGCTTGAGGCCCTCGGCGGTGCCGTCGTCGGTGGTGGTCGGGTAGTAGACCAGCTCGTACTCGAAGCGCGTGCCGTCGTCGCCGTCCTCGAACTGCGCGGCCAGCACCAGGTCGCTGAAGCGGTCGAGCTGCAGCTCGGCGGTGCCCGTGTAGCTGTCGCGGGGGGCGATGAGCTGGACCAGGTCGTTGTGCTCGCCGGAGACCGACCCGGCGTGGGTCATCACCAGGTTCTGCAGGACCTCGCGCTGGCCGAAGCCCACGCCCTCGGAGCGGTCGACCAGGACCGTGGCGTGGCGCCCGCGGAAGGGCTGGTCGGGGGAGAAGCGCAAGCCGTAGCCCAGCCGCGCGGTCGTCGGGCGGCCCCGCTCGCTGCCCTTCAGCCGCACGCCCACGTCGTAGTAGACCTCGACCTCGTCGTAGACGACGGTGGCGCCGAGCAGGTCGTCGCTCATCAGGTTCACGTCCTCGTGCAGCCAGTCGGCGTCCGCCTCGGTCATCAGGATGCGCAGGTTGTGCAGGCCGTGGGTGGCGGCCTGCCCGTCGTCGACGGCGTACAGCGCCCGCCCGTCGGGGCCCCCCGCCGGCCAGGTGCTCGCCGCGCCCCGCCCGTCGACCGCCTCGACGTAGAGCTGCACCCGGGCCCCCGCGTCCTGCCCCTCCAGGGTCGCCGAGAAGCGCCCGGGCTCCCCCTCGCCCATCGCCGTGTCCTGCCAGGCGCCGCCGTCCACCGAGGACCACAGGGTCACCTCGGCCAGGCCGTCGGGATCGTCCACCCGGATCGAGAAGGCCACCGGCTGGCCCGGCGCCGGCACCACCACGTCCTGGGCCGGGTCGAGGAAGGTCGGCCCCAGGTTGTCCACCGCCGTGGAGTTGGGCGCCCCCGGCGTGCCCGACGGCTCGGGCTGCGGGAGCAGCGTCGTGCGGGGCAGGCGCTGGAAGTACAGGCGGGTGTGCAGCTGGTTGCTGCCCGAGACCCACCGGGCCCGGAACGAGATCTCGTAGGTCCGGCGCCCGATGTCCCGCAGCAGGGTCGTCTCGACGTGGTTGTGCATGTGGCCGGTCGCGCCGGTGGCGACCAGCCGCAGCACCGGGTTGCCCGGGTCGTCGGGGTCGGGCACCACCTCGCTGTGCCGGTGGGTGCCCAGCAGGCGCCAGTGCGCCTCGCCGTCGTCGAAGCCGCCGTTCTGCACCAGCTCCAGCGGAGCCGTGTCCGGGTCCTGCACCACGCTGAGGTCGTCGATGAGCACCTCGCCAGCGTCGAGCAGGCCGAGCACCAGCTCCTCCCAGACGCCGTCGGGGCCCACGGCGCTGGAGGTGGCCAGGCCGCGGTAGGACACGGTCACCCAGCCCGCGCGGGCCGCCTCGTCGCTGGCGGCCCAGGCCTCGGGCGCGGCGTTGTCGGCCCAGGGGTCCAACAGCTCCAGGGTCGAGCCCCCGCCATCGGCCGCCCCGGGCCAGCGCCCGCCGCTGCCGTAGCGCACCTCGTCCACCGGGTTGCCGACGGCGTCGCGCAGCAGGATCCGCTCGCCGTCGTTGGCCAGCTTGCCGTCGAAGTCGCCGACGATGGTCACCTCGGGCCACAGGGCCCGCAGGGCGTCGGCGTCGCGGGCGACGACCAGGAAGCCGCCGGGCGCGAGCACCGTGCCCTCGGGGAACTGCCAGGACACGGCGTCGACCAGCTGCCAGCCGCCCAGGTCGACGGCCTCCTCGCCCCGGTTGTACAGCTCGATCCACTCCTCGTCCCGGGCGCTGAACGGCTCGCCCTCCACGGACCAGGGGGCCGCGTGGACCTGGATCTCGTGGATCACCACGTCGGCCGGGGGGGCGACCTGGTTCTCCGCGCCCGGCGTCGCGGCGCTGGGGGTGCGCCAGCCCCCACCCTGGGGATCCCGGGCCCGGTGGCCGGCGCGGATCCGCACCGCGTCGAGCAGCGTGACCCCGTCGGCGGCGTACAGGAAGAGCACCTCGTCCGCCGTGAGATCCAGCGCAGATGCCTCGATCGCCACCACCGCACCCGGGGCGATCTCACCGGCGGCCAGCGCCACCTCGCTGCCCGCCGAGGTCGAGAGCACCATCCCGTCGGTGTCCATGGCACCGACGGAGGCGTTGCGCAGCTCGACCCAGGCGGGCGTCGTCCCCGCCGGAGGCAGCTCGTTGAGCACCAGGGTGGGCTGCCCGGCGACGGTCCAGACCTCGGCCACCAGGGCGCAGCCGAAGGTGAGGTCAGCGTCGTCGGGCGCGGCCTGGTGCAGCGCGACGGCGAGCACGTTCTCGCCGCGCACCAGGGCGTCGCTGGACACGTCGGCGTACAGCTCGCGGGCGGCGGCGACCGGCGCCGAGGCCAGGGTGGTCGCCTCCAGGGGGCCCTCGGGCAGGTTCTCCCGCAGCAGCTCGACCCCGTTGAGCAGCACCACGGCGCCGTCGTCGAGCAGGCACTCCAGGTGCAGATCGGTGGCGGCGGGGTCGCCCTCGAAGGAGAAGGTCGTGCGGAACCAGGCGGTGGTGGGCACGGAGGCCAGCTCGGTGGTGCCCCGCGGGCCGACCAGGGGGTCGACCGTGCGGAAGAGGGCGTAGGTGTCCTCGTCGTTGGTGAGCGCGGCGGCGTCGAAGCTGTCGCCCCAGACGTAGCGGGCGGCGTCGGAGAAGAGCGCGCCGATCGAGCCGCCCCAGGGCGAGGAGGTCCGCGCCGCGTCCACGGCGGGCGCCGACCAGCCAGCCAGGGCGTTGGCCTCTTCCACCAGGACGGCCAGCTCGTCCTCGTCGGGAGCCGTTCCGCCGGGCAGCCCCCCGGGGTTGCTGCCGACGGGGCCCAGCACCCACTCCAGGCCCTCGGCGGTGGTCCCGACGACGGCGTCGGGCAGCTCCACCTCGGCGATGGCCATCTGGGTGCTGCCGGAGTCCCCCGACAGCTCCCAGGCCGCCAGGTACAGGTGGTCCCAGGGCGTCGCCTCCAGCGCGATCTCCTCGACCGTCCACCACTCGCCGTCGCTGTCCTGGCCCACCCACCGCAGGTCCGTGCCGTCGGCCTGCCCCAGGTACAGGGCGAAGTAGTTGTCCGCGGTCGCCCACGCCGTCGCCGACACCGACGCGTCGCTGGCGCCGGCGTAGAAGAGGGCGGGCGCCGCGGGCCAGGCGCGGTCGTCGAAGGAGGCAAGGGTCCAGTCGGCGGCGGGCTCGACGCCCGACAGGTCGTAGGCCCAGGTGGCTTCGGCCGCCACCAGGTCTACCGCGGACGGCGGCAGCAGCGGGTCGAGCCGGTTGGAGGCGCCCGGGGTGCCGCCGGGCACCGCGCTGACCGTCCAGTGCTCCGCCCGGTCGCTGGCGGTGTCGGGGCGGATCTTGGCCAGGCTGTGCCCCGTGCCGTCGGCCTGCACGGACCAGGGGTCGTCGTCGCCGTAGGCGATGGAGTCGATGGTCCGGCCGCCGTTGCTCGAGAGCGACAGCCGCTCGCCGCCGTTGGACAGCGCGCCCTCCCAGGGGCCCAGCGCGCCCTCGACGCCGGCGCCGGCCGAGAGCCGGTCCGGGTCGGCCGCGACCACCAGGTAGCCGCCGGCCGCCAGCACCGTGCCCTCGGGGAAGGCGTAGGTGACGGCGCCGGTCAGCGACCAGCCCGACAGGTCCATGTCCAGGGCCATGGGGTTGTACAGCTCGACCCACTCGCTCTCGTCCTCGCCGCGCGGGTGGTACTGCAGCTCGTTGAAGGCCAGCGACCCGGGCGTGGCGATCTCGTCCCGCCGCCAGGGCTCGCCCACCCAGGCCTGCACGCCAGCGCCGGTGTCGTCGCCCCCGCCGTCGCCCCCGCTGTCGCCCCCGTCGCTGGGGGTGCCCCCATCGCCGCCGCCGCCGCCGTCCTCGCTGCTGCCGCCGTCGCCGACGGTGCCCCCGCCCCCCGTCCCACCGGGCCCGGGCTCGGGAGAGGCGCAGGCAACAAGCAGGATCGCCAGGGCCAGGGCTGATGTCGACACGGGCGCTCCGAGGCCAGGAGAGGCGCCTCTGCCGTATCGTGGGGCCGACGGCGGCGGACCCGCCACAGGCCGCGGCGCACCGAGTTCCGGGTGGAACGCTCGATGCTCGGCTGCGAGCCCCGCCCGGCTGGGGAAGGTGTCCCGCGAGCCTGAGCCCTGCCGCACACCCCCGGCGGGATCGGGCTACCGAGCCGCCCTGAAGCCATCATGACCACTCGTGCCCACGCGTCGGCGTTCCTGCCCCTCCTGACCGTCCTCGCCTGCGGCGACAAGGACGCCGACGACACCGCGGGGGGGGGCGGCGACTCCTACTTCGACGCGAGCGGGACCTTCGACAGCAGCCCCTTCATGGTGCACTGCGACGAGGCCCAACTGCTGGGAGCCTCGAGCGGCGGTGCGGAGCCCTCCATCAACCTGATCTGCACGGATCTCACCAGCTACTTCAGCGTCGCGGTGGCCGCGATCGGACCCGTGCCCGGCGAGACGACCACCTGCAGCGTGTACAGCGGCGCCCAGGTGACCAACGCATCGACCGGCGGCTACTACGCCTGCGCGGTGTCCGGCGCCGACTCCTTCTCCCTGGACCTCACCCAGGTCGATCAGGACGGGGCCGGCAACGTCACCTGGGCGGGGACCTTCGAGATGAGCGGGGACGACGGGACGCACCGCACGAGCGTGAGCGGCAGCTTCCGCGGCCCCTCCCGCGTTCCCTGAGCGGAGCGGCGGGTGCTGGCGCGCAGCGCGGAGGTGTGGGCCAGGATGCAGGCGCAGGGCGGGACCGCCTCAAGGGGCGAAGGGAGAGGTGACCAGGAAGCTCGCGTCCCAGGCCTGCAGCTCGGGGTTGCCGTCCATGTCCGGGTCCGAGACCGCCGCGAGCACTCCCATGATGTCGCCCGTCGTCAGCGTCGTGCTGGTCGACGGCAGCGGCGGCAAGGCGAGCCCGGTCTCCTCGGCGCCGCCGAACACCAGCCCGATCTGTCCACCCTGGGCGAAATAGAACAGGTAGCGATCTCCCTCGGGCGGGTTTGTCCAGGTCATCGGCTCCTCCCAGGCGAAGGGCCCCTCTCCCACCGGCGCGCTGCGCCGCGGTGGGGACAGCAGGCCCAGGTCCTGGGCCCCCTCGCCCGGCATGTCGCCGTCCATCCGGCGGCTGCTGAAGGAGCCGTCCGGCCCGTAGACATCCACGGTGGTGGTCAGGCTGGCGCCCGCGATGTCGACGTACTCCAGGTGGAAGTCGTAGCTCTTGCCGTCCGCCCCGGGCGCGGTCGATGGCGAGAAGCCGCTGTAGGCCTGCCCGGAGTAGAGGATGATGTACAGGTAGCCCTGCTCCGCCAGGATGGTGTCGGCGGGCGCCTCCAGGTTGCCTTCGAGAGACAGGGCCTCGACCGTGGCGTCGAAGTCGATGTCCACGGTGGTGGGGCCGCTGATGGCGGGCTGCTCGACCACCGCCCAGCGGTGGAAGGTCTCCGCGATGCCCCGGTCCTCGCCCCAGTCCTCGTCCTCCTCGAACTCGAGCGCGACCAGGGTGAAACCCTGACCGGTGGGGACGTCCAGCGCGTAGCTGGTCGGGCCGTCGGCATCGAAGAACTCCTCGGGCGAGGTGGTCGCCCGGACGACCACGGGGTGGGCGTCGTCGACCTTGTGCAGGAGCGCGCCGGAGACGGTGGCCCCCCCGTTCCCGCCGACCGGCAGCGCCGTGCTCGCCTCGATCGACCAGGAGGGCAGGGCCCCCAGGGCCTGGCCGGCCACGAAGTCCGGCACCACCGCGGCGGCGGTGACCGCCACGAAGCTCCGGCCGTCGGCGTGGGCCATGGCCGAGGCGAAGCGGGCGAGGTCCAGCTCTACCGTCGCGAAGCCGTCCTCTCCCGAGACCGCCTCCAGGCGCTCGCCGTCGGTGGTGTCGAAGGCCACGGTCACGCCGGTCACCGGGTCGCCCCCCGCGGTGCCGGGGTCGTAGACGTAGAAGGCCAGCACGTCGGTCCCGGTGCCCCCGTCGCCGGTCCCCGTGTCGTCCGACCCCGAGTCCTCGGGATCATCCTTGCAGCCGAGCAGGCAAAGCGAAGTGAGCGTGAGGAGGGAGGGCAGCATCCCGGTTCTCCTGGAGCGAGGGGCGTCGACCGCAGCGCGGAAGGGAGGCTGCCGTCGGACACCCCTTGGTTCCCCAGGACCGGCGATCCTCACAGCGGGGAGGGCAGGTTCTCGATCACGCTCCGGTACGGCCCCACGGGCAGCCCCTTGGCCGCGAGGGCCGCCAGGTCCCCTCGCCCCATGGCCAGGGCCGCCTGCACCCGCAGCAGCGGATCGTCCTCGCCGCGGTCCGGCTCGGGCGTGACCCGCTCCCACCAACCCAGCGCCGCGAAGGCCCGCGCCCTCTCCGGCCCGCCGCCGGCCAGGTCCGCGACCGCCCGGGCATGGCGAACGTGGGCGTCCAGCGGCACCTCCTCGACCTTCCAGCTCCAGGTGTGCACCAGCAGCGAGCCGTCGGGCGTGAACAGGGTGAAGCCTCCCTTGCGTCCCAGCGAGACCGAGCGCAGCCGCGCCCCGGTGCGCGCATCCCAGAAGACGAGCTGCTCGTCCCAGCCCGAGGTGACGACGACGTCGCCGCCTGGCGAGAAGGCCGCGCCGATGGTGGGACCGCTCTCGGCCGCCAGCGTGTGCAGGATCCGGCCGGTGGAGAGGTCCCACAGCGCGCTGCGCCCGGTCCAGCCGGCCAGGGCGGCCACCGACCCGTCCGGCGAGAGCGCGAGCTGGGCGCGGTTCTCCTGGCTGTCCAGGCGCTGAAGCACCCGGCCGTCGTCGACGTCGATCCGCAGGGCCGTGGGGGCCAGGGTCAGGTAGCCGCCCATCAGCAGCTCCCGGGTGGCCGGGACGGCCAGCAGGTCCACCGCGGGCCCGGGCAGGGCCGGCCAGCGGCGCCGCTCCTGTCCGGTCGCGCCGTCCAGCATCACCAGCGCGCCCTGCTCGTCGACAGTGGCGACCTCGTCGCCGACCCACGCGACGGGCACCTCCGAGGGGGGGAGGGCCACCTGCCAGCGCGCCTGCCCGGTCGCCAGGTCCCAGCAGGAGAGCGCACCCGCGGGCGTGCTGGCCACGAGCCAGGCCCCATCGGGCGAGAAGGCCAGGTCGTTGACGAGGTCCCCCGTCGGGAGGCTGCGCAGCCGGACGCCCGTGGCCAGGTCCAGCACCTCGACCCCGCGGAAGGAGGCGACCCCCGCCGCCGCCAGCAGGCGCCCGTCCGGGCTCAGCGCCAGCCGAGGCCCCCGCTCGGCCGCCACCTCGCGGGCCAGCCGTTGCAGCCGGGGCGCGGTGCGCAGCCAGGCCGAGACGCGCCCGTCCTCGCCGGTCGTCAGCAGCATCCGGGCGTCCCGGCTCACCGCCGCGAGCCGCTCCTCGGGAGGCGCCACCACCCTCCCCACGACGGCGCCGTTGTCCAGGTCGAAGAGCTGGATCGCCCCCCCCAGCGCGTACCAGGCGAGGTGGTCCCCGGGCGCGACGCCGACGTCGCCGTAGGGGGTCTCGGGCGTGGACCACAGGCGGCGGCCCGTGACCAGGTCGACGGCCTCTGTCCCCTCGCAGGTGTTGATCAACGCCCGGCGGCCATCCGCGCTGGCCTCGGCGGCGGACCAGCACGGCCCGCGCCTTCGCAGGGTCCGGCGGTCGTACAGGCCGCGATCCTCGATGTGGCCGGCGCCCACGTAGGCGAAGACCGCCCGCCCCCCCGCGACCAGCCGCAGCTCTCGCGGGCGGTCGGGCCAGGGGCGCCCGGCGTGGAGCGCGGGGTCGCCGAAGCGGAAGGTCCACCACTGGCCGTCCGGCGCGGCCACGGCCCCTTCGCCCCACGGGTGTAGGACCAGGCGGGCCAGGTCTCGGCGATCCGGCGCGCCGCCGGGGCCCAGCAGGGCGGGCGGGAGCGGGCTGCGGGCAACGACACCCTGCCCCGGCCGGAGGTGGACCAGGCTGTCGCCGATCCAGGCGATCACGGCCGGGCCGTCAGCCAACCAGGCGGCGGCGCCGTCCACCACCGGGCCGCCCACGCGGTCCCGCCCCAGGTCCTGGCAGCCGGCCGGGTCCCACAGGCCGACGCTGCCGTCCGCCCCCAGCGCGACCGCGGCCGTCGCGTCGGGCGCGATGGCGATCGACCGCAGGCCGGTGGCGGGCAGCGGCGCGCAGCTCGACACCGGCGGTGGGGCCGCCGCGACCAGCGCCGAGCGCGCCCACCCGGCGTAGCGGGGGTAGCCCCCCACCGCCTCCAGGATGCGGGTCGCGCGATCCAGCCGCGCCGCCGCGTCCCGGGGGCGACCGTCCAGGCGCGCCATGTCGGCCAGGGCGACCTCGGCGCTGGCCGCCTCCAGGATGGCCTGGCGCTCGGCCGAACGGGCCCGCGCCGCCTCGGCGTCCGCCGCGTCCCGAGCCGCCCGCGTGTCCTCCAGGTAGCGCCAGCCCCCGACACCCGCGATCACCAGGGCCAGGGCCACAGTGCCGGCCACCGCTCGGACCGCCGTGCGCTGGCGGGCCGCCACCTTCTCCAGCCGCTCCAGCCAGGTCGAGCCGACGTGGGGCAGCGGCCGCCGCTCAGCCCAGGCCGTCAGGTCCTCCAGCATCGCGGGAACGCTGGCGTAGCGATCCGCCGGATCGGGTGCCAGGGCCCGCCGGGCGATGGCGTCGATCTCGCGGGGCACGCGGCGGTCCACCTCGGCCGGGCCCCGCGCCTGCCCCCGGGCCACCGCCTCGACCAGGGTCTGCCCCGCCCCCGCCTCGACGGGAGGGCGGTCGACGGCCAGGAAGAAGAGCATGGCCCCCAGGGCGTAGACGTCCGTGCGCTCGTCGAGGGCGCCCACCTCGCCGCGCGCCTGCTCCGGCGACATCCACGCCGGCGTGCCCAGGATGGTCCCGTCGCGGGTGTGATCGTCCGACGAGTCGAAGCGCTCGGCCTCGACGTCGTCGGGGCCCGGGCGGTGGCCCAGGGGGCGGGCCAGCCCCCAGTCGACCACCTGGACCTCGCCGAAGGCGCCGACCATCACGTTGTCGGGCTTCAGATCGCGGTGCAGCACACCGCGGCTGTGGGCGTAGGCCACCGCGGCGCAGACCTTGCGCAGCACCTCGACCCTGCCCTCCAGGGTCGGCAGCAGCCCGGCGCGCACCGCCTCGGTCAGGGACTGACCATGCACCTGCCGCTCGGCCACGTAGGGGCGCCCCTCCGCGGTGGCGCCGACGTGGAAGACCGGCACGATGTAGGGGTGGTCGAGCTGGGCCGTCACCTGGGCCTCGGCCAGGAAGCGCGCCTGGGCCGAGGGCCCCTCCCGCCGCAGCAGCTTGAGTGCCACCGAGCGGTGCAGGTCCAGGTCCAGGGCGCGGTGCACCCAGGCCGTCCCGCCGCTGCCGATCCGCTCGCCCAGCTCGTAGCGGGGGGCCGCCGGCAGCGCCGCGCCGTCGTCCGTCGCCGCCGGCTCCTCCCCCTCGGCGGTCGTGGACGGGGCCGCCGGCGGGCCCGCCCGCAACAGCAGCCGCTCGACGCGGCAGGCCGCGCAGCCGGCCAGGTGCGTCACCACCTCGGGCGACAGCACTTCGGCTTCCAAGGCCCCGATCGTCGGGTGACCCGGGTCCGCGCTCATCCGTCCGTCCCGATGCTCCCGAACACCAGCGAGCTGCCGTGGCCCAGGATGGCCAGGCGGCGCTCCAGCTCGCGACGCAGCTTGCGCTTGCAGCGCTGCAGCAGGCCACGGGCGCCCGAGACCTCGTCCAGGTGCAGCAGCGCCGTGATCTCGTCGTATCCGACCCCCAGCTCGTAGCGCAGCACCAGGGCCTCCTGCTCCTGGGGGGACAGCACGGCGCGGTTGGCCTCGGAGAGCAAGGCGTCGCGCTCCTCCTGCCGCAGCGCCTCCAACGCATCCCGGGCCGGGTCCTGCGGGTCGAAGAGCTGCTCGACCCCCAGCAGCTCCTGGCGCCGCGCCCGGGACTTCATGCAGACGTGGCGGGCGATGGCGTGCAGCCAGGTGTGGAAGCTGGAGTCCCCGCGGAACTCCGGCAAGCGGCGGACCGCGACGAGCATGGTCTCCTGCGCCGCCTCGGCCGCCAGTTCCGGACGCGCCAGCAGGCGCAGGCACAGCCAGTGGATGCGCTCCTGGCTGGCCGCGAAGTGGGCGTCGGTCGCCAGGCGCGCGCGCTCCCGCTCGTCCGGGGTCGCGTTTGGCGCCCGGGCGCGGGCCAGCAGCGCCGCGAGCTCTGGCCCGGGGACGAGCGCGGCGGGCGAGGTTGGAGAGCCGGGCCTCACGTCGCAGGAGTAACGCCGGCACACAGCGGAGCCCTCGGACGGCCTGCCGCACCCCGTGGCCTCTCCAACCGGACTCGTGCCATCGGCGCGCACCCCTGCGAGAATGCGCCCGGACGCGCGACGAACAGGGCAGCCCTGTGCCCGCCCGCGCGAGGTTGCATAGGTTCCGCCCGCATCTGGAGATGTACATGCGCTCGCCACCTGCCCTGACCTCAACCCCCACCTCCCAGCCGGGCGAGCCGGAGATCGAAGCGCCACCGTCCCTCGGGTGCCGGGGCCGGCGCGTGCGAGGTGCTCGCCTGTGTTCGAGGCGGGCTGGCACGGACTGGCCCTACGTCATCGGCGCGCTGACGCTGCTCGGCATCGCCCCTCCCGCATCGGCAGCGCGGGGCAAGAGGGTGGATCACGAGGGCTGGACGTGGATCGACTGCGAAGAGCGGGAGGTACCGCAGTGCGCCGACGGCGCCGTCCACGTCGTCGAGCGCGACGCCTTCCCCTACCTCGAGTCCCATGGCTTCGCCGACGCGACGCCCGTCGTCTTCCTTGGCCCCGACAAACAGGCCGCCCCGTTTCCCCGCAGCACCCGGCGCACCGGCCGGATGCGCGACGACTTCGTCGCCTTCTCCCCCGCGGGTGGGTCCCGCGGCGAGTGGATCCTCGCCGACCGCGTCTCCGGCGCCACCCGCTCTGTCCGCTGCCCGCCCGTCGTCGACGGCTTGGAGAACGTCCGGATCGAGGAGGATCCCTGGAGGGTGTTCTTCCCCCGCTCGGCGGGGGACGAGCACGCCGATCCGTACGTCGGGGCGGAGATCGACCGGGAGGCGCTGACCGTCCTGTGTCGCGTGGCGAGCCTGGACGGCAGGCCCTCGGTGCATCAACGGTGGCTGTTCTTCCAGCTCACAGCCGACTCGGAGGGCGCGACGACGTGGATCGAGCGCAGCCCCGGAAACCCGCTCGCCCTGTGGCGCCCCCAGTCAGGCAGCCCCCTCTACGCGGGCGTCGACCAGCTCGTCGCGCACCTTCAGGGCGAGGAGGCAAAGCTCGAAGCCAACGTGCAGGCCTGGAAGCAGCGCGAGGCGCAGGCCGCCGCGCAGGATCCGCGCAACACGCCCTTCGGAGCCGGTTCGTGGTGCATCGGCTGGGCATTCGATTCCGCCGATGGCGAGACGACCTGGGTCCTCGGTGACCTGAACATTGCCCGCGACACGACGCTCGGTGAGCTGAACCTGCTGGTCGCGAACTCGCTGAGCAACAGCTTCATGCAGGAGGCCCACCTGGCCGGCCTGAAGATCCGGGCGATCGGCAGCGTGACCGGCCCTCGCCCCCCCTTTCAAGCCCACGCCATCGAGCCGCGACCTTGCGCGATGGTCGCCGACCTGCCGGGCCGGATCGGGCAGACATTCACGCTGCGCTGGCCATAGTCCCCTCGCAGGGAGATCCGGCCGACATGGGCACGCCCGCTCCCTGGCGGAGGGACAGGCGGAGGGAATCGGTGGCTTCGCCGAGGCGCGGTCCCCGAAGGACGCCGGCAGCTCACCTGGTCACGACAGCCGCTGCGCCTCGACGCGGGCGTCGTTGTAGCAGGCACCTCCGCCCTGGGCGTCCACGTGGTCGGGGATGAGCACGTTGCTGGTCCAGCCGTTCTCGGTGGCGCGCCGCCACAGGCCCTTGGGCAGCATGCAGACGCCCGGCCTCAGCTCGTCGGAGAGGTGGGCGGTGGTGACCACCTCGCCCCGGGGGTTCCACAGCCGCACCCGGTCGCCCTCGCCGATGCCGCGGGCGGCCGCGTCCACTGGGTGCAGCGCGACGGGCACGGCGGTCTCGCTCTCGTAGAGCGTCGAGCTGATGGCCTTCGTCGTTGCCGGCGAGATGAGGATCAACGGCAGATCGGCATCGACGGGAGGAGGCAGGTGGCGCGGCGGCGGCGAGAGCTGGATCGGCCCCTCCGGGCGCACGTCGACCATCTGCACCGGCGCGGTCCAGCTCACGGCCCGCCGCTGTCGCAGCTCCTCGAAGGAGGGGCCATGCGGCCGGGTGGCCAGGATCTGCGTGGCCAGCTCCTCCTCGGTCAGCTCGTCGGGCACGCCCAGGCGGCGCGCCAGGTCCTGGAGCACCTGGTGGTTGGAGCGGCTCTCGCCCACCGGCGGGATCACCGGCTCCGACCACTGCAGGACGGAGCCCGAGTAGGCGCGCGACAGCTCCTTGTGCTCCAGGAAGGTCGTGGCCGGCAGGACCACGTCGGCCAGGTCGCAGGTGTCGGTCCAGACCTGCTCGTGTACGACGACGAATCGGTCGGGTCGGGACAGCTCGGCCACGACGCGGGCCTGGTCGGGCACCGTCACGGCGGGGTTGCAGTCGTAGACCCAGCAGGCCCGGATCGGCGGATCCTGGGCCTGCGCCAGCTCGGCGCCCAGCCGGGACAGGTTGATCGCCCGCGCGTCGCTGCTGCCCTGCCACTTGCGGCTGTCCATGCGGTAGCCGGCGCTGGTGGAGAGCACGTAGCCGCCACCGCGCACGCCGAGCTTGCCGTAGACCGCCGGCAGCATCAGGATCGCCCGCACCGCGTCCGTGCCGTTGCGGGTCCGCTCCAGCCCCCAGCCGCAGCGGATGAGCGCCGGCGCGCCCTCGGCGTACAGGCGCGCCAGGGCCTCGATGGCGGCGGGGTCCACGCCCGCCTCCCGCCCGGCGCGGGCTGGTGTCCAGGCCATCGCCTCGTCCCGCAGCGCCTCCCAGCCCTGGCACTCCCGGTGCAGGAATTCCAGGTCGGCCAGGCCCTCGACGACGGCGACGTGCACCAGGGCCAGGGCCACCGGCACGTCGGCGCCGGGCAGCACGGGCAGGTGCAGGTCGGCGCCGCGGGCCAGGCTGGTGGCGCGCGGGTCGACGACCGCCAGCCGCCCGCCGCGCGCCTGCAGCCGCTTGAGCGGCGGCAACAGGTGGATGCCCGAGGCCTGGGGGTTGTTGCCCCACACGAGGACCGTCTGCGCGTGCTCGACGTCCCGCAGGTCGGCCGAGGGCATGGTGCCGTAGACGGCCCGCGCGCCGGCGCCGGTGTTGGCCGCGCAGAGCGTGCGCTGGCACTGGGTGACGCCCAGGCGGTTCCACAGCCGCTGGTCCAGGCCGCCGCCGGTGAGCAGCCCGTTGCTGCCGGCGTACCAGACCGGCAGGATGGCCTGGGGGCCGTCCTGGTCGATGATCGCCCGCAGGCGGGCGGCCACCAGGTCCATCGCCTGGTCCCAGCTCACGCGCGACCAGCCGCCGTCCGCGGCCCGCACCATCGGGTGCAGGATCCGCTCCGGCCCGTGCACCCGCGCGCCGAAGCCGGCCACCTTCTTGCAGATGTAGCCGTCCGTCCACTCCCAGGCCCGGCTGCCGCCGATGCGGGTCACGCGGTCCCCCTCGACGGTGACGGAGAGGGAGCAGCGGTCGGGGCAGTCCAGCGGGCAGGTCGAGGGCAGGGTCGGCATGCAACGGTCCTATCCTCGCCGCCGTCCTTGCATCCCGCGGCCCCGGGGCTACCCTGCCGCCACCTGGAGGTTCGGATGCTGCTGCTCCTCGGCCTGCTCGCCTGCGGCGACAAGGACGGCGACGACACCGGCGCGCACGGCACCGACGGCGGGGCCGACGGCGGTGGCACGCACGGCGACGGCGGGACCGACACGGGCAGCCTGGACACCAGCCGCACCCGGGTCTCCGACGGGGGCACCTACACCGTCACCTGGACGCCCTCGGTCGAGCCGATCGTGGGCGAGGAGGTCGCGATCAGCCTGTCGGCGGTGGCCGACCCGGCGCCCGCGGGTGGCTTCTCCTTCACCGCCGCCGACGCCACCATGCCCGAGCACGGGCACGGCATGAACGTCAGCCCGGTGGTGACCGACCACGGCGACGGCACGGCCACGGCCGCCCCCTTCCAGTTCCAGATGGAGGGCTGGTGGCAGCTCACGGTGGAGCTGACGGCGGCGGACGGCGCGGTCGAGACGGCGACCTTCGACTACGTCTGCTGCGGCTGATCCGGTCGGCGGGGGGGGCGCCGGCCACCGGACGTTCGACCGATGCCACCCGGGGCGAAGCGGCGGCAAGCTGGCGGGCTCGCCCCTCTCTCGCCGGAGGCCCGGTGGCCCCACGCCCCCACGGGATCCCGCTCGCCCTGCCCTACAACCACGACCCGGCCTGGCCGGAGTGGATCGCCGACCACGCCGCCGGCGTGGCCGAGGTCTACCTGCCCATCCACATCGCCTTCGGCCCGACCGCGCGGCCGTGGGCGGGCCCGGCCGATCCCCAGGAGTACCGGCGCGCGCTGCGCTCCCTGGCCGCGGCGCTGCACCGGGTCGGCGTGCGCGCCAACCTGGTCGTGAACCTGCCCGTCTGGACCCCCGCCCGCGACCGGATCCCCGAGGAGGTGGCCGGCATGGCCGACCTCTTCGGCCCCCGGATGCTGGTCACGCTCAGCGACTTCCCGCTGGCCCGCGACCTGCGCGCGGCCCTGCCCTCCCTGCCGCTGTCGGTCTCCTGCGCCGCCCAGGTCGCGACCGCCCGGCAGGCCCGCTACTGGGTCGAGGGCGTGGGGGTCGAGTCCATCGTCGTCTCCCGCGAGATCAACCGCCGGCCCCAGGCCATCGCCCAGGTGCGCGCCCAGGGCGGCCCGGGGGGCCTGGGCGTCAAGGTGGTCCTCGACGACGCCTGCCTGCCGGAGTGCCCCTCGCTGGTCTCGCACATCGCGCTGATGAACCAGTGTGACCACGAGGCGGGCCGAGGCGCCTGCATGATGAGCGCCGAGCGGGTCGCGCGGCCCTGGCTCCTGGCCCAGAAGGACCTCGTGCCCGCGCTGCTGCGCCGCTACGTCGGGCTGGTGGACGTGGCCAAGATCGAGGGCCGCGCGCGCAGCCTGGCCGAGATCGCGCGCAAGCGGGAGCTGTACCTGGCGGGCGAGAGCTGGGAGCACCCCCTGGGCCACTACGTCGAGCCCCCCCAGGCCCAGGCCTGGATCGAGGCCTGCGACCGGGTCTGCGAGGACTGCGGCTGGTGCGCGGGCGCCTTCCGGATCCCCGCTCCGCCCGCGCCCGCGGCGGCCGCCTCGTGACCCCCGCGCCCACCGCCCTGGCCGTCGCGGCGTTGCGGCGCGAGATCGACCGCGTCGACGCCGCGCTGGTCGACCTGCTCCTGGAGCGCCAGGCCCTCTCCGCCCAGGTCCAGGCCCTCAAGCGCAGCGCCGGCCTGCCGCCCACCCACGCCGAGCGCGAGGCGCAGATCCTGGACCTCGCGCGGTCCCGGGCCCCCACGCCCGACCAGGCCCGGGCCCTGGAGCGGGTGTTCCGGGCGATCCTCGACGGCGCCCACGTCGGCGGCGCGGGCTAGATCTCGACCCGCGCGCTCAGGCCGATGCGGTCGACGCGACCGGCGTAGCTGCCGTTGCCGTGCGGGTAGTGGTAGCGCTCCTCGGGCCGGTCCTCGGGCAGCACGTTCATGCGGAAGGCGCTGTCGGTGACCGTCCGCGTCTGCAGGAAGTGGTGCGACCAGGACAGGCCCACGGTCAGGGCGCCCAGGGGCCGGCCGGCGACCAGGCCGCCCAGGATCAGGTCGTTGGCGTCGTAGTTGTTCGCCAGCACCGCCGCGTCGGGCACCGCCGCGCGGTCCCAGGTGAGCCGGCCGCCCAGGATCACCCGCTCCCGGATGGTCCCCTTGGCGTCCAGGCCCACCCAGTAGCTGTCCCGGTTGTCCCGCGCCCAGAGCTGCTGGCGCTCGACCAGCTCGACCGTCTCCTCGGGAAGCTCCGGGTTGCGTGCGCCGATCTCGCTGATGGTGATGTCGTAGTCGGTGTGGGCCGACCACAGCACCGCGCCGCCCATCGCCTCCAGGACCAGCGCGGGCACCGGCCAGACCTGGACGCTGCCGTGTACGCGGGACGGCATGTCGTACGACACCGTCGCGGCCCCCTCCATCGTGGCGTCACACAGCCCCCGGGACTCGGCGCCGAAGCGGCCCAGCGTGTCCTCCTGCGGCGGGCAGCCGAAGGTCAGCGCCACGTCGCCCCGGTTGTCGACGTGGAAGCCGCTGACCCACGCCGCCGACAGCGCGACCTGCTCGGTCGGCCGCACCCGGATCCCCGCCGACCCGCCCACCGCCCAGTCCGACAGCGCCTGGAAGTCCAGGGTCGTGGCGTAGTCGGGGTCCTCCAGGTCGGCGTCGGTGTAGCCGGGATCCTGCCCCAGGGCGGTGATCTCCTCGTACAGGTCGGGCATCAGCTCGTTGTCCAGCCGCGCGTCGAAGGTCGAGCGGTACACCTGCAGGCCCAGGCCGACCCCCACCTTCTCCTTCCAGGTGTAGCCCCCGCCGGCCAGCAGCGAGACGACCTGCACGTGGCCGTCCCGCAGGGCGTAGCGCACCGGCCCGTCCGCCGGGCTCTGTTCCCCGCCGCGCACGTAGGGCGCGCCCACCCCCAGCCCCAGGCCCAGGCCCGGCACCCCCAGGTCGGTGGCCAGGCCGGCGAAGGGCACCACGCCCTGCAGCGCCAGCCGATCGGCGCCCCCGTGCGGGTCGGCGCGCACGACGTCGACGACCGCGAAGGTGGGCGCACCCTCGACCAGGATGCGCGTGCCCTGGCCGGCGGACAGCCCGGCGGGGTTCCACCACACGGCGGCGCCGTCCGTCGCCCCGGGGCTGCCCCAGGCGCCCGCCACCTCCAGGTTGTCCAGGCTGGCGGCCCGCGCGGTGGCACCGACCAGGCACAGGGAGGCCAGCGCCGCCGCGAGCGGCACGCGCGCGCGCACCACCTACTCCAGCGCCGCAGTCAGGCCGGTGTGCACCCCGCCGGCGTCCCGGGAGACGACCACGTCTCCCAGGACCAGGCCCTGGATCTCGGGCACCGGGAAGCTGATGGTGCCCAGCAGGGCCAGCATCGTCTCCAGCGGCAGCATCTCCTCGACGAGCTGGGTCACGGCCTCGTTGCTGGCGCCCCAGTCGCTCTCCCGCACCATCAGCGACAGGTTCACGTCCCCCAGGTCCAGCGCGATCTCGCCCTCGTCGTAGAGCAGGTCCACCTCGACGAAGGCGTTCACCGCGATCTGCAGGTGGGTGCCCAGCTCCCCGTCCGGCGTGTCGATGGTCACGATCAGCTCGGCCACCTGCGCCTGCAGCCTGCCGTCGTCCTCCACCAGCACCGGCGGCAGCGAGGCGGAGACGGCGATGGTGCCCTCCTCGGCGTGCAGCGGGGTCAGCAGGAAGGGCTCCAGGCTGCCGTCGTAGGTCGACAGGGTCAGCTCCAGGATCCCGGCCCCCCAGGCCTCGTACAGCATGCGGTTCATCAAGTCGTCGCTGATGGCGGCGGCCATGTCGGCGACGCGGTCGACGCTGGGCTCGCCCGGCCCGGCGGCCAGCACGCCCTCGCCCTCGACGCCCGCGTCGGGCATGTCCACCGCGAGGTCCAGGCCCAGCTCCACCCCGTCGTTGTCGACGTCCACCCGCGCCACGTCGGCCTGCACCGACAGGGTGCTGCCCATCAGCTCGGTCTCGAAGGACAGCTCCAGGCCGGCCAGCGCCTCGTCGATGAGCGCCGGCACCTGCTCCTGCACCATGGCGACGACCTGCTCCTCCAGCGTGGCGCGCAGCGTGTCGACCAGGATGTAGGCCTCGATGTCGCCGGGCAGCAGGCTGGTGTCGTAGCCGAAGCCCACCAGGTCCAGGCTCACCTCGCCCAGCTCGGCCGTGACCATGCCGCCCTGGGCGCCCAGGGTCAGCTCGCCGACCAGGTCCACCGAGCTGGCCCACAGGGTCACGTCGCTGTCGAAGTCGATGCCGACCACCTCGCCGTAGGCCCGCGCGTCGACCTGCAGGTCGGGGATCGAGCCCGAGAGCTGCAGCTTGCCGGCCGAGGGGGTCACCGACAGGGTCGGCGCGCCGAAGGAGACCTGGTCCACGTCGGCGGAGATGACCACGGCGTCCCAGCCCCAGACCCCGTAGCTGTCGCTGTAGACCGGGTTCATGCCGGCCAGGGCGCCGTTCAGCGTGTCCGCGCTGAGCATCCCGCCGACCATGGTGAGGAGCTGGTCCAGCCCGCCCTGGTTCAGCCGCACCACCGCCGCCTCGTCCACGCTGCCCGCGGGGCTGTCGAAGTCGCCCGCCAGCACGCCGTGCCGCGCGTAGAGCACGTCGCCGTTGGTCGCCGTGCCCCGGGCCTCGACCACGTTCACGCCGCGCTGCAGGGTCACCTGGCCGGCGAAGGCCCCCCCCGCGCCCACCGTGGCGTCCACGCCGTTGACCTTGACCGCCCGGACCTCGTGCACCGTCCCCTCGACCGGGGTCGGGCCGGCGGGCAGCCACGCCGCCTGGGCCGGCGTGGTCAGGGCCAGCGAGGGCTCGTCGGGCACGGTGGCACCGTCCTCGCCGCCCGGGTCGTCCTTCTTGCAGGCCAGGGCGAGCAGGGGCAGGACGAAGTGGAGGGGACCGGTCATGAAGACTCCTACCAGGCGAAGAGCACCGACGAGGGGCCGACGCCGCCGCGGTCGACGATGATCTGCTGGTAACCCAGGTTCTGCCCGGTCATCACGATGTCGGCATAGGCGCCCGACTTCTCCTGGGGCATGGACTTCACGTCGCTGCGGTAGCGCTCGTAGAGGTACTGCGACAGCTCCAGGGCCGTGAGCGCGCCGTCGGTGTCGGCGTCGGCCAGCCGCTCGCCGATGGCCTCCACCATGAACCGGGCCAGGTAGCCGCCAGCGCGGAACTTGGCCGCGACGGCCGAGGTCACGTCCTCGTGCGAGGAGAACAGGCCCATGCGGCCCGGCTGGTTGATCACGTCCTTGCTGAAGCCGCCGCTGAAGCAGGAGTCCAGCACCAGCAGCACCGTGCCCTGCCGCACCGCCCCCAGCATCTCCGCCAGCTCGTCGTCGCGGATCTCGCCGTCGTACAGGGCCAGGGTCTCGTCGAAGCCGTCGGGGTCGGCGGCCTGGGGGCTGCTGCGATCCAGCCGGCCCCCGTGGCCCGAGTAGAACAGCACCAGGCGGTCCTGCGGGCCCATCCGTCCGGCCAGCTCGTTGATCGCCGCCTGCAGCGCCGGCCGGGTGGCCTGGCCGTCGACCAGCAGGCGCCCGTCGCCGGGGGACATGCCGATGCCCTGCATGCCCGCGAACATCGCGCGCGCGTCGTCGGCCGTGTAGGCCAGGTCGGTCGGCCCGCCGGTCGGGTAGTCCGAGATCCCCATGAACACGCCCAGCGTGCGCCCCTGGCCGCTGGCGGGGGCCGGCGCGACCTGGGCGACCATCGCCTCCGACAGGTTGGCCTGGACCTGGTAGGCGCCGGAGACGCCCGCCCGGTAGGAGGTGGCGAAGACCCGGTAGCGGCCGGTCTCCGAGGCCTGCAGGTCCACCCGCGACAGGTCGCTGCGGCCCTCCCAGTCGTCGTTCTGCACGAAGCTGCCGTCGGGGAGCTGCAGGGCCACGTAGGGGTCGAAGGCCGAGGACGCCAGCGACACCGAGATCATCTGCCCCGCCTGGGCGTCGATGACGTAGCCGTCCTGGTACTCGCCGCTGTCCAGGGTCAGGTCGCCCTCCTGCAGCACGCCGCTGACGGGCACGCCCGGCTGGAGCACCACCACGTCGCGCTGGGCGGCGGCGCCCCCCTCGGCCTGGCCCAGGGTGATGTCCAGGGTGTAGCTGCCGCCCTGGCCCGCCTGGTAGCTGGTGGCGACCACCTTGTAGGTGCCGGCCTCGGGCAGGGTGGCGTCGATGCGGCTGTGGGTGTTGGACTCGCCGTCGTCGTTCTCGACCTGGAAGCCGCCCGGGCCCACCAGGCCCAGGTAGGTGTCGAAGCCGCCGCGCATGTCGATGACCACGCGCTGGCCGGGCAGCCCCTCGAAGGTGGCCTGGTCGAACCACTCGCCCGAGCCCAGCGTGCCGTCCCCGCTCGCCAGGGTGCCGGTCACGCGCTGCGTGCCGCCGGCGTCCTCGCCCTCCCGCACGCGGCGCAGGGTCAGGTCGTAGGCCCCGCCCTCGCCGGCCCGGTAGGTGGTGGTCGCGATCTGCCAGGTGCCGCTGGCCGGCAGGGTCAGGTCGACCAGCGAGCGGTCGCCGGCGCCTTCGAAGTCGTCGTTCTCCACCTGGGTGCCGTCGGGGCCCTTGACGATCAGGAAGGGGTCGAAGGCCGAGGACCGCAGGTCGACCACCCAGCGCTCGCCGGCCTGGCCCTCGACCCGCACCACGTCGGCGTACTCGCCGCTGGAGAGGACCGCGTCGCCGCTGGCCAGGCTGCCGCTCCAGCGCTCCGTGCCGTCCGAGCTGGCGCCGCCGCCGCCGCCCACCTGGGCCAGCAGGCTGTAGCTGCCGCCCTGGCCGGCCTGGTAGGTCGTGGCGTAGACCGTCCAGGTGCCGCTCTCCTCGACGGTGCGTTCGACCCGGGAGTGGGTCCGCGAGCCGCCGAAGTCGTCGTTGCCGTCGACGGCGCCCGACGGGGAGCGCAGGCCGACGTAGGTGTCCAGGTCGCTCGACGTCATGTCGAGCGTGAGCTGCTGGCCGGCCTGCAGCTCCACCGTCCAGGTGTCGACCCACTCGCCGTTGGCCAGGGTCTCGTCACCCTGGGCCAGGCTGCCCTGGGCCGGCGTGCCCAGGGTCAGGCTGCCGGCGCCGCCGCCAGAGCTGGAGACGGCGGTGGACCCGCCGCCGCGGGCCACGGAGACCTTCAGGCTGTACTTGCCCTTCTCGCCGGCGCGCGCGGACGTGGCGTACACCAGCCAGGTGCCGCTCTCCTCGACGATGGCGTCGATCTGCGACTGGTGGGTGTCGCCGTCCAGGTCGTCGTTCTCCATCGCCTGGCCCGAGGGCGCCTTGAGCACCAGGTAGGTGTCGAACTTGCTGCTCTCCATCTCGATCAGCACGCGGTCGCCGGCCGCGAGGTCGACCGGGAAGACCTCGGCGTACTCGCCGGCGGGCAGGGTCATGTCCTTCTTGTCGAGCGCGCCCTCCTGGGAGAGCAGCCGCTCCAGGCGGGCAGCCAGAGCGGGGGAGGAGGCGAGCAGCAGTGCGAGCGCGGGGGCGAGGCGGGCCTTCACGAGATCCTCGGGGAGGAGGGGGCGCCGCAGCATAGCCGCAGGGCGGCGACTTGGGGGAGTCGGAAGGTGTCCTGCGGCGGGGGCGTGCCACCGCTGCCCCAACCCGATACCCGCCTCCCTCCCCGCTCCCCGGAGGCGTCGTGATCTCGCCGCTGCTCCTGTCCCTGCTCCTGCCCACGCGCGCCGAGGAGCGGGTCCTGCCCGCCCCCCCTCCGGTCGCCATCCCCTTCGAGAAGTACCAGCTCGACAACGGCCTGACCGTGATCCTCAGCGAGGACCACTCGGTGCCCTTCGTGCAGGTCAACCTGTGGTACCGGGTCGGCTCCAAGGACGAGGTGGACGGGCGGACCGGCTTCGCCCACCTCTTCGAACACCTGATGTTCCAGGGCAGCCAGCACATGGACGACGACTACTTCGTCCCGCTGCAGCGCATCGGCGCCCAGGTCAACGGCACGACCAACCTGGATCGCACGAACTACTTCGAGGGCGTGCCCAGCGACCAGCTCCCCCTGGCCCTGTGGCTCGAGAGCGACCGGATGGGCTTCCTGTTGCCGGCGCTGACCCAGGAGAAGCTGGACAACCAGAAGGAGGTCGTGCGCAACGAGCGGCGCCAGCGCTACGAGAACACGCCCTATGGCGAGGTCTGGGTCTGGCTGTACGAGAACCTCTACCCGCCCGACCACCCCTACCACGTGCCCACGATCGGCCGGCACGAGGACATCGAGGCGGCGACGATGGAGGACGTCAGCGCCTTCTTCCGCACCTGGTACGTGCCGGAGAACGCCTCGCTCTCCATCGTGGGCGACTTCGAGCCGGACACCGCGCGGCTGCTGGTCCAGCGCTACTTCGGCGACCTGCCGCGGGGCGGCTCGCCCCAGGCGATCCGGCAGCACGCCCTCCCCGAGGGCTGGCTGTCGACGGAGAAGGTGGTCGAGAAGACCGACGACGTGCCCCACAGCAAGGTGTGGCTGGCCTGGCCGACCCCGCCGCTCTTCCAGCCCGGAGACGCCGAGCTGGACGTGCTCTCCACCGTGCTCACCGACGGCAAGGAGAGCCGGCTGTACCGGGTGCTCGTGCACGAGAAGCAGATCGCCAAGGACGTGAGCGCGTTCCAGGCCAGCGGCGCCCTGCAGAGCGCCTACGTCATCCAGGCGACGGCGGCCGAGGGCCACGACACGACCGAGCTGGTGACCGCCATCGACCAGGTGCTGGCCGAGCTGCGGACCAGCGGCCCGACGGCCGAGGAGATCGAGGTGGCCAAGGTGGGCTGGCGGGTGGACTTCTTCTCGGGCCTGCAGACCATCGCCCGCAAGGCCGACCTGCTCAACAGCTACGACACCTGGACGGGGGACCCTGGCTACATCGGCCAGGACCTGCAGCGCTACCTGGACGTGACCCCCCAGAAGGTCCAGCAGGCCGCCGTGCGCTGGCTGCCGGCGGACCAGCGCGTCGTGCTCCACGTCCGCCCCGAGGGAGGTGCCCGGTGAGCCTGGCCCTGCACAGCCTGCTGTTGTCCCTGACCCTGGGCCTGGGCTGCGGCCCGAAGGAGGCGCCCGTCGCCGCCGCCGACGCGCGCGCCTCGGCCCCCGCCCCCCTGCCACCCCGCCCCTTCCAGCTCCCCGAGCCGGTCGAGGGCACGCTCAGCAACGGCCTGCGCGTCATCGTGGTCGAGAACCACGAGGTGCCGCTGGTGCACGTCAACGTCGTGCTGCGCCCGGGCGCCTGGACCGACCCGGCGGGCCGGCCGGGCCTGGCCAGCGTGACGCTGGACATGATGAACGAGGGCGCCGGCGGCATGACCGCCGCCGAGCTGTCCGCCGCCACGCGCAAGCTGGGCGCCTCGCTGGGCACGGCCGCCGGCCTGGACGGCGCGGTGGTCTCGGTCAGCGCCCTGCGCGACCAGCTCCCCCACGCCCTGCCCCTGCTGGCCACGGTGCTGCTGCAGCCGGACTTCCCGCAGGCCGACTGGGAGATCCTGCGCAAGAAGCGGCTGCAGGACCTGGCGGCGGCCCGCAACGACCCCGGCAGCATCGCCGACCGCACCTGGGACGTGCTCGGGCACGGGGGCCGCTACGCCGGCCACCTGACGACCGAGGCCGCCTACCAGGCCATGACCGCGGCCGAGATGAAGGCCTGGCACCAGGCCCACGTGGCCCCGCGCCACGCGGTTGTCACCGTCGGCGGCGACACGACCTGGGCCGAGATCCAGCCCCTGCTGGAGCAGCACCTGGGCGGCTGGACCTCGCCGGGCCAGGACCTGCCGCCCGTGCCGACGGTCGACGGCCTGCCCGTCCAGGCCGCCACGCGGATCTTCCTGGTGGACAAGCCCGGCGCGGCCCAGTCCGTGCTGCGGGTGGGGCGCTTCGTCGGCGCGCGGACCGAGGCCGACCACTGGCCGATGACCCTGGCCAACATGGCCGTCGGCGGGATGTTCACCGCGCGGATCAACATGAACCTGCGCGAGGACAAGGGCTGGACCTACGGCGCGCGCTCCTGGATCGAGGACAGCTACCTGCCCGGCCGCTGGGGGGTCGGCGCCAACGTGGTCACCCCGCACACCGCCGACGCCGTCTCCGAGATCCTGCGCGAGCTGACCCAGTCGCGGGCCGGGCGCCCGATCTCCCAGGCCGAGCTGGACAACGCCCGCGGCTACCTGCTGGGCACCTGGCCCCTGCGCTTCGAGAACCCCGGCACCCTGATGAGCGAGACGGTGGCGATCTGGCGCTACGGCCTGCCCGAGGACTGGCTGCGCGGCACGCCGGACGCGGTGCGCGCCGTGACCGTCGAGCAGGCCCAGGCGGCGTGGACCACCCGCGTCGACCCCGCGCAGCTGGACATCCTGGTCGTGGGCGACGCCGCCACGGTGCGCGCGCCGCTGCAGGCCCTGGGCCTGCCCGTCGTCGACATGCTGCCCGACGGCCTGCCCGCGGGGGGCTGACCTGTCGCAGGGGGCCGGGCAGAAGCCGCGCCGGCCCCACGTTAGGCAAGCGCCTCCCCCCTCCCCTCCCCACCCCGAGGAAGCCATGGGCATCGAGAGCAGGTTCATCTGGATGGACGGCGAGCTGGTCCCCTACGCGGACGCCAAGGTCCACGTGCTCAGCCACAGCCTGCACTACGGCCTGGGCGTCTTCGAGGGCATCCGCAGCTACCGCCAGCCCGGCGGCGGTGGCGGCGTCTGGAAGCTCGACGAGCACATCCGCCGCCTGGTGGACAGCGCCAAGATGTGCCGCATCAACCTGCCCTGCTCCTTCGAGGAGATCCGGCAGGCCTGCGTCGCCACCCTCGAAGCCAACGAGTTCGACGAGGCCTACATCCGCCCCATCGTCTACCTGGGCGAGGGAGCGATGGGCCTGGGCGCCCGCGGCAACCAGGTCCACGTCACCGTGGCGACCTGGGAGTGGGGCGCCTACCTGGGCGACGACGGGCTGAACAACGGCATCCGCGTCGCGACCAGCACCTTCACGCGCCACCACGTCAACGCCAACCTCCAGCGCGCCAAGGTCATCGGGCACTACGTCAACTCGATCCTGGCCCGCTACGAGGCCAACGACAACGGCTACGACGAGGCCATCATGCTCGACCAGATGGGCTGGGTGGCCGAGGGCACGGGCGAGAACCTGTTCGTCGTCCGCGACGGCGCCATCAAGACCCCGCCCGTCGTCAACATCCTGGCCGGCATCACCCGCCGCACCGTCTTCGACATCCTGCGCCGCGACGGCCTGACCGTGCACGAGCTGGCCTTCGGCCGCGACGGCCTCTACGTCGCCGACGAGGTCTTCATGACCGGCACCGCCGCCGAGATCACCCCCGTCCGCGAGATCGACCGCCGCGAGATCGGCCCCCCGGGCCCCATCACCCGCCGGGTGCAGCAGGTCTACGCCGCCGGCGTGCGCGGCGAGGTCGAGTGGATGCGCCCGTACATCACGAAGTACTGAGCGGCGCGAGCGGGCAGAGGCGGCGGTGACCCGGTCGAGCTGGCCGTCGCCACTGAGCTGGGGGAGGTGGCCCGAAGGGCCGGAGGGGGGCCGGGGCGGCGGTGCGCAGGACCAGCGCCCACCCCACGCTCCTCCCCCTGGGCGCTTCGCCCGGGGGGAGGTGGCCCGAAGGGCCGGAGGGGGGCCAGGCAGGCGGTGCGCAGGATCAGCGCCCACCCCACGCTCCTCCCCCTGGGCGCCTCGCCCGGGGGGAGGTGGCCCGACGGGCCGGAGGGGGGCCGGGAAGGCGGTGGTGGCCGGTCGATTCCCCGACCATCAGATCCCATCCCCGGAGAATCGACCCCCAGCACGCATATTCTCGCTTGATACGCTTCTACCCACCCAATACCGACTTCAAGAGCGCCAATACTCCGCCCCTGACCTGCCATCCCCGGAGAATCGACCACTCGCCCACGCCGCACCTCCCGCACGCTACGCTCGCCGGCCCCGGAGGTCCCCACGTCGCGCCCGGTCGTCTTCGTCGCCTGGGACTCGGAGCTGAAGGCGGTCGAGCAGACCTTCACCGGCATCCGGAAGCGCCCTGACGACGTCGAAGTCGAGCTGCTGGGCGGCATGGGCGACCTGGCCACCGGCGTGCTCTCCCCGCGCCTGGAGGAGGCCGTCAGCCGCGGTGCCGCCGTGCTCGCCGTCGGCGACCAACCCAACGCCAACATGGCCCGAGAGCTGGGCATGGCCATGGCCCGGGGCCGCCCCTTCGCCCTGGCCAGTGAGGCCGCCGAGATCGGCCGATCCTGGCTCGACGACACGCCCCTCGCCTCCGTGCTGCGCCAGCCCGACATCTGCGAGCACGCCCGGGAGCTGCTCCGGAAGCTCTCCGACTTCGCGCAGGCGCCGCCCCCTCTCGCGCTCTCCCCGGCCTGGTGATCTCTGTGACGTGCTCGAAGCGCGGAACGCTGATAGGAGTCTCGGGGAGAGTGCTCCTCAACGTACAAGAGCACAGAGAGGGGCGGCAGAGGGCCTCGCCTCGAACGCGCGATGGCCGGTGGATCCGCGCAGACCCGACGATCCCTGGCAGCCACGCGATCCCCTCACCCGCCGCTGCGCGGCACCCTCTCCCCCGCCGGGGGAGAGGGAACGTCGGGCCACCCTGCCGAATGCACGCCCCGCTCTGCCCCTCCCCTCCCCCTGCTGCTCCTCTGCGTCCTCTGTGTCCTCCGTGGTGTCCTTCCCTCCTCGGCCCCGGGACCCGCGCGGACACCGCCGGCCAGGCCCGGCTCGACGTGGGGACGCCCGGGTCGGCCAACCGACGCCGATGGAGCCCCCCAGAGAGCACAGACAGCACAGAGAGGGGCGGCAGAGGGCCTCGCCTCGGACACGCGATGGCCGGTGGATCCGCGCAGACCCGACGATCCCTGGCAGCCACGCGATCCCCTCACCCGCCGCTGCGCGGCA
>JAKLKF010000169.1 GCA_023150805.1 Myxococcota bacterium | reverse complement strand
CCCCGCCCCCGCCCCTCGCCCCGCCGCCCCTCGCCCCGCCCCTCGCCCCGCCTCCCGCCTCCCGCCTCCCGGCCCCCTCCTCGCCCCCGCCCGCCCCCTCCGCGCCGCCCCGCGTTAAGCCCCGCGCCTCCTCCCCTCCCTCTCCCCGAGCGCGCCGATGTCCGACGGACCCCGCTGGTTCGAGCAGGCCCCTCCCCAGCCCAAGCCGGGCCCTCGCGTCCAGAAGACCGACGGGCCGCAGCTCTGGGCCAAGTGCCCCAACTGCAAGGCCCTGCTCTACAAGGAGGACCTGGACGGCAACCTGCGGGTCTGCGGCCGCTGCGGGCACCACCTGCGGCTGTCGGCGGTGGAGCGCATCGAGAGCCTGGTGGACCCGGGCAGCTACGTGCGCCACGACGTGGGGATCCGGCCGCAGGACCCGCTGCAGTTCGTGGACTCGGCGCCCTATGGCAAGCGGCTGAAGGCGACCCAGGACAAGACGGGCGAGCCGGACGCCTACCACGCGGGCTCGGCGACGATCGACGGCATCCCGGTGCAGATCGGGTCCTTCGACTTCGGCTTCATGGGTGGCTCGATGGGCTCGGTGGTGGGGGAGCTGATCACCCGGCAGATCGAGCGCGGCATCGAGCTGCGGCAGCCGGTCATCATCATCAGCGCCTCGGGCGGGGCGCGCATGCAGGAGGGCGTGCTGTCGCTGATGCAGATGGCGAAGACCAGCGCCGCCCTGGCGCGGCTGCGCGACGAGGTGCACCAGCCCTACATCAGCGTGCTGACGCACCCGACGACGGGCGGCGTGGCGGCGAGCTTCAGCATGCTGGGCGACGTGATCCTGGCCGAGCCCGAGGCGCTGATCGGCTTCGCCGGGCCGCGCGTGATCGAGCAGACGATCGGCGAGACGCTGCCCGAGGGCTTCCAGACCAGCGAGTACCTGCTGGACCACGGCATGGTGGACCGCATCGTGCCGCGCTCCGAGCTGCGGGCGACGATCTCGCGCTGCCTGTCCCTGCTGGCGCGGCCGGCCTGAGGTCTGTGTGCGTGACCACCCCGTCCTGAGCGAGGCCTCGCGCCACGGCGTGCGCCTGGGCCTGAACCGGATGCGCTCCTTCCTGGTGGCGCTGGGCTCGCCGCACCTGGCGGTGCCGACGCTGCACGTGGCGGGCACGAACGGCAAGGGCAGCGTGGTGCGCATGGTGGCCAGCCTGCTGGAGGCCCACGGGCGCAGCACGGGCGAGCTGTCCTCGCCCCACCTGCAGGAGGTCAACGAGCGGATCCGCTACCGCGGGCTGCCGGTCTCGGACGCCGAGCTGGAGGCGCTGCTGGCCGAGCTGGTGGAGGTGCGCGACCGGTGGGCCGCCAGCGAGGGCCTGCCGCAGTCGCCGACCGGCGTGCCCGAGGCGGCGCTGCTGACCTACTTCGAGCTGACGACGGCGGCGGGCTTCCTGCACCTGGCGCACCAGCGGCCCGACGCGGCGGTGGTGGAGGTGGGCATGGGCGGCCGCCTGGACGCGACCAACCTGGTCTGCCCGGCGGTGACGGCCATCGTGACGGTGGGCATCGACCACACGGCCGAGCTGGGCCCGGACCTGGGCAGCATCGCGGCGGAGAAGGCGGGCATCGCCAAGGCCGGCGTGCCGATGGTGCTGGGGCCGCTGGAGTACCCGGCGCTGCGGGTGGTGCGGGCGATGGCGGCGGACCGCGGCGCGCCCCTGCTGCTTCCCGACGAGCACTACCGGGTGGCGGCCGACCGGGCGGGGCACCTGCACTTCTCGATGGGCGAGACGGTGCTGGACGAGCTGCCCCTGGCGCTGCCGGGCGCCCACCAGGTCCACAACGCGGGCGTGGCGCTGGCGATGGTGCAGACCTTCCTGGGCCCCGACCAGCCGCTGGACCCGCAGGCCTGCGCCCAGGCGCTGTCGACGGTGCACCACGCGGGGCGGCTGGAGTGGCTGGGGCCGGACCTGCTGCTGGACGCCGCCCACAACCCGGCGGGCGCCGCCACCCTGGCGGCCTACCTGCGCGGCCTGCCCCGCGACCGCCCGCGCACCCTGCTGCTGGGCGCCTCCAGCGACAAGGACCCCCGCTCGATGGTGGTGGCGCTGGAGGGGGTGATCGACCGGGTGATCACGACCCAGTGCGCCCACCCGCGCGCCCTGCCGGCCGGCAGCCTGGCCGAGGCCCTGGTGGGCGTGGGCGTGCCGGTGCTGCCCGCCGGGCCGATCGAGCAGGCGCTGCCGCTGGCGCGGGCGGGGGGCGGCCTGGTGATCGCGGCCGGCTCGATCTTCCTGACCGGCGCGGTGCGAGAGCTGGTCGGCGCGCGGTGAGGGGGCTCGGGCGCGCCGCCTGCCTGGCCGGCCTCCTGGCGCTGGTGGCGGGGGCCGCCCGCGCGTCGGGGGAGGGAAAGGCTGCCGCGGAGGGCCCCCAGGCCGAGCTGCGCGCGGACCGGGTCGAGCTGGTGGACGGCGTGGTGCGCGGCGAGGGGCAGGTGCAGGCCCGCTTCGGCGGCGACACGGCGACGGCGACCCGCTTCGAGCTGGACCGGCAGCGCCAGGTCCTGACCCTGTGGGAGGGCACCTGGACCCGGGCGGCCGGCACGGCCCGCTTCGCCCGCGCCGAGATCGACCTGGACGCCGGCGGCGGCGAGGTGCTCGACGCGGTCCTGGAGGGGGCGGGCGCGCCGGGCCGCCTGTCGCTGCGGGGCGAGGCCCTGTCCTGGGCGCCCGACGGCACCCTGTCCGGCCGCGGCCTGCGCCTGACGACCTGCGGCTGCGAGACGCCGCCCTGGCAGGTCCAGGCCCGCCAGGTCACCGTCGACGACCGCGCCGCCGCCTTCCGCGGGGGGCTGCTGCGGCTGTGTGGCCTGCCGGTCCTGCCGCTGCCGGCGGGCCGCGTGCCCCTGGCCGAGCGCGCCAGCGGGCTGCTGCCCCCCGAGCTGGGCTGGGGCCGCGACGGGCTGGAGCTGGGGCTGCCGGTCTACCTGGTGGCCGGCGAGGGGGCCGACGTCACGCTGACGCCGGAGCTGCGCACCGAGCGCGGCGCGCGCCTGCTGGGCGAGGGGCGCTGGGCCCACCCCGGCGGGCGCGGCGAGCTGCGGCTGGCCGGCGGCTGGGACGGGGTGGAGGACGCGGCGCGAGGGGCCGGGCAGCTCGACCAGGCCTGGGCCGACCAGGGGGCGCGCCTGGCGGTGCTGGGGCGGGTCGAGGGCGACCGCGACTACCTCTCCGACTACGGCGACGCCTTCCTGTCCCGCGGCCTGCCCTGGGCCGAGACCCAGGCGGTCGCCGCCTGGCGGGGCCTGCGCCTGGAGCACGACGGCCTGCAGGCCCTGGGCGAGACGGGGGACCAGGGGCAGCGGCTGGTGGGCGCGGTCGCGCGGCTCTCGGGCCGGCGGCTGGGGCCCCTGTCGGTGCAGGCGGGCGCGCGGGTGGACGCGGTCGGCGAGGGGCCGGCGGCCTGGCAGGCCGAGCAGGTGGCGGGGCGGGTGGAGGGGGACCTGGGCGCGACGGCGGGGCGGCAGCTCGGGATCCTGCGCCTGGAGGGACAGGCGCGGGCGCGGGCGCTCTCGTGGACCGACGGGCAGCCCTGGGCCGAGGGCGGGGCCGTCGCGACGGCCTGGCTGCCGGGCTGGGCCGACCTGGGCGGGGCGCGCCTGGTGGGCGAGGTGGGCCTGCGCGCGGGGGGGGCGGGCGTGCTGGGGTCGGTGGACGCAAGGCTGGTCGAGGACGAGGCGGCCCCGGCGTGGCAGGTGGGGCCGGTGGCCCAGGGCCGGCTGCTGACCGCGGGCGGGGTGCCGGTCTCGGCGGGGGGGCTGCTGGCCCTGGGGCCCGACGGGCTGGTGCCCACGGCCTGGCTGCGGGCCGACCGGGGCCCCTGGGCGCTGGCGGGCACGGTGGACGGTGGCCTGCAGGACGTCGGGATGTCCTTTGACGACGGTGTGGCCGGCCTGCGCTTCCAGGTGCAGCACCTGGGCGCGCTGCTCCAGGCGCGGCCGGAGGTGGGCTGGCGGCTGCCGGGCGTGCTCTCGGAGTGGCGCCCCGCCTACGTCGCACACCTGGATCTCACCGGGGGGCTCCCGCTGTCGCACGGGCCGAGCCTGGCCTTCTCCTCGCGCTGCGGCTGCCTGAACGCGGGGCTGGCGGCGACCTGGAGCGTGGACCGGGAGGTGCCGGCCGTCGGCTTCCGGCTGGAGGTGCGGTAGGCCGGCGCGCTCAGGCCCGCCCCTCGACCCACTCCACCACCCGGCCCGCCCCGCCCGCGGCGGCGAAGGCGGCGGCGACGCGCTCGGCGCCGGCCTTCATGCCGCGCGCCCGGTCGGCCGCCTCCCGCAGGCGCGCCGGGGAGAGCCGCCCGCGGGGCAGGACCACGCCGGCGCCGCAGCGCTCGACGCGGCGGGCGGTCTCGAGCTGGTCGCGGCCCCAGGGCACCACGACCAGGGGCACCCCGGCGGCCAGGGCCCGCTGGGTGGTGCCCATGCCGCCGTGGGTGACCACCAGGTCCACCCCGTCCATCACGGCGGCGTGGGAGAGGAAGCGCGCCAGGCGGATCCGGTCGTGCGGGGGGGAGAAGGCGCCGGGGTCCTGGGCGGCGGTGGTGACCAGCGTGCCGCCGGGCTGGTCGGCGAAGGCGGACAGCGCGGCCTGCACGATGGGGGCGTCGTCCTGGTGCTCGGTCGAGACGCTGACCAGGGTGCGCGGGCGCGGCAGCAGGGCCAGCCAGTCCGGGGGCGCGGCGGGCGGCGCCCACAGGCCGGGGCCGATGGCGCGGTGGTTCCCGGGCCAGTCGGTGCGCGGGTACTCGAAGGGCTCGGCCGTGCGGTGGAACAGCACGGGCGGCGACGTGAACAGGTCGGTGAAGGAGGCGAGGGGCGCGGCGCCCAGCTCCCGGCGCAGCGCGTGCAGCGGGGCCAGGGGCCCCCGGGCGGCCATGCCCTGCACCGCCCAGACCAGCTGGTCGCGGGCCCGGTCCAGCGCGCCGGTCGGGGGAGGGAAGCCCGGCCCGAAGGCGGGGGCCTGCCGCGACGGGACGGGCAGCACGTAGGGCAGGTGGCTGGCCCAGGGCAGGCCGGTGGTCTCGGCCAGGGCGGCGGCGCCGAAGCAGTGCACGTCGACCAGCAGCGCCTGGGGCTGCACCTGTGGCAGCGCGGCGCGCAGGTCCAGGACCTCGAAGGGGGCGCGCTCGACCCAGCGCGCCAGCGTGCGCCGCAGCGCGTCGAGGGGGTTGCTGCCCTGCCAGTCCTCCAGGGGCAGGGCCTCGATGCGCGGGTCGACCGGCCGGTGCTCGACCCCGGCGGCCTGGACCGCCGCCGCCTGGTCGGCCAGCGTCTGCACGACGACCCGGTGGCCGCGCGCCCGCAGCGCCACGGCCACGTCCATCATCGGGTAGAGGTGGCCGCGGGCAGGGCTGGTGTAGAGCAGGACGGTCGTCACGGGCGCTCCAGGAGGGCGAGGACCAGGCGGCGCATGACGGCGTGGACCTGGTCCGGGTCGCGCCCGAGGTCCAGCCGCAGCAGGCGCCAGAGGTACAGGTCGGTGGCGGCCACCAGCGCGTCCAGCAGGTCCTGGGGGGCCGGCGAGGGCAGCGCGGGGCCGAAGCAGCGCTGGACCCAGGCCTGGTGCCAGGTCCGCCCCTCGGCCACGGCCTGTCCGGCCCAGGGCTCGTGCCCGGCCTGGGCGAGCAGGGCCAGGACCAGGGTCCCGTCGGTCTCGTAGTGGGTGAGCAGCCCGGCCAGGGCGGCGTCGACGTCGCCGGGGGTGGAGGTCCCCCGCTGGGCCTGCACCCGCGCGGCGACCCGGTCCCGCACGGCGGCCAGGCAGCCCTCCCGCGAGCCCATGTGCCGCAGCACGGTCTGCACGGTGACGCCCGCCCCGTCGGCGACGGCCGGCAGGGTGAGCCCCGCCAGGGGGCCCTGGCGCAGCAGGCGCTCGGCGCTGTCGACGATGCGCTCGGTGGTGGTGGCGGCGGCGGCGGCGCGCCGGGTGCGGTCGTAGGGGCGGGGCATGATTTGATGTATATCGTATCAACATGAAAATGGGAAGGCCCACGCCCCGGTCCGGAGCCGCTGCGCTTGCGGGCGGCTCCTTCGGCGCACACACTGGCCCCCATGTGTCCTGTCCTGTGCAGTCCGTGGCCCCGCCGGGCGCCCCTTCCGGCGCGCGTCGGCGCCCCCTGCCTGCTGCTCCTGCCGGCGCTGGGCCTGGGCTGCGCCGAGCCCATCGCGCTCTCGGTCGTGCCCTCCGAGGGGGTCAGCACGGTGCTGGTGGCCCGCTGGAGCACGCCGCAGCCCAGCCTGGGCACGCTGCGCTGGAGCCAGGACGGCGGGGAGGAGCGCAGCCTGTCCGAGCAGGGCGAGCCGACCACCGAGCACGAGCTGGTGATCGCCGGGCTGTACGCCGAGACGACCTACCAGGTCCGGGTCGAGGCCGAGGGGGAGCGGCGCGCCTGGAGCAGCGAGCCGGTGGCGGTGGAGACGGGGGTGCTGCCCGCCGGGCTGGTCGACTTCCAGGTGACCGGCGACGCCGCCGCCTTCGACGGCCTGCTGCCGCTGGTCGTGGACGGCGCCGACCCGAAGCTGGTGGTGATCGACGCCACGGGGGAGGTGGTCTGGTACCACCGCTTCGAGGAGGAGGGGGTCGCGCCGCGGCGGGCGGTCTACGTGCCCCAGGAGCGGCGCTTCGTGGTGCTCAACCACGACGCCGACCGGGACGGGGACGTGCGGTGGCTGGACCTGCAGGGGCAGGAGCAGGCCCGCGTGGCCGTGCCGGGGGGCCACCACGACTTCGTGGTGCTTCCAGACGGCGACCTGCTGCTCATCTCCGAGGACATCCGCGAGGTGGACGGGCTGTCGGTCATCGGCGACGGCATCGATCGCGTGGACGACCAGGGCGGCCGGCAGCGGGTGTGGACGCTGTGGGATCACTTCGACCTGGAGGACTCGCCGCCGCCGGCCGACGGCGACTGGTCCCACGCCAACGCCATCGATCACCTGCCGGACGCGGGCCTGGTCCTGCTGGGCCTGCGCCACTTCAACAGCATCCTGGCCCTGGACGACCAGGACCTCTCCCTGCGCTGGTCGGTCGGGGGCCACGTGGGCACCCTGCAGCTCGACGAGTCCGCCCAGTTCCAGCGCCAGCACCAGTTCGACCTGCTGGGCGACGACCGCCTGCTGATCTTCGACAACCACGCCAACCCCGAGGAGCCCGAGGAGTCGCGGGTGGTCGAGCTGAAGCTGGACCTGGAGGGCGGCATGGCCAAGGAGACCTGGCGCTACCCGCACGACCCGCCCGCGAAGATCGACGTGCTGGGCAGCGTCGAGGGCCTGCCGGGCGACCTGCGCCTGGTGAACTGGGGCTACCTGGGGCAGATCCAGGTCGTCACGCTCGAGCGCGACGTCACCTGGCAGCTCGACATGCTGCTGGGCAGCGTGCCCTCCTACGGCGACGTCTTCGCGGGCTTCTGAGGCGGCGGCTCGGCTGGCTCAGGGGAGCGCGGCGAGCGCCTTGGCCAGCTTCTTGTCGGCCAGCAGCAGGGGCAGCAGCTCGGCGCTCCGGTCGGTCCCGGTGCAGCCGCCCAGGCCGGCGGGGTTGATGCACAGGCCCACGTCCTGGCCGGCGCCGCCCTTGAGCCGCGCCAGCGACTCGCCGAGCAGGGGCAGCAGGACCTGGCCGTCGGCGGCGAGCTTGCGATCGTAGGCGGCGCGGTGCCCCTGGGCCTGGGCCAGGGCCTGGGCGTCGCCGGCTGCCAGCGCGTCCTCCAGCGGCTCCAGCGCCCGGTCCAGGTCGTCGGCGCGGTCGGTGAGGCGCTCGCCCCACAGCTTGCGGGCCAGCGGCGCGAGCTGCACGTAGGAGGCGCTGCCGGTCAGCTCCAGGGGGACGAGCGGCCGGCCCCCCAGGGCGATCTCGGGCCAGGGCTGGGCGTTGGCCTGGTCGATCTCGGCCTTCAGCGTCGCGTCGGCGTCCAGGCGGGCGGCGAGGGCGGCGTTCAGCTCCTCGCCGACGCAGGGCTTGCGCCCCGGCCCCATCATGGCCTGGATGCCGCCGCCGCCGGCGCACTCCACGACCTCCTTGCCCTTGCCTTCGACCGCCAGCGCGCGCTCCAGGGCCGCGCCGAAGCTGCGACCGTAGGCCTCCTGCACCGCGTCGACCCGGGCCTGGGCCTGCAGCAGCAGGGCCGCGGCCTGCTTGCGCACGTCCAGCGCGTAGGCCTGGTCGGCGGCGGACAGGCTGCCGGCGGCCATGGTGCTGGCCAGCTCCAGGTCCTCGACCGGGGGCGAGAGCTGGCGCAGCGCGGTCTCGACGTCCTGGTAGGCCGGCAGGATCTCGGCGGAGGCGTTGGTGAAGAGGGTGCTCTGGCCGGCGACCTGGTCGGGGTGGTACCAGGCGGCCGGGGCGGCGGAGGCCGGGGCGAGCAGCAGGCCGGCGACGAGGGGCAGCAGGGCGGGCACGGGATCTCCAGGGGAGCGCGAGGCTAACCCGCCGAGCAGGGTGGGCCTTGCGGGCGAGGGGTCCGTCCTTCGACGGATGGCCCGGCGCAGCGGCGTGGGCAATTCACGCCGTGGGAGGACACGGACATGGCTCTCAATGTTCCGTTCTGGTTCCTGTGTGTCTTCGGCTGCGTGGACTCCGGTGGGGATGACACCGGGGGGGATGGGGGAAGTGGCGACGGGGGAGCGTCGGACGAGGTCTGGCAGGCAACCCTGGATGGGCTGTCGACCTGGATGGCCGAGGAGGAGGTGCCGGGTCTGTCCATCGCGGTGGTGGAGGGGGGCCGGATCACCCGGGCCGAGGGGCTGGGAGTCAAGGCGCTCTCCACCGGCGAGCCGGTGACCGCCGACACCCTGTTCAAGTCCTCGTCCACGGCGACCAAGACCCTGGTCGCCGCCGCCATCCTGGACGCGGTCGAGGACGGGCTGCTCGACCTCGACACCTCGATCGAGGCCTGGCTGCCGTCTCTGGTGATGGACGCGGCCCACGCGGGGCAGACCGACCTGGTCTCCCTGTTGACGATGCGCTCCGGCGTGGACGCCGTGGAATACCGCAACCTGTGCGTCGGTGACGAGACGCTGGCCAGCTACCTGGACGAACATCCGCCCGTGTGGGTGGCGCCCCCGGGTGCGATGTGGCTCTACAGCGCCGGGCCGGCGATCCTCGCCGCGGCTGCGCTCGAGGAGGTGGAGGGGAAGCCCTGGAGCCAGGCGGTGACCGACCGCATCCTCGCGCCCATCGGCGCCGACGGGGCCGACTTCGACCCGGACCAGGCCATGGCCATGGATCACGCCGTCGGGCACATCGGCGGACAGTACGAGCAGGACCTCGACGAGGCCGCCTCGGTCTACTGCCCCGAGTTCCAGGCCGCCGGCGGCCTGCTGGCTTCGGCCAGGGACCACGCCCGGTTGCTGCAGGCCTTCCTGGGCGACGGGCCGCTGGACGGCGCCTCGCTCGACCAGCTCAACGGCGCGCTGGTGGACCCGGGCTTCGGCGACCCCTGGGCCTACGGGTTGCAGACCTACACCCTGGCCTACAAGGGCGAGGAGGTGGTCCACCACTATGGCACGAACCACGGCTACGCCGGCGGCATGTCCTGGGTACCTGCGCGGGGCTTCGGCGTCGTGGTCCTGCTCAACCGCGACGCGGACCTGGACCTGACCTACTCCCTCGAGGAGCAGCGGTGGGCCATCATCGACCGCTTCCTGGGGCTGGAGGGGGACCCGCCGGACGCGAGCACCGACCCGTCGACCTGGACGATGTACGACGGCACCTGGCTCGACCCCGAGAACCCCTCCGTGAGCCTGGTCGTCGAGACGGAGGCCGGCGTCACGACGGCGCGCTTCGAGCCGGCCTCGTCCACCCCGATGCCGCTGGTCCAGGGCGGCCTGGATGCCCCCTACCAGGGGGGCGGCGTCTTCCACTTCGAAGACGGCACGCACTGGTTCCTCAGCGCCTTCCACCTCGCCCAGGGCGCCGGGGAGGACTACGTGCTGGTCTACACCGACGTCCCGCTGGGGGGCCGGTACTACTTCGTCGGTCGTCGCCAGGAGTAGGGCGACCCGGCCGCCCTCGCCCCGCCGACCGCGATAGCTGCCGGCGGTGCCGCCCGTCGCTGCCCGCCCCGACCACCTGGAGCTGCCCCCCGGCAACGAGGAGGTGCGGCGGCGCCTGGTGGCGCTGGCCCGGGGTGGGCGGCTGCACCACTGCCTGATCTTCGAGGGGCCGCAGGGCGTGGGCAAGGCCGACAGCGCCCGCTGGCTCGCGATGCTGGTCAACTGCCAGGGGCCCGCCGAGCTGCTGGGGCCGCGCACCGCCCCCTGCGGCGCCTGCTGGGCGTGCAAGAACATCGCCCGCGGGCAGCACCCCGACGTGATCGAGCTGGGGCTGGACCCCGACAAGGTCACGCCCATCATCTCGGTGGAGCAGGCGCGCGAGCTGCTGGGCAAGCTGACGCTGCACCCCTTCAACGCCCTGCAGCGCTTCGTGATCGTGGACCCGGCGGACGCGCTGACGGTCGAGGCGGCCAACGCCCTGCTCAAGACCCTGGAGGAGCCGCCGACGCGCACGGTCTTCGTGCTGGTCAGCGCCCGGCCCACCGACCTGCTGCCGACGGTGCGCAGCCGCTCGCAGCGCGTGCGCTTCGGGCCGGTGGCGCTGGACCGCGTGGTGGCCTGGTTGGAGGCGCAGGGGATCGAGGGGGCGGAGGACCTGGCCCTGCTGGCCGAGGGCTGCCCGGCGCGCGCGCGGGCGCTGGCGGAGGGCGGGCTGCTGGCGTGGCGCGAGGATCGCGACCGGCTGCTGGAGGCGCTGGACGGCGGGGTGCCCGACCGCCTGGCCTGGGCCGAGGCCCACGGCAAGGGCGACCGGGACGAGGTGCACGAGACGGTGGACCGCGCGCTGGACGCGCTGGGGCGGCTGCTGCGCGACGCGCTGGTGCGCAGCGCCGGCGGGCAGGCGCCGCTGTACAACGCCGATCGGGTCGAGGTGGTCGAGGACTGGGCGGCGCGCCTGGGCGCCGGCGGGATCGCCCGGGTCCAGCTCGCCCTGCAGGAGTGCCGGCGGGACCTGGCGGCGAACGTGAACACGCGCCTGGCGCTGGACGCGCTGCTGGCCAGCGTGGCGGCGGACCTGGGTCCGGCGCGGCCGGGCGGTGCTCCGTGAGCCGGGCGGCCGCGCCGCAGCCTCGGCAGGACGAGAACCCCCGCCTGTTCGAGACACACTGCCACGTGGTGGAGGGCGTCTTCGGCGACGCCGACCAGGTGGACGCGACCCTGGAGCGGGGCCGCCAGGCGGGGGTCGGCCGCTTCCTGGTGATCGGCAGCGGCTACGGCGCCGACAGCGTGGCGCCGGCCCTGCAGGTGGCGCGGCGGCACGCCGACGTCTGGGCCACGGCGGGGCTGCACCCGCACGACGCGCGGCACTGGGGCCCCGCGGTGGAGGCGGCCCTGCGCGCGGCGGCCGCGGATCCGCGGGTGGTGGCCGTCGGCGAGGCGGGGCTGGACTTCTACTACGACCAGTCGCCCCGGCCGGCCCAGCGGGAGGCGCTGGCGGCCCAGGCGGCCCTGGCCCGGCAGGTCGGCAAGCCCCTGGTGGTCCACGACCGGGACAGCGCCGGCGAGGTGCTGGACATCCTGCGGGCCGAGGGGGCCTTCGACGGCGCCGGCGTGCTCTGGCACTGCTTCACGGGCGACGTGGAGATGATGCGCGCGGTGGTCGACGCCGGCGCCTGCCTGAGCCTGTCGGGCATCGTGACCTTCGGCAGCGCCGACGCCCTGCGCCAGGTGGCGGCCCAGGCCCCGCTGGACCGCCTGCTCATCGAGACCGACAGCCCCTGGCTGGCGCCGGTCCCCCACCGCGGCAAGCGCAACGAGCCCGCCTTCCTGCCCCACGTCCTGCAGCAGGTGGCGCGCTGTCGGGGGGTCGAGCCGGCGCAGGTCGCGCGGGCCACCTGGGACAACGCCTGCCGGCTGTTCGGCCTGCCGGCCTGAGGCGGCGGTCCGGGGCTCAGGGGGGCAGGCGCCAGGCGCGATCGCGGCGCGCCGCGTGCAGGATCACGGCGCCGGCCAGCAGCAGGGCGAGCAGGGCCAGGGAGGCGCGGACCGCCGCGCGGGGCGTGGTGACGGGGGCGGTGGGCGACAGGACGGGGGTGGTCGCCACGGGCCACAGCGTGCCGGCGCGCGCCTCGAAGGTGAGCTGCTCGTCCTCCTCGACCAGGTGGACGGGACCGCGCCAGGTCCCCGCCTCGCCGGCGTCCACCTGCAGCTCGAGGGCGCCGGGCAGCGATCGGGAGAAGCGGGCGAGCCGGGGCGGCGCGTCGTCGCCGGCGGACGCGCCCTGCGCCGCCTCCAGCGGGGCCGTGGCGGTGCTGCCGTCGGGCAGGTGGAGGGTGACGGTGGCCTCGCCGTCGCCGGGGGCGCCGATCAGGACGACCTGCAGGGTGGAGGCGAGGGCGAGGGGCCGAGCGGCGGCGCCGATGGCGCGGGCGGGGCGGGCCGGGGGCAGCGGGGTGGCGACGGCCGGCGCGGGCGCGGACAGCGCGTAGACCTCGGCGCGCTGGCCCCCGTCGGTGGAGACGGCCGGCGACGGATCCAGCCGCAGGAGGGCCGCCGACAGGCGCTGGCGGTCGCCGGCGCGGAACAGGTCGGGGCGGAAGACGACCGCGGAGAAGCCGGCCGCGGCCAGGGCCTGGGCGTCGGGCTGGCCGTCCCACAGCGTCGCCTGGAGCCAGGTCTGGGCCTCGCCGCGGCCCGCGTCGTCCGTGCGGATGCACTCGTCGGCGATGGCCCGGCCGTGCCAGGCCTGGTCCACGCACGAGGCGCGCGCGACCAGCAGCGAGGAGGGGTCGTCCCCCGCCGGCGGCGCCAGCGGCAGGAGGTCGAGGACCGGGCCCTCGCCGGCCTCCAGCGCGGGGGGCGCCCCGCCCAGGCGGCTGGCCTGGCGCCAGGGCAGGCCCACGCGCAGGCCGGCGTCGACCAGGGCCAGCACCAGCAGGAGGTAGCCGGCGCGCCCCAGGGAGCCGGCCCGCGCGGTCGCGACCCGGGCGGCCAGCGCCG
>JAKLKF010000168.1 GCA_023150805.1 Myxococcota bacterium | reverse complement strand
AAGTGCCAGGCGACGGGCACCCGGTCGACGGGATCCCACGCGGGGCCCGGCGGGGCGTGGGCCAGCCGACCCACCAGGCCGAGCTGCCCGAGCAGCAGCAGGCGCTGCCGGCCGCTCACCGCGCCCAGCCGGTCGGCGCGGGCCAGGACGGCCCCGCAGGCGGCCCGCGCCCCGGCCTGGCGCTCCGGGTGGGCCCGCCCGGTGGCCAGCGCCACGGCCTGCACCTCGGCGAAGGGGTCGCCCGGCACGTCCGCCCAGACCGGGCGCTCGCCGGCGACCAGGCAGGCGGCGCGGCCCGCGTTGTGCGGCCCCGCCGCGACCAGGACCTCGGCGCCCTCGGCCAACCGCGCGACCTGGTCCAGCCAGCCGGGGCCCTCCTCGGCGACCCGCGCCTGCCCCTCCCAGCCCTGCGGCGGCGCCGGGGACGCCTCCTGGGCGGGCACCAGGCCGCACAGCCGGACGGGCAGGCCCGCCCCGGCCAGGGCGGCGTGGAAGGCGGCGGTGCGCAGCTCGGGGAAGCCGGTGCGCCGGCGGGCCGGGTCGGGCACCCTGCCCACCAGCAGGACGCGCGGCGGCACTCAGCCCTCTTCCAGGTGCGTGATCAGGCCCCAGGCGTGGTCGAGCAGCGCGACGCCGTGGTCCTCGACGGTGCTGGCGATCTCGAGGTCGTAGAGCTGGTTGTGCCAGGCGTGGGGCTTGAGGTGGTGCTGGTCGAAGACCGCCACCGAGAGCCGGTAGCGCCCGCCCAGCAGGGGCAGCGCCCGCCAGGCGATGAAGAAGGTGTAGATGCCGTGGTAGTCGCCGTCGAGCACGCCGTCGTAGCGCGTGTTGGGGCCGTGCACGTACAGCCCGTCGGACCGGAAGATGGCCACGCCGAAGATGGGGCGGGGCACGGGCTCGGTCGTGCGGAAGGTGACGGCGACGATCAGGTCCTCGCCCGTGCGGAAGCGCTCGCGCGGCCGCCCCGCGCCGTCGAGCACGCGCACCGAGAGGATGCGCACCTCGCCGGTGCCCTGGACCACCGGGACGTCTCCGTCGGTCACGTCGGGCGGCTCGACGGGCACCGGGCTGTCCCACAGGGCCTGGGGATCGTCGATCCCGCAGGCCTCCATCACCGCCTGCCGCAGCCGGGGGTCGTCCACGGTCGCCTGGTACTCGGCCGGACGCAGCGGTGGCGCGGCGACGGGCGGCTCGCGACGCTCGGGGCCGGCGAAGGGCGCCATGTGCAGGCGTCGCCCGCCGCTGGCCCGCTCCCGCTCGACGTCGAGGTAGCGGTCCACGACCTCGCGGGCGGGGCCCAGCAGCCGGACCTGGCCGCCGTCCAGCCACAGCACGTCGTCGCAGAGGTTGCGCACGGCGTGCAGGTCGTGGCTGACCAGCACGATGGTGCGACCGGCGGCCAGGAACTCCTCGATCTTCCGCACGCAGCGGCGCTGGAAGTACTGGTCGCCGACCGCGAGCACCTCGTCGACCAGGAAGATGTCGCTGTCGGCGTGCGCGACGATGGCGAAGCCCAGCCGCAGCTGCATGCCGGCGGAGTAGGTGCGCACTGGCAGGTCGATGAAGCGCCCCAGCTCGGCGAAGGAGATGATCTCCGGGATGCGGTGCTCGGCCTCGCCGTCGCTCATGCCCAGCAGGCGGCAGTTCAGCCGGATGTTCTCGCGCCCGGTGAAGTCCTGGTGGAAGCCCAGGCCCAGGTCCAGCAGCGTCGAGAGCGAGGCGGCGACCTCCAGGCTGCCCTCGGTCGGGCGGGTGATGCCGCCGATCAGCTTGAGCAGGGTCGACTTGCCGGCCCCGTTCGGGCCGATGACGCCGAAGCTGCGGCCCCGGCGCACCTCGAAGTCGACCCCGCGCAGGGCCCAGTGCTCGGTGTGGTGGGAGCGGCGCCCCAGGAACTCGTACACCCGGGACCGGTCGTTCAGGTAGATGTCGAAGCGCTTTCCCAGGCCGGTGGCGCGCACGATGGCGTCGGTCGACGGCGCCGCGACCAGGCCCACCGCCTCCTCCGCGGGGGCGGTCGGGAGAGGGACGGGCGGACCGGCGCCGTCGGGGTCGAGGTGAGGGTGCTTCATCGCGAGGGGGCGGTCCGCCGGGGGAGGGAGCACGTCGGGAGAGGGGAGGGGATCATAGCGTCGTCCAGGTCCCCCCGGCTCCCGACAGGTGCCGGCGGGCGGCCCGCGGAGTAAGGGGCGCGCCGAGATGCTCGCCGTCCCTCGCCCGCGCCGCGCCGCGCTCGGACGCCGCCCCTCCCCCGGGGCGGCTCGCGGTGCCCTGCGCCTGGGCGGCGGCGTGCGGGTCGTCGCCCTGCTCGCCCTGGCCGCGGGGCCGGCGGGGTGCAAGGGCATCGACGACCTCGTGCCCGTCATCGCTCCGACCCAGGTCTGCGCCCCCTCCCGGGAAGAGATGGTCGCCTGCACGCTGGACGGCGACACCTTCCAGGTGGCCGAGTGCGGCGGGGAGAGCGTGCGGCTGCTGGGCGTGTCGGCGCCGGAGATCGCGCACGACCCCGAGCCGGCCGAGTGTTGGGGCGACAACGCCGCGGACTGGGCGGACGAGCGGCTGACGGGGCGCACCGTGCGCCTGGAGTTCGACGCCGAGTGCACCGATCTCTACGGGCGGACCCTGGCCTGGGTGTGGATCGAGGGGGACGAGCTCGACCCCATCTACGACGATCTGGTGGATCTCGGCGGCCTGGGGCTGCTCGAGGACGGCGGCTTCGACGTGCTCTTCAACGAGTACATCATCCGCGCCGGGCAGGCCGACGTCTACGACGAGGCCTTCGAGGACGTGCGCTACTTCGAGCGCATGGAGCTGGCGGCCGCGGCCGCCCAGGCCGAGGGCCGGGGCCTGTGGTCGGAGTGTGGCGGCTGATGAGGGTCCCGGCCCTGCTATGGTGGGCCGTCGCCGCGTCCAGGCGGCAGGAGGGTGGTCATGGCGGTTGAGTCGGAGCTGAACCTGCCGCGCCTCGTGCAGGCCCTGGAGGAGGTGGCGCGCTGGCGGGAGGACCAGGAGTCCCTCGCGCGCGCGCGCCGCGCGGAGATCGAGGCCGAGCGGGAGCGCCTGCTGGCGGACGTGCGCGAGCTGGAACGACAGATCCAGACGCTCTCGGACCTGGCCGACCACGTCGACCAGGAGCTGGCCGAGCTGCCCGGGCGCGAGACCCGCAAGACCCGCCAGGCCGTGGACGTGGGCATCGACGCCGAGGCAGAGGTGGTGATGCGCCGGGACGCCATCCTGTCGGCGGCGACCAAGCGGCGCGACGACCGCGTGGCCGAGCTGCTGGGCCAGCCCGACGTCGCGCGGCTGCTCGAGGAGTTCGAGCAGTTCCAGGAGGCCGAGTCCACCCTCAACCTGCTGCCCGAGGGCTACCGGAAGGCCATCCTGGCCCACCACGAGACGGTGAAGGCCCGGCTGCAGCCGGTGGTGGACGCGGCCCAGGCCACCCTGCCGCCGCACGAGGGTGCGCGCGAGTCGGTGACCGTCGTGGCCAGCGTGAACCCCGACCACGGCGCGCCGCCCGAGGTGCTGGCCGTCCTGCTGCCGGTGCCCTTCGCCGTGCACGAGGCCTGGACCGAGCGCCCCGAGGATCTCGCCTCCCTGCTGGCCTACCGCGTCGTCGGCGCGCTGGGCGCCACCCTGCGCGCGGTCGGCGCGCCGGACGCGCCCATGCAGTTCGTCGACTACCGCGGGCACCTGGCGATCCAGGTCTGGCTGGGCGACGAGCAGGTCGACGGCGACCTCCGCGAGGAGTTCGGCGCCCAGGTCGACCGGATGCGTGAGCAGGCCTCCGAGCTGGCCGCGGTGGGCCTCGACCTCTACACCGCCTGGCTCGACCCGGCGGTGGTGACCGCCGGCGAGGACGAGGACGCCGAGGGCGACGACGACGACGAGGTCGAGCCCGACGGGCCGACCGCGGTCAGCGCCGACGACGGCGCCACGCTCGAGGGCGCCACCACCGACGACGACACGCACCCCGTGGAGGCCTGAGATGTCGGGCGCCGACCTGTTCGAGAAGCTGACCCTCAGCCAGGTGGCCCGCTGGCTGGACCTCCACCCGCTGGAGCTGGCGCGCGTGCTCGGCGACGAGGACGGAGGGCTGCCCTCCGACCTGCGCTTCATCGACGACGACGTCGACCGGCTGCGCGATCTCGCGGGGGTGGAGACCTGGTGGACCGGAGATCTGCCGGTGGCCGACGGGGTCCGGGGGCGGGCCCTGGTCCGCTCGCTGGCCCAGCACCTGGTCACCCGCGCGGACGGCCCGGACTGGATCACGCGCGCCGACAACCTCTTCCGCGGGCTGGAGCCGGCCGACCAGTGGGTCGTGCGCCGGGCGATCAACGTGCTGATCGTGGAGTCGATCCTGGTCAGCACTTCCCGGGCCTCGGGGCTGCACGTCGCGCTGGGCGAAGATGGCCTGGAGCGCCTGCGGTCCATCGCCGACGGTACCGGGCTGCCGGCCTCGATGGAGGCGCTTTGGTCCTGACTCGCCATCGGGTCGGGCAGCGAGGAGGCGCGCCGTGAGCAAGCGCAGCGGGCTCTTCGGGCATCGGCCGGACCTGCTCCTGGTGGACGAGCGTCCCCCGAGCATCGACCTGGCCGCGGTGGCACCCACGCGGCTGCCGCGCCTGCTGGACGAGCCCGCCGAGCCGCCCCCCGCGGTGGCCGACGACGAGCCGCCGGAGGACGAGGACTACGACGGGGGCGGGCCGCTGCGGATCTTCATCGGCAGCCCCAAGGGCGAGGGAGCCCGGGCCGCGGCCCCTCCGATCAGCGGGCCCGTCTGGGACGCCTCCGCCCTGGCCGCCGGCGCGGACGACGAGTTCGACACCGACGTCGACCTGGAGCCGGTCGCGCCGCGCGCGCCGGTGCTGGTGCGGCCGCCCGGCTCGGCGCCCCAGCCGCCGCCGCTCACCATGTCCTTCGGCGGCAGCTTCTCGCGTGGCTCGCTGGACGCGGGCGTGATGGACGAGGACTCGGCCTCGGTCTCCTCCTCCGACGTGCGCGCCGACACCGTGGTCGTGCACGACCAGATCTTCGACCGCTTCCTGCGCTTCGAGGACCCGCTGGACACCCCTCCGGTGCGCGGCCCCGAGCCGGCTGTCGACGACGAGCCCGAGGAGCCCCTGTCGGTCGGCGCCTTCGACGAGGAGGAGGTGCTGGAGGCGATGGACTCCGAGCTGCACGGGGACCTCGTGACGGGGCCACCGCCGACCCGGGGCCTGACCGTGGGCTTCGTGCGGGGCCCCGCCCTGGACGAGGGCGAGGACGACGACGGGTCGGACATCCTGGACGACGAGCCCGGCGCCCGGGACGAGGACGAGGACGAGGACGAGGACGCGCCGGCGGCCCCGCGGGTCGTGATCGGCGACCAGGCGCCGCCCACCCGCCTGGGCCAGGCCGGCGGGTCGGCGCCACGCCCGACCCCGGTCGCCTCCGCGCCGCCTGCCGTGCCGGTCCCGCCCTCGCTGCCGCCTCCCCGGCTCGAGCCCCCCACGCCAGCCCCGCAGGAGGACACCGAGCTCGACCTGGGCGCGCCGGTGGAGGAGCCGGCCCCCAGCCGCCTCGCGCCGGACTGGTCCGAGCGGCGCCCCGACCCGGCCCGCCGCGGCGTGTCCTTGCCGGACCCCGGCGGCCCCCCCCCCGAGGAGGACAGCGGCCGGCTGGGGCTCATCGCCTTCGCGCTGGTCGCGGTGATCGCGGTGCTGGTGACCTGGCTGCTGCTGCGGCTGGGCGAGCGCCCGCCCGCCGAGCCGGTGCCCATGGACGGCGCCTCGCTGGAGGAGGCCCCGGTGCCGGTGACTCCCGCAGCGGAGGCTCCGGCGGCGCAGGACGGCGGCGGCGCGGCGGTCGAGGGGGGCGCGGCGACGCCGGAGGCGCCCCCCGTGGCGGCGGCCGAGCCCACGCCGGAGGTGGCCGGCACGGCGGCGGAGCCGGCGGTCGGGGCGGACGCGCCGATCCCCACCGGGGCGGACGTCGCGGGAGAGGACGAGGGCGTGCTGCGGATCCGCGCGACCCGGACCAGCCGCGTCTACATCGACGGCGCCTATGTCGGCCAGACGCCGCTGCCGGCGCTCGCGCTGCCCGCGGGCAGCCACGACGTGCGGGTGGTGGCCATCGACTCCGGCCGCTCGCGCTCGCAGGACGTGCGCGTCGACGCTGGCCGCTCGCAAGAGGTCCGCTTCAGCTTCTGAGCGGGCGCGGGCCGGCCTTCAGGCGGGCAGCGGGCGATCCTCCACCATGGCCAGGAAGCCCAGGCCCCGCGCCTTGCGGATAGCCGTGGGATCGGCCTCGCTGGCGATGGCCAGCCAGCTCGCCGCGTAGCGGTCTCCGCTGGCCCGGGCCTGCTTGATCAGGGTGCCGACGGGGTCCCCCTGGGCGCTGCCGGTCCACCGCAGCATGAAGGCGGCGGAGAGGCGGGCCAGGTGCTCCAGCCCCAGGTGCTTGCTGGACTGCACGACCTTGGCCGCCGCCGCCGGGTCCAGCTCGCGCCGCCGCGCCCCCAGGGCGAGCCGGGCCAGGCGGACCGACTGGCGGTGGAAGGGATCCTCGGGCGCCAGCTCCAGGGCCACCCGCAGCCAGCGATCCGAGCCGGTGTCGTCTCCCAGCTCGGCCCGGCCCAGGGCGAGCTGCGCGGCGGAGGCGGCGCCCCAGGGGTCGGTGGGCCGCCGCATCAGCAGGTCCTGCCCTCGCTCGCACAGCTCGCCGATGCGGCCGAGGTCTCCGGCCACCCGCGCCTGGCGGAGGGCGACGCGCATCGCCTCGTAGGAGGCGAAGGCGCTGCGCGCCTGCTCGGCGGTGCGCACCGCGTCCGCGGCCAGGCGCCCGGCCTCGTCGACCTCGCCGCCCAGCAGGCGCCCCTCGGCCAGGTGGGCCAGCACCTGGGCCAGCGCCTCGGCGTCCTGCGTCAGCGCGAGGTCCTGGTGCGCGCGCTCGAGCTGGTCGACGGCCTTGTCCACCTCGCCGCGCCGAAGCCACAGGTGCCCCACCGCGGCCCGCAGGCCGGCGCGGACCCGTCGGCCCTGGCCGTCCCGGACCTGCTCGCGCGCCAGCAGCAGGTGCGTGCGAGCCAGCGGCCAGTCGCAGCGGTGGATCGCCAGCTCGGCGCGGGTCCAGGCCAGGCCCAGCACCGCCGCCGGGTCGGCGGAAGGCTCGGCCGCCGGGGCCGGGCCCAGGACGGCGTCGGCCGCGGCCAGGCCCCCTGCCCGCAGGCAGGCCCGCGCGGTGAGCACCTGCCAGCGCAGCGCCAGGCCCGGCTCGCCCAGCCGGTCGGCGGCGAGGCTGGCCTGCCGGCCCCGGTCGATGACCGCTTCCAGGTCCTCGGCGCGCAGCGAGGCGCGGGCGTGGGCCAGGTGGGCCTCGCTGCGGTCCACCGCCGTCGGGGCCAGCCGCGCGGCGGTCCGGGCGTGCTCCCGCGCCTTCTCGACCTCACCGCGCTGGAGCGCCGCGCGGGACCGCACCAGGGCCGCGCGGTGCTCCAGGTCCGGCGACGGAGGCACCGACATCGCCTCCGCCAGCACCTGCAGCGCCTCGTCCGGCGAGCGCTCGACGATGGCCGCCTCGGCCTGCTCGACGGCGCTGTGCCAGGGCCGCAGGCGGGCCCGGTGGTCGTCGGCGGCGAGGGCGTCGAGCCGGGCGGGGTGCCGCTCGCCCCGGGCCACGGCGACCAGGCGCCCGGGCAGGCCGGCCACCTGCTCGGCGTGCTCCATGGCCAGGCGTGGCCCCGTGGCCGGCCCGAGCATGGTCGCGGCGAGGGTCGAGAGCTGGGCCCGATCCAGCGGCGGCACCAGGATCCGGTCGGCGGGTTGGCCCAGGCGGGCAGGCTCGTGGCTGGCCAGCAGCAGCAGCCCGCAGCCCGACAGCAGGGCCAGGTCGCGAGGGTCGGCCTGGTCCGCGTCGTCGATCAGCACGGCCAGGGGGCCGCGCTCCGCCGCCCGCGCCAGCACCCCGCGCACGGCCTCGGCCAGGTCGCGGGGCGTCGGGGGGCGGGACAGGGAGACGACGTCTTCGGTCGGCCGCCCCAGGTCGGGCCACGCCGCCAGCAGCAGGTCGCGGTCGCGCCCGAGCAGGGCGCGGCGGAGGTCGGCAGGGCGCAGCGCGCCGGCCAGCCCGTCGAGGACCCGGAAGAGCAGGCGAGGGCCCCCGCTGACCAGCACGGTCTGCCCGCCCTTGACGAGCAGCCGCCCCTGGACTTCCTGGAGGATGCGGCTGAGGCCCACGTCGCGCGGGCCGTGCAGCAGCACCGTGTGCGGCTGTCCGGACTGCGCCCGCTGCACCAGGTCCAAGAGCAGGGACTTGTGCCCGACGAAGCGGTTGCCGCGCAGGGCGGGGCGCCACCGGACCTGGCGCGGACCCTCGTCCAGCGCGGCCCGCAGCGCCTGCGCCACCTCCCGGGCGGAGCGGGGCCGCTCGTCCACGGGCTTGGCCAGCACCTGGTCGATCAGGGCGGCGGCGGCCTGCGGCACCTCGGGGGCGAACTCGGCCACCGACGGCGCCGGCTCGGTGCACTGGGCCAGCACCAGGCGGTTGCGGTCGCCGCCGACGTGGGGCGGGCGCCGCGCCAGCAGCTCGAACAGGACGACCCCCAGGCTGAACAGGTCGGCGCGCTGGTCGGTGACGGTGCCGGCCAGGCGCTCGGGGGCCATGTAGCGCAAGGTGCCGGCCGTGCCGCTGTCGTCGGGCCGGTCCACCGATCCCGCGAAGCCGAAGTCCACGAGCTTCACCCGCCCGTCCGGCAGCACCAGGATGTTGGCGGGCTTCAGGTCGCGGTGCAGCAGGTGCTGGTCGTGCACGGCCGCCAGCGCCTCGGCCACCTCGACGCCGGCCAGCAGCACGTGGCGCAGGCGGGTGTTCCCGGCCAGGCGCCCGATCCAGTCGTCCAGCGGCATGCCCTGGACCAGCTCCATGGCCAGCCAGGCGCGCCCCTGGTGCTCGCCGGCGTCCACCACCTCGACCACGCCGGGGTGGCTCACGCGCCGCAGCGCCGCCACCTCTCCCGCGAAGCGTCGCCGCGCGTCCTCCTCGGCGCTGCCCACCACCTTCAGCGCCACGGCCAGCCCGTCGGAAGCCCGCCGCGCCCGGTAGACCTGGGCGGTGGCGCCGCTCCCGATGGCGGCATCGACCACGTACGGACCGATCGTGGTGCCAGGAGGGAAGTCGCTCACGCTGGCAGGCTAAGCCGCTGGGACAGGTCCGTCCCGCACCGTCCTGTCACCAGGCGCGCCCGTGGGCAGCGTCATCGCAGGTGCAGGCCGGGGGTCAGCAGCACCTGCACGCCCCACCACTCGTGCAGGCTCTCGGCGGTGGGGCTGCGCGTGGTGCCCCAGTGGGCCCGGGCCGCGACGTCGACGAAGGCGGGGCCGGCCAGCTTGGCGCGGGCGCCGCCCTCGAAGGTCAGGGTCGGGATGGCCAGCGGGCCCTGGTGGTAGTCCACCAGGTCCAGGCGCCCGAAGCCCAGGCCCGCGACAGGGCTGACGCGGGCGGCCGGATCGCCGCGCAGCACGGTCATCACGCCGTAGCCGCCGGCCGAGAAGGTGTCGGTCCGCCCGTCGTCCTCGGTGAAGCGCTGGCGGGGGCCGACCGTCGCGCTGCCCCACAGGCTCAGGCCCAGCCGCGGGCCCGGGCTGTCCCGGGACACCAGGAAGGCCTCCGTGCGGGCGACGACCGAGCCCCACAGCCCGGCGTCCGGCCAGGATCCCAGCAGCGCGCCGAGCGCGTAGCCGACGGCGACGTCGGAGCCGAAGTCGGGCGGGTCCTCGGGCGTGTAGGGATCGGGCAGCGGGGGAGGGGAGGGGGCCGGCACGTCCTGGGCCGTGGCCTCGCCCGCAGAGAGGACCGCCGCGAGGCAGAGGGGGATGATCATGGGGGCTCCTCGCCAAAGGGGCAGTACCACGCCACGAGGCCCCGCACCTCCAGCAGGTCCACCGCCGCGCGCGCGCTCTGGGGGTCCGCCATCAACGCGATCACGCTGCCGTCGCCCCCCGCGCCGCTGAACTTCGCCCCCAGGGCGCCGTGCTCCTGCAGCTCCTCGCAGGTGCGCCACAGGGCGGGCGCTCGAAGCGCCGGGAAGCTGTCGGCCAGCTCGTCCTCGTACAGCCGCTGGGCCTGTTGCATGCAGGCGCCCAGCGTGTCGGCGTCGCCCGCCATCAGCGCGCGGGCGCCGGTCGCGGCAAGGTCGCCGAAGCCCACCAGGGCGGTGCGGGCGGCGCGGGCACGCTCGGCCTGCAGCGCGTCCCGGAGATCCCCCTCCCAGGCGCCTTGCAGCGTCCGCAGGATCCCCGGCGTGTCGCGGGGGCGCGGGAAGCAGGCCGCGACCAGGTGGAAGCGCCCCCGGGTCTCGATCGGGCGGATGGCGGGGCGCAGCTCGCCGTCGCCGGCGGGGAGCCACCGCAGCAGCACCGGCTGGCCGGCGGCGCAGGCCACCGGGTCGAGCCGGCCGCAGGCGACCCCGAGCAGGTCGTGCTCGACGTGGTAGGCCAGCTCGACGAGGTGCTCGACCTCCAGCACGTGCCCGGCCAGCCGCGCCAGGGCGTCCAGGCTGGCCAGCGTGGCGGCGGCGGAGGAGGAGAAGCCCCGGCCGGCCGGCAGGTCGCCTTCCAGGCGCAGGCGCGCGCCCGGCAGGGCCAGGCCCCCGGCGCACAGCGCGGCGGCTGCTGCCGCGGCGAAGCGGAGCGGGCCGCCGTCGGGGGCCACCTCGCCGCCCGCGGGGAGCGTGCGGTGGAGCAGCTCGCCCTCCAGGACCGCCTCCACGACCAGGGTCGCGCCCTCGGTCGCCTCGGCCGTGGCCGACAGGGCCAGCGGGAGGGGCACGGCCAGGCTCGCCCCTCCCGCCCAGTCGTTGTGCTCGCCCAGCAGGCAGACCCGCCCCGGGTAGCGGACGGAGACCGGCACGGGCGGCTACTCCAGGGTCAGGGAGGTGCCGTCGAACCAGGTGGTGCCCGACAGGCCGGCCACCAGCGCGATCCGCACGTAGGCGGCATCCATCGGCGCGGTGCCGGTGACCTCCAGGGGCTCCCAGGTGTGCGTGGCGATGCGGCCCCGCGCGATGATCGGGGGCTCGACCGGGTTCTTGAAGATGTCCTCGAAGGTCATCGACAGGTACAGGTCCGACTCGTTCTGCTGGTACTCGGCCCGCACGTTCTCGGTCTTGTGGTGCGTGCGGGCCCGGATGCGCATCCCCGGCACGATCTCGACCCGCTGGGTGGCCGCCTGGAACAACCGGGTCTCGGCCGAGTTGTAGATCCGCAGCGCCCGCCGGCCGTCCAGGTAGGTGCCGCCGTCGATCTCGACGTCGTTGACCGGGCTGCGCACCCCGCTCAACACGATGGCGTCCTCCAGGCTCCAGGTCGTGCCCAGGGTGCCGTCGGCCTCGAAGGAGCCGTCCTCCAGCGGCAGCAGCGAGCCGCTGCCCTGGTCCATCCGGGAGGGGCGGGCGCCGAAGTGCTTGGCCAGCGTGTCGCGCGAGGTCTCGTCCCGCTCGGGCGTCGGCGGCCAGCACAGCTCGACCGTGCCGCGGTCGGTCGTCTGCCCCTTGCCCTTGCTGTCGATCACGACGCGGTACACCCGCCCCTCGTAGGGGCCGGCCCGCACCGCCAGCAGCTTCTTCTCCTTGAAGCCGAAGGAGGTGCCCAGCGACTCCGCCTGCTCCTGCTCCCGCTCGTTCCACAGCTCGCGCACCCGGATGACCTGCTCGCCGCGCCGGACCCGGTGCAGGTCGGCGTCGGGCATGGCCAGCAGCCAGGTCACGGCCCGCTTGTAGCGCGCGACCACCGCCTGCTCGACGATGTCGGGGTGGCGCTCGGCGAGGGCGAAGAGGCCCCCCTCGTCCAGCGAGCGGGCCTCCAGCAGCATCAGCAGGCGGGAGACGGGGTCCCCGTCGGGCATCGCCCCGATCCGGGCCGCGGCGGCGCGGTCGGCGTCGTCGACCAGCGGCGGGACCCCGCCTTGGGCCTGGGCGACGGGACCGAGCAGGATCGCCAGCAGGGGCAGCAGGAGCGTCATGGCGGGCATCATAGGGCGGGGGTGCGGGTGACGCAGGCGGGAGCGACCGCGGTCGCGGCGGCGGGGCCGACCTGCCCGGTGCGGAGGTCGGTGACCTGGGCGGCGCCGGCGGGCATGCGGGGCTGCCCCCAGAAGGCCAGCCACCCCCGGCCGGTGTCCAGCAGGCGGCCACCCTCGGCGGGGACCTCGGCGAGCGCGTCGACGTCGACGCCGTCCAGGCACGCCGCCAGGCGGCGGTAGACCGCCCCGGCCGGCTTGTCCTGTGGAGGTCCGCCCTGCGCCGACGAGCGCAGCAGGGAGTGGCTGGCGAAGGGAGACTGCTCCCGCGGGCCCACGCCGAGGGGCGGGTCGGCCAGCGTGTGCCACAGGATCCGGTCGGCCCCCCCCGCCAGCAGCGCGCCGTAGATGCCGGCCACCATGCGGGCCTGCCAGTCCTGGTCGACGTGCGGCGCCCGGTTGGTCGAGGGCACCCCGGTCTCGGTGACCCACAAGGGCTTGTCCGGCGTCGTCGCGCGCCAGGTCGCCAGCGCCTGGGCGACGGACTCCAGGCCGTCCTCGTGGAAGTACAGGTGCAGGCTCAGCACGTCGAAGGCCTGTGCCGCGCCGGGCTCGGCGAGCATCCGCTGCAGCCAGTCGCGGCCCTGCGCGCGGTGGGAGCGGTAGATGCCGGCCGACAGCACGACGGCCTGGGGGTCCGCGCCCTTGATCGCAGCGGAGGTGGCGACCAGCACCGTCGCGTACTGGGCCGGCGTCTGGAACTGCGAGGGGTCGACCCGCCCGCCGCCGTCGCGCGGCGCCGCGCTGTTGTGCAGGTCGGGCTCATTGTCGACCTCCCAGTACCGGACCGGTGCCCGTAGACCCGGCATGTCGTCGACGCCATCCCCGTCGTAGCGCTCGACGATCCCCGCCACCCACGCCTGGTAGGCGGCCAGGTCGGCGGGCACGTAGGTGTCCGTGTAGGACGAGGTCTGGTTGCCGGGCCAGGGCCCCAGCATCACCAGCGGCTCGAGCCCGGCCTCCTGGACCGTCGACACCCAGGCGTCGGCCCGCCGCATCGTGTCCGGATCCTGCCGCGACGCCGACCAGGACAGCCACGGGTAGGTCGCCGTGTTGGCGCGCACCAGGCGGGCGCCGAGGCCGCGCAGGGCTTCCGTGTCCTCCTGCAGCAGGGCGACCTCGCCCTCCGGCGCGACCCGGCCCTGCCGCACCCAGGCCTGGGGGACGGCGACCCCCTCGTTGACGCCTAGGGCGGCGGCCGCGCTGGCCGGTCGGCCGGGCCGGTCGGCGCGCTGGGCGGGGCGCGGGGTCGGGGCCGTCGACGTCCCCGGTG
>JAKLKF010000167.1 GCA_023150805.1 Myxococcota bacterium | reverse complement strand
GACACCCTGGGGCTGGTGCGGGCGGGCGGGACGGGCTGCGGATCCTCGTCGCCGACCGTCGAGCTCCACGGACCCGCCCTCTCCACCGGCGGCCCGGTGCCCGCCCAGGTCGCCGAGGAGGCCGAGGGCCAGGTCTGGCTGTACTTCCCCTTGCAGACGGCGCTGGGCGAGGCCGAGGCCGCGATGCGCCTGCAGGGCGCACAGGCGATGCTGCCCCTGGGCGCCCGCCAGGGCGAGCTGGAGCTGCGGCTGGACCGGGTCGAGGGCGGCGTCGATGCCGCGGCCCTGCGCGACGCCGCGACCCGATCCGCCGCCACCCTGGCCCAGGCCCGCGACGCGTGGGCGGGCGGCGCCTTCCGCCTGGTCCAGGGTGACGGCCGGCTGGTGGGAGAGGTGCTGCTCCGCCCCGACCAGGCGCCCCTCGTCGCGGTCTACGACCGCACGTGGTGGACCGGCGGCCTGGTCTGGTCCGACCGCGCCGAGGACGGGCCCGACATCCTGCTGTCCTTCCCGGTCGAGCCGGCGCTGCGCGGCGAAGAGGGGCTGCTCCGGCTGAACGTGCCGACCTCGACGGCCGTGGTGCCCGCCGACGTGCTCCCCACCGAGCTGGATCGGCGCCTCGCGCTCGTGCCGGGGGTCGTCACCGACGCCGAGCGCGAGGCCACAATGGCCGCCGCCCGGGTCGAGGCCGACCAGGCCGAGGCCGACGCCCTCGTCGGGCTGGCCCGGGTGCTGGCCGTCCGCGCCCGGGACGAGGAGGGCGTGTGTCGCCCCTGGCAACAGGTCGACCCGACCTTGGCCGAGGTGCTGGTCGGCTACGACGTCCAGGTCGAGGACGACGGTGGGCGCTGCGTCGTCGACGTGGAGCCGGAGCTGCCCCAGCATCGAAGGCGGCTCCGGGTCCGGGTGGGCCCCGAGGGCGTCCTGCCGGCCGAAGCCGACCCCCCGTGAGCGTGGCCCCGGCGATCCCCGACCCCGTGATCGCCGGACGCCGCAGACCGCCGGCTGCCACCTGGGGACAGGGGCAGCCGGCGGCAGGGGGGCTGGTCCGGGCAAGGGGCCAGGCCCACAAGCAAGGTGCGGCGTTCAAGAACTCGACAATGGCTTCAGGAGAGAGGTGTGGAAGGTGGTGGAACAGAGGGGTGAAGCCCCCCTGGAGCGGCGGTACCTCGGCGGATCTTGCATGGCCGGGCAGACGCGGACCCACTCCAGGGGGGCGCGGCGACTAGGAAGCACAAATCGAAGAACACTCGGCGGGCATGATGGGCAGGCCCGGCGGCAGGGGGTCACCCGCGGGGATCGAGAGGAAGCTGCGGACCCAGGTGCGGACGCGCGTGTTCAGGGTCTGGCAGTCCTGGGGCGTGGGCGCGGGGTTCTCGACGCACCAGGCCTCGCGCGGCGGGGGCGCGAAGTCGGCCTCGAGCTCGGCGTGCGTGTAGCTCTCGCCGTTCTGGTCCCAGGCCATGTCCTGGGCCCAGTCCAGCGTGGCGGTGCGCCACTGGCGCAGCTCGGGCTCCTCGTCCCACTCCCAGGCGAAGGCGGGCGTCGAGCCGAGGGCGACGGCGAAGAGAGAAGGGATCGCGAAGGCAGAGCGGGCAGAAGGCATGTCGAGAGACTCCAGAGCGGGTAGAAGATGCTTGGTTCCTTCGCAACGCTCGTGCCAACTCGCGGCGCCCCGGGTCTCGATCGCCAGGATCACGTGCCCGTCGGTGTCATCGAGGGTTTGCGCGCGCGGCGGCGAGGGGCTAGAGATTGCCCGGAGGAAATCTCCCCTGGCAATCGCTTGCCTGGAGGCAATCGCGGCGGCCTCCCGGCTCCGGAGCACGATGATGTCGGCCATCGGTGCGCGCTACCGACGCCTGGCGACCCTCGCCGAGGGGCCCGGCCGCGTCACCGTCACGGCCCAGGACCGCCTGCTGGGCGTGCCGCGCGTGCTCAAGCTCGCGACGGCGGACAGCGCGGCGGCGACCCTGCTCCGCGCCGAGGCCGACCGGCTGGCCGCCCTGCACCACCCCGGCCTGGTCGGCCTGGTCGACCGCCTGGACGGGGTCGCGGGGCTCGACCCCTCGGGTCCGGTCAGCGGCTTCGCGATGGCATGGGTCGACGGCGAGCCGCTGGGGCGCGGCCTGGCCGACCTCCCCTTGCAGGACCGGCTCGCCGCCTTCGGCGGGCTGGTCGAGGTGGTCGAGTACCTGCACCGCTGCGGGCTGCTGCACCTGGACGTCAAGCCGGGCAACGTGCTGCTGGGGCCGGCCGGCGTGACGGTGCTCGACCTGGGCACGGCGCGCCCGCTGCACGCCGGGCCGGGCGAGGCCGGCGGCACGCTGGGCTACGCCGCTCCGGAGGTGCTGCAGGGCCACGCCGCGGGGCCCGCCGCGGACGTCTACAGCCTGGGCGCCCTGCTCTACGAGCTGCTCTGCGGCGAGCGCCCCCACGGGGACGTGGCCGGCGGCGCGCTGCGGCAGGCGGTGCTCGGCGGGGCGGTCGTGCCGCTGCGGGCCCGGCGGCCCGACCTGCCCGCCGCGCTCGGGCGGCTCCTCTCCGCGATGCTGGCGGTCCCGGTGACCGAGCGCCCCGCCGACGGGGCCGAGCTGCGCGCGGCCCTCGCCGAGGCGGGCGTGCCCGTGCCCCCGCCCCGCGGCGCGCCGCCCTTCGCCGGACGGGACGAGGATCTCGCGCGCCTGACCGCCGCGCTGCGCCGCCCGGGGCAGGTCGTGGTGGTCGGCCCGCCCGGCAGCGGCCGCCGCCGCCTGGTCGCCGAGCTCGTCGGCCGCGGAGACCTGCGCTGCCTGGACCTGGCCTCGATGGTGGACCCCTCGCCCGTGCTGGAGCGCCTGTCCGGACCCGACGGCGATCCGGGCGCCCACGCCCTGCGCGTGGGGCTGGTCGTGGTCCTGGGCGCGCGCGAGGGGCGCCCGGCCGAGGTGCTGGCCCGCCTGGACCCGCTGCTCGCGCGCCTGGCCCCCGTCGGGGTGCGCAGCCTGTGGACCGCCACCTCGCCCCTCCCCGGCGCCGTCGCCGTCGACCTGCCCCCCCTCGAGCCCGCCGGCGTGCTGGCCATGGGGCAGTTCTACGGGCAGCCCGTGGCCTGGCGCATGGCCCAGCTCGAGGCGCGCACCGGCGGCTGGCCCGGCGCCCTGGTGCGGTCCCTGTCCTCCGAGCCGATCGAGCTGCCCGCGGAGCTGCTGCCGGCCTGGGAGGCCCTGGCGGGGCTGCCCGACGGCACCACCGCCGAGGTGCTCGCCCGCCTGCCCCAGGACCTCCAAAGCCACCTGCCGGCCCTGGAGGCCGCCGGCCTGGCGCGCCGGGACGCCGCCGGGCGGCTCCACGTCGTCCGCCCCGGGCGGACGCTGCCCGCGGACCGGGCGCTGCGCGAGGTCCTGCTGTTGGTGGTGGAGGACCCGGGCACCGACCCCCTGTGGGGTCGCCTGGTCCGGGCCCGCCTGGACCTGCCCGTCGAGCTGGGCCCGCTGCTGCCCGCGCGCCTGGAGCTGCCGGCCGACCGCCTGGCCGAGCTGGCCGACCTGGGCGAGCTGCAGGCCGCGCGAGGGGACGTCGACGCGTGGCGCCTGCTGGCGGCGGTGCACCTGCGCATGGGCGACGCGCAGGCCACGCTGGCCGACCTGGCCCGGGTGCCCGACCCCGACCCCGTCGACCTGCTGCTGCGGGCCTCGGCGCTGCGCCGCTGCGGCCAGGCCCGGGAGTCCCTGCAGATCCTCGAGGAGCACGGCCACCGGATGCCGCCGCGGGAGGCGCTGCTCGAGCGCGCCCGTTGCAGCCTGGTCCTGCGGGAGCTCGACGACCTCGGCGCCCGCGTCGAGCAGCTCCTCGCGCTGCCGTCGGGCCGCGACGACGCGGACGCCCGCCTGGTCCAGGCCCTCTGGCTGGACTCCCGGCTGAAGGGGGGGCTGTCCACCCCCGGCGCCGACGAGCTGGAGGCCTGGGTCGCGGCCCACCCGGACGTCGGCGGCGAGGCGCTGCGGGGCCCCCTGGGCCGGCTGGCCGAGGCCCGGGGCGACCTGGACGCCGCCCACCGCCACCTCCTGGCCGCGGTCCGGCACACCGACCGCGAGGGCTTCCCCCGGCCGGCCATCGGCTACCGGGTCAACCTCGCGGAGTTCCTGGTGCGCCGGCAGCGCCCCGCCGAGGCCCGCCGCACCCTGGAGCAGGCGCTGCTCATCGCCCGCCGCGCCCACGAGCACCTGCTCACCGCCCAGGTCCTGCACAACCTGGCCCGCATCGACCTCCGGGCCGGCAGGCTGCCCGACGCCCGCGCCCACCTGGCCGAGTACGACCGGCTGGTGCGCGGCGTCTCCCTGCCCGAGGTCCACCTGCGCGGTGCCCTGAACCACGCCTGGCTCTGCCTGCTCGACGGCGAGCCCGACCGGGCCCTCGAGGTGCTGGACGCGGCCCCGGTCGCCCGGGTCACCCCCGACGGCCTGGCCCAGCGGGAGCACCTCCGGGCCTGGGCCCTGCTCGAGCTGGACCGCCCCGCCGAGGCCCTCGCCGCCCTGCCCGACGGCCCCGATCGGACGCGAGAGATCGCCTTCGGCGCCCACGCCCAGGCCCTGCGCGGCCGCGCCCACCTGGCGCTCGGCCGCCGCCACCTGTCCGCCGCGCGCGCCGCCCTCTCCCCGGACGAGCCCGAGGGCCTCCAGACGGTCACCGGCCAGGTCCTGCTCGCCTGGGCCGGCGAGGACCTCGACCCCGACGGCTTCCCCGCCCGCCGCGAGGCCCTGGTCGCCGCGGCCCGCCACCTGCGCGGTCCCGCCTCCGAGCGCGCGGTGCGCCTGCGCGAGCGGATCCTCGACGGGCCGGGCGCCAACCTCGACGGCATCGTCGCGCTCACCGAGGCCATGGACGACCCGCAGGCCTTCCCCCAGGCCCTGGCGCGCCTGGTGCGCGAGGCGCTGGGCGCGCACCGGGTGCTGATCATGCTGCGGGTGCCCGGCCTGGGGCACCAGCTCGGCTACACCGAGCTGTCGGGCGCCCAGGCCGCCGGCATCGGCCGCGAGGTCATGCTCCGCGTCCAGCACCCCGACGACGTCTGGCTGTCCGGCGACGCCTTCGCCGACGTCGAGCTCCGGGAGAGCAGCCAGACCGTCCAGACCTTCGAGCTCAAGAGCCTGCTGGCCGTCGCCATCCCGCGCGGCGACCGCGCCGTGGGCGCGCTCTACGTCGACGACATGTACCGGGCCAACCGCTTTGGCGAGGCCGACGTGACCTTGCTGCGCCGGCTGGCGCGCGCGGTGGGGCGGATGATCCCGCTGATGCGCGGGGAGACCGGCCACGAGCTGCACGAGCCCACCGAGGTCCTGGGGGTGCTGGTCTCCAACCCCGCCCACCAGCGCCAGCTCTCCGAGGCCCTCGAGATGGTCGACGCCGGGCGCGAGGCCAACGTGCTGATCACCGGACCCACCGGCGCCGGCAAGTCCGTCCTCGCGCGGCGCATGGCCCAGGAGGTGCTCGGCTGCACCGGCGTCGAGGTCGTGGTCCTGCGCAAGGCCGACCCGCAGATGCTGATCACCCAGCTCATGGGCAGCCGCCGCGGCGAGTTCACGGGCGCCACGGATCGCGAGGGGGCGATCACGCGCTGCCTGCGCGAGCGCAAGGCCCTCTTCCTCGACGAGGTCCAGAACCTCGACGAGTCCGGCCAGCAGATCCTCCTGCCCCTGCTGGACCTGCCCCGCAGCTTCGGCGGCCTGACCGGCTCGGCCGAGCCCCTCTCCCGGCCCCTGCACATCCTGCTGGGCACCAACCAGGACGTCAGCGAGGGGCGGGCCTTCGACACCTTCCGCAGCGACCTGTGGTTCCGGATGAGCCGGGTCCACCTGCACCTGCCGCCGCTGTCCGAGCGCGGCGAGGAGGTCGTCTACCGCTACCTGGCGCGGATGCTGGAGGCGCGCGATGCCCCCGCCCCCGAGGAGCTGCTGGAGACCCCCGCCCTGTTCCGGGTCACCCACGCGCCCTGGCCGGGCAACCTGCGCGAGCTCGACGCCTTCGCCGACCGCCTCGTCCACCTCGCCACCAGCCGCGGGCGCAAGCTCGCCGCCGACGACCTGGAGACCCTGCGCCTGCAGGAGGAGCGCGTGCCGCCCATCGCGTCGGTCGACGTGGAGGCGGGCGCCAAGGTCGACGCGGTCGTGATCCGCCACGTGCTCAGCGTCCTGCGGCGCCACGACTGGACGCAGAAGGGCGCCGCCGAGGAGCTGGGCTGGAACGCGCCCGCGCTCAACAAGTTCCTCAAGCGCCACGGCCTGCTCGACGAGGTGCGACGAAGGAGGATCGGCCCCCCCTGAGCCCCTGCCCGGCGGGGCCCGCGGCTGCTACGGTGCCGCCCCATGGCCGACCTCAGCCTCCAAGGCGTCCACAAGCGCTACGGCGCGGTGCAGGTGCTCCACCGCGTCGACCTCGACATCCGGGACGGCGAGTTCCTCGTCCTGGTCGGCCCCTCGGGCTGCGGCAAGTCCACCCTGCTGCGGTGCATCGCCGGCCTGGAGGAGGTCAGCGGCGGCAGCCTCTCGATCGGCGGCCGCGACGTGACCCGGGTCCCGCCCCGCGACCGCGACGTCGCCATGGTCTTCCAGAGCTACGCGCTCTACCCGCACATGACCGTGCGGCAGAACATGGCCTTCGCGCTCACGCTCAAGAAGCGGCCCCAGGCCGAGATCGACGCCGCCGTGCAGGAGGCGGCGCGCATGCTCGACCTGGGCGCCCTGCTCGACCGCTTCCCCAAGGAGCTGTCCGGCGGCCAGCGCCAGCGCGTCGCCATGGGCCGGGCCATCGTGCGCCGTCCCCAGGTCTTCCTCTTCGACGAGCCGCTGTCCAACCTCGACGCCCGCCTGCGCGCCCAGCTCCGGGTCGAGCTCAAGCGCCTGCACGCCGAGCTGGGCACCACCATGATCTACGTCACCCACGACCAGGTCGAGGCGATGACCCTGGCCGACCGGATCGCCGTGCTCAACGGCGGCCACCTCCAGCAGGTCGGCAGCCCCGCCGAGCTGTACGACGACCCGGCCAACCGCTTCGTCGCCGGCTTCATCGGCTCGCCCTCGATGAGCTTTCTCGAGGGCCGCGACCCGCAGGCCGTCGTCGGCGTCCGGCCGCACGACGTCGAGCTGCTGCCCGCGGCCTCCGGGGGGGCGGCGGGCGCGGGGACCCCCGGCGCGCTGCCCGCGCGGATCGACGTCGTCGAGACCATGGGCTTCGAGAGCTACGTGCACCTGGACCTGGCCGGCGAGGCGCTGGTCGCGCGGGTCGAGGGCGCGCCCCCGTCGCCCGGCCCCGCCGCCGTGCGCCTGCGCCGCGAGTACCGCTTCGACCGCGGCACGGGAGCGCGGATCCGGTAGGCCGCGGGTCGGCTACGCTGGCCCGCCTGGAGGAGCCCATGCCCCGACCTTCCCCGGCCCTGCTGCTGGCCACCGGCCTGCTCGCCTGCAACGGGGAGTTCCGCCCCCTCGACCTGGACGACACCGCCACCACCGACGGGGGCGCGGTCGACGGGGGGGCCGACGGCGGCGCGGACGGCGGGGGCGACGGCGGGGGCGACGGCGGCGACGGCGGAGGCGGCTGGGACGCAGGCGGCACGGGCGACGGCGGCACCGGCGACGGCGGCACCGGCGACGGCGGCACCGGCGACGGCGGCACGGGCGACGGCGGCACGGGCGACGGCGGCACCGGCGACGGCGGGGGAGGGGACGGCGGCACCGGCGAGGCGGTCGACTACTGCCACCTGCAGTGGCCCTGCGAGCTGACCGGCGCGGCGGGTGCGACCTCGGAGACCGTCTACCTCTGGGTCTACGAGGAGAGCGTGACGGAGGGGGTCGGCGCGGGCTCGGGCCTGTCGGTCCAGGTGGGCGTGGGCGCCGATGGCAGCGATCCCTCCGGCGGGACCTGGGACTGGAGCGTCGCGGCCTGGTCCTCGGACAAGGACGGCCTGACCCCCGGCGACCTGGCCAACGACGAGTACGCCGGAAGCTTCGCCCTGCCCTCGACCGCGGGCCGCTACGACTACGCGGGGCGCGTCAGCGCCGACGGCGGGCGGAGCTGGCTGTACTGCGACCTGGCCGAGGCCGACGCCAACGGCTGCGGCGGCGCCGGCTCGGGCGACGGCTACGACCCCGACGACGCGGGCCAGCTCACCGTGGAGTGAGGACCGGTAGCGCCCCTCCGACCGGGCGGTGTCCAAGGCGACGTGAACCCCTCGCCAGGACCCTCGCTCCCCGGAGACGCCATGCTCGCCGCTGTCCTCGCCCTCGCCGCCGCCCTGCTCAGCCCCGCCGCCCGCGCCGAGACCGACGTCACCGTCGAGGCCTATGGCCAGCAGGTCGTGGGAGACGGCCCCGGGGTCGGCCTGGGCCTGGCCGGGCGCCTGGACGCGGGCGGCCCCGCCTTCCTGGCGCTGGAGGGGCGCGGCGCCGTCGGCGGCCACTGGATCGGCCGCGGCACCGTCGGCCTGGACCTGTTCGGCGGCTCCGAGACCATCGACGTGACCGGCGGGATCTTCCTGGGCACCACGGGCTCCTGGGCGCCGCTGGGCGCCAGCGCGGTGGACCCCACCGCCGGCGTCGAGCTGGGCCTGGGCCTGAACGTCGGCCCGGTGCGCGGCCGCTACCGGCACGCCGACGGCTTCCGCGGGCCCCTGGAGGCGCGGCTCACCGAGAACGAGTGGCGCCTGGGCTTCGAGGTCGGCCGGCTGCAGGTCTTCGGCCAGTACGTGCGCTTCAACCCCGGCGACGACAGCCAGCGCATCGGGGGCCTGGGCGCGGGCGCCAGCCTGACCTTCTGAGGTGCCCCGGCGCGGGCGGGGTCAGGGCGCCCAGTCGACCGGCCCGACCGCCGGCAGCAGGCCGCGCGCCGCCCCCCGGCGCAGCAGCTCGTCCATCCCGCGGCGGCCATCCGGGCCGTAGTCCAGGGTGTCCTGGTTGGCGTACAGCGACAGGTAGTGGTCGACCTGCGCCGCCGTGCGCAGCAGGCCGCCGCGGGCCAGCAGCCACGCGATGGCCTCGTCGCGGTGCTCCAGGCCGTGGCGGATGCTGGCGCGGATGACGGCCGAGGCGCGTGCGATCAGCTCGGGCCCCAGGTCCCGGCGGATCACGTTGCCCCCCAGCGGCAGTGGCAGGCCCGTCTCGTCCTTCCACCACCGGCCGATGTCCAGCACCAGGTGCAGGCCGTGCTCGGCGAAGGTCAGGCGCCCCTCGTGGATCAGCAGGGCGGCGTCGACCTGCCCCTGGGCGAGCGCCTGGAAGACCCGCTCCGGCGGCACGATCGGCACGACCACCGGCTCGAAGTCCAGCGCCAGCCCCAGCACCAGCCGCGCCGTCGTCGTCAGGCCCGGCACCGCGACCCGCCGCCCGGCCAGCTCCGCCAGCGCCATCGGCCGGGGTGCCACCAGCACCGGGCCGTAGCCCCGTCCGACCGAGCCGCCGTGCGGCAGCATCTGCCAGCGGGCGGCCAGGTGCGGGTACCAGGCCACGCTGACCGCGTTGACCTCGGTCTGCACCTGGCCCGTCGCCAGCCGGTTGAGCGCGTCCGTGTCGGCGGTCGTCAGCGCGAAGTCCAGCCCCAGGGTGTCGACCAGGCCCAGCTCGATGGCCCGGAACATGAACAGGTCGTCGGCGTCCGGGCTGATGGCGCAGCGGATCTGCACGGGTTCAGGCCGGCTCGTCGGCGTGGCCGCTCAGGCGCTTCGCCGCCAGGGCGTTCGTCTGCTGCAGGCGCACCCCCAGGGTGGCCAGCAGGCGCCAGAGGATCTGGCTGCCCACCTCGGGCTCGCGCTGGCAGAACTCGGTCAGCAGCTTGCGGCGCACCACGATGGCGGACCCGAAGGCCGCCCCCTCGACCGTGGCCGTGCGGGGCTGCACCGGCTCCACCAGGGCCAGCTCGCCGAAGTGCTCGCCGCTGTGCAGCGTGGCCAGCTCGACCTCGCCCTTCTTGACCTTCACCTGGCCCTGGACGATGGCGAACATGCTGTCGCCCGCCTCGCCCTCGCGGACCAGCACCTGCCCCGGCGTGAAGAACAGCTCCTCGCAGATGCGGGAGACGCGCAGGCGCACGTGGAAGGGCATGCCCTCGAACAGGAAGAGGGTCTCCATGATGCGAGCCCGGGCGCGCGCCGCCTCGGTCTGCGGCGTGGCCTCGGGCTCGACCATCACCACGGTCACGTTGTCGTGGCCGCCGCCGTCCAGGGCCTCCTCGATCAGCCGCCGGCCGGCCGTCTCGATGTCGTCCTCGGCCGTCACCGCCTCGATCCGACCCATCTCCACCATGTCGGACAGCCCGTCGCTGGACAGCAGCACCCGGTCGCCCGGCAGGATCTCCAGCGACATCAGGTCGGCCTGGACCGTCGGGTACAGGCCGATCGCCCGCGTGATCACGTTGCGGTAGCGGCTGCGCAGCGCCTGGTCGCGGCTCATCTGCCCGCTGCGGACCAGCTCGTTGACCATCGAGTGGTCCTCGGTGAGCTGCCGGATCAGCCCGTCGCGCACCAGGTAGGCCCGCGAGTCGCCCACGTGGGCCAGGAAGCAGGAGCCGCCGCCGACCACCGCGGCCACCAGCGTCGTCGTCATCCCGCGACGGGCGTGCGCCTCGGCCTCGTCGTAGACCCGGCGGCTGGCGTTCTGGCACACGCTGTCCAGCAGCTCCAGCACGGCGTTGCGCGTCGACCACTCCGGCCGGGCCGCGTAGGCGCGGACGACCGCGGCCAGCTCGGGGGCGGCCTGCTGGAAGGTGTCGATGGTGATGCTGGAGGCGACCTCGCCGGCGGCGCGCCCGCCCACGCCGTCGGCGACGACGAAGACGCCGTTGTCGACGTCGGCCAGCAGGGCGTCCTCGTTGCTCTTCCGGCGCCGGCCGGTGTCGGTGAAGGCGGAGTAGCGGATCACGGACGGCACGCGGGCCCGCGAGGGGCGGTGGGGCAGGGGAGCGGCAGCCTCGGACTGCCCCAGGTGGGACCGAGGTGCGGGTAGCCTACAGGATGGGGAGGGGGATCTGCTGCCGGACCCGCGGGGGGCCGGCCTTGTCGGGGGTCCACTTCGGGTCGGCCAGGGCGGCCGCGTCCAGGGGGTAGACCGCGACCTCCAGGGTGCCGCGGCCCGCCTTCTTGCGCTGATCCACGGTGAAGCTGTGCTCCAGGAGCAGCTCGGCCCCCGCCGCCAGCCGGTTGTCCGACAGCGTGCGCCAGGGCGGCGCCGTCTCGACCTGTCTCTGCAGGTCGACCTTGTGCACGTCGCTGGCCACCTTGCCGTCGACGTCGCGCACCAGCACCACCACCCGCCAGGCCTGGAAGGGCGAGCCCGTCGGCAGGTGGTGGCCGGCGCCGGTGTTCTGCAGCTTCACCGTGACCGCGAAGGGGCTGCCGCGCTGGATCTCCGGCGCGCCGGTCCGCACGTGGATCGACAGGGCGCGGGCCGGGTCGGCGGGCAGCCCGTGGTCGGCCACGGCGGCGAAGCGGGTCCCCGAGGAAGCGGCCGGCACCTGGGGCATGTGGCAGTCGACGCAGCCGACGCCGGCCTGGGCGTAGGCGCTCTGCTGCCACTCGCCCCAGGTGTCGTAGAAGGGGCGGTCGCCCTCGGGCCAGGAGAGCTGGTGGCAGGTGGCGCACAGCTCGCTCTTGCCCAGCTCCTCGCTGTACGCGATCGGGTGCGGCCCGCCCCGGGCGTCCGGCCGCGCGACCAGCACCTTGCCGTCGCGCACGTGGCAGGCGGCGCAGGTCACGCCCTCGGACATCAGGGTCGGGTCCCAGCCGGCGTTGGGCTGCATGTCGGGGCGCGAGGGGTCGCCCTGGACGTAGCCGGCGGCCAGCCGCGGGTGCTGGTTCGCCAGCGGCAGGTGGCAGCCCGTGCAGGCCGTCGTCTCGCCCACCCGGGCCAGGGCGGCGCGGAAGGCCGCGTCGTTCCAGGCGCGGGCGTGGGCGCTGCCGGCCCAGGCGTCGTGCACCGCGCCGTGGCAGGCGTTGCAGGCCTGGGCCGAGAGCGAGGGGATCCCGTCGGGCACCGCCTGCTCGGCCAGCGGCAGGCTGCCGGGGAAGAGCGGGGCGGCGACCGGCAGGGCGGGCGTCGCGACGGACTCGGGCGCGGGCGGCGGGGCCGCGACCTCGGGCTCGGTCTTCGCCTTGCGGGCGGCCCAGGCGACGCCCACGCCGACCAGGAGCACCAGGGAGAGGCGTCGGAAGATGATCCACCTCGACGAGGGCATGACGGGACCGCTGACGCGCGACCCGGCCGGGGGCCTTGGCCGTGCGCGCGCGCCGCTTGCGTAGCGCGTCCCCGCCGCCCGCGCCGCCCTGCCCGTGCGCGTGTGAAAGCACGTCCGCGGCGGTGGAGCCCGGCCCGTCCGTCTGGTACGCTCGGCCGGCCCCGGAGTGTCGACATGGCCCTTCCCCGCCCCTCCGCGAACCGCTCCTCCGACCTCGGTCGGCAGCGTGAGTACCGCCGCGCGTCCGCCCAGGAGCAGGCCCCGCCCCAGGTCGACCGCCAGGGCGAAGCCCAGGAGCAGGTCCAGGTCCAGCAGGTCCAGGACCGGCGGGTCGCCACCGGCCGCGCCGCCCCCGCGGAAGAGGCGCACGCCGCCCTCTCCGCCTCGCTGCACGGCGTCTTCGGCAACGCCATGCTCCAGGGCGCGCTGGCCGGCCGCGAGACCGGCCCGGGCCAGGTGATCGAGGGCGCCATGACCCTGGGCGCCGCCGGCGTCGCCGTGGCCGACGACACGGCCGGGCTCTTCTCCAACAGCGCGGTCCTGGGCTTCCTGGCCGGCGCGGGCGCTCCGGGCGCCGCCGCCCCGGCCGGCGACGGGGCCGCCCCGGCCCCGGCCGTCGCCGTCGCCCGCCGGGCCCAGGGCGAGGTCTTCGATCCCCAGGCCCAGGACCAGGTCGGCGCCGCCCTCGCCCGCGGGGGCAGCCCCCTGCCGGGCGCCCTGTCGGCGCGGCTGGGCGCGGCCTTTGGTGGCGCCGACTTCTCCGACGTGCGCGTGCACACCGACGTCGCCGCGGCCCAGGCCAGCCAGGCGATCCACGCCCACGCCTTCACCGTGGGCACCGACATCTACTTCAACCGGGGCGCCTTCGACCCCGGCTCGCCCCAGGGCCAGCACCTGCTGGCGCACGAGCTGACCCACGTCGTCCAGCACCAGGAGGGGCGCCTGCCCTCGGGCCGCGGCGGCGAGCTGGACGTCTCCTCGCCCACCGACCCGCACGAGCTCGAGGCCGAGGCCCGCGCGGCCGAGGTGACCACGGCGCTGCGCAGCGGCGCGGCGGACACGGCGCTGCGCAGCGGCGCGGCGGACACCGCGCTGGAGGGGGCCGATGCCGCCGGCCTGGCCCCGGACGTGGCGCCGGCTGCCGAGGCCGGCCTCGGCGCGGTGTCCGCGGCGGGCGTGGCGGCGGTG
>JAKLKF010000166.1 GCA_023150805.1 Myxococcota bacterium | reverse complement strand
GCCCGGCTCGACCACCGCCACCACGGAGAAGGGCAGGAAGCGTCGCCGCACGACGTCGAGCAGGGCCACCGTGTCCTGGCGGTGGAAGGGGCCCACCAGCCCGATCTCCAGGCTGGGCCCCGCCAGCCAGGCCGCCGCGAGCGCCTCCGCGCCCAGGGCCCGAGGCGCCTGCTCCAGCAGCGGTCGGTAGCAGCGCACGACCAGCTCGGCCCGGTCGCGCAGCTCCGGCCGATCGGACAGGGCCGCCAGGCGCAGCATCGCCAGGGCCGCGACGCCGTTGGCGGCCGGCTCGGCGCCGCCCATCATGTGCTTGCTGCGGCTGACCAGCGGCTCGGCGTCGTGGCCCGTGTAGAACAGGCCGCCGGCGTCGTCGTCCCAGAACAGCGCCAGCATCCGGTCGCACAGGCGGTTGGCGTCGCGCAGCCAGCTCTCGTCGAAGTTGGCCTGGTACAGGTCGACCAGGGCCTGGACCAGGAAGGCGTGGTCGTCGGCGTAGGCCGGCAGGTGCGCGCGGCCGCCGTCGGCGGAGGCCTTCCAGGTCCGCATCAGGCGCCCGTCGACGGTGACCTGCTCCAGCAGGAAGGCCGCCGCGGTCGCCGCCGCCTCGAACCAGGGCTCCTCGTCGAAGGCCGCCGCCGCGCGCGCCAGCGCCGAGATCGCCAGGGCGTTCCAGGCGGTGATCACCTTGTCGTCGGTGCCGGGGCGGGTCCGCAGGTCGCGGGCCCGGGCCAGCGCGGGCAGGGCCTGCCGCAGCAACGCCTGCTGGTCTCCCGGCAGGGTGTCCAGGGGACGCTCCAGGCGCAGGACGCTGCTTCCGTGCTCGAAGGTGCCCTCCTCGGTCACCCCGAGCAGCGCGCACACCTGGGCGGCCCGGTCTGCGACCGGCGTGTCCTGGAGGGCGGTGGCCACCTGGGCCGGCGTCCAGGCGTAGTACCGGCCCTCGACCCCCTCGCTGTCGGCGTCGAGCGCCGACCAGAAGCCCCCGCGCGGATCCCGCAGCTCCCGCAGCAGGAAGTCCACGGTCTCGCGCACGACCCGCTCGTACAGCGGCTTGCCCGTCAGCACCCAGGCGTCGGTGTACACCGCCAGCAGCTGGGCGTTGTCGTACAGCATCTTCTCGAAGTGCGGCACGCGCCAGGCGTCGTCGACCGAGTACCGGGCGAAGCCGCCGCCGAGCTGGTCGTACATGCCGCCGCGGGCCATGGCGTCCAGCGTGCCCGTGGCCATGGCCAGGCTCTGCCGGTCGCCGGTGCGGTGGTGGTGGGCCAGCAGGACGGCCAGGGTGCCGTGGGGGGGAAACTTGGGCGCCTGGCCAAATCCACCCCGCGCCGGGTCATGCTCGGCCGCCGCCGCGCGGGCGACCCGCTCCAGCCAGTCGTTGCCCACCTCGGGCGCGGGCCCCGGCAGGCGCCCGCTGGCGTCCAGGTAGCGGCGCATCTCCGAGGTGACCTCGGCCAGGTCCGCCTTGCCGTCGTGGTACAGGCGGCGGGCGTGGTCCATCACCTGCCGGAAGGAGGGCATGCCCTGCCGCGGCGTCGGCGGGAAGTAGGTACCGCAGAAGAAGGGGGAGCCCTGGGGGGTCAGGAAGACCGTCATCGGCCAGCCGCCGTGCCCGCCGGTGAAGGCCTGCAGCGCGCGCATGTACAGCTCGTCCAGGTCCGGCCGCTCCTCGCGGTCGACCTTCACGTTGACGAAGTGCGCGTTCATGTGGGCGGCGGTGGCCGGGTCCTCGAAGCTCTCCCGCTCCATGACGTGGCACCAGTGGCAGGCGCTGTAGCCGATGGACAGCAGGATGGGCCGATCCAGGCGCGCCGCCGTCTCCAGGGCCTCGGGGCCCCAGGGGTACCAGTCGACCGGGTTGTGCTGGTGTTGGAGGAGGTAGGGGCTGGTCTGCTGGGCGAGGCGGTTGGCCAATGGGCACCTTGCGCCGCCTTGGGCGGTCTGCGGGGGGCGGTGCTGTACCCCGCTGCCGCGGCGGCGGATCCCCCGCGGGCCGGGTCACTCGGCCAGCAGCCGCTCCAGCCAGGTGCCGAAGGCCTCGGTCTCCACCAGCTCGGCGCCGCGCGCGACCACCTGCTCCTCGATGCCGCGCCGCCACTGGGCCTCGTCGATGCCAGCCTCGGACAGGAAGCTGCGCAGGCTGCGGTCACCGGCCTCACGCAGGGCCGCGCGCACGCCGCTGGCGACGTCCTCGCGGAAGCCCTCGCGGTGGGCCAGCGCGCGCGCGATGGCCGCGCCGGTGGCGACGAGCTGCTCGGGGTCGATCTTGTCGACCTCGCCGGCCAGCAGCGGCAGCTCCGTGCGCAGCAGGGTGTCCACGACGTGGACCCGGTAGCGGCCGTAGGTCTCGGCGTAGGCCGGGTCGCAGAGGTGGTCGGCCACCTGCTGCATCACGGCGCTCATCGCCTGGTCGACGAACTCCTTGACCCGCCCCTCGGCCTGGTGCTCCAGCTCGGCGGAGAGTCCCTTGGCCAGGCCCTCGCCCAGGGTCTTCAGCCGGCCCAGGCCCGCCCCCAGGCCGCGGTGCCCCTCGCGGCCGCCGATGCCCAGGCTGCGCGCCGTCTGGGTGACCGGGTTGTCCCGCCCGAGCTGGGCCAGCTTCTGGGCGTAGCCGCGCAGCGCGTCGGCCAGCACGTCGCGGAAGACGCTGCGGATCGCCTCGTGGTCCACCAGGCGGCCGACCAGGTCGCGGTCCCAGACGATCGGCCGGCCCAGCGCCTGGCGCAGGGGCACGACCACCTCGTCGGGGGCCCGCTCCGCCAAGGTGCCCTGGGGCACCCGCTCGCGCAGCCCCTGGATGCGCTCGCGCAGCCAGGCCTCGGTGCGGGCCCCCTCGCTGGCGGTCTCCAGCGCGGCCATCACCTGGTCGGCGACGAAGTCCGGGTCGAGCAGCCCGTGGACCGGGCGGGCCAGCAGGTCGTCGACCACCAGGGTGACCAGCTCGGCCAGGGCGCCCTGGCGCAGCCGGTCGCGGGTCCGCGCGGCCAGGGGGGAGAGGGCAGGGGAGGGGTCAGCCATGGTGGGCCGCCGGGAGGATGGACGAGGGGCTGCCGACGCAGGTCAGCCAGAGCTGGTGTACCGCGCGCGTGGCCGCCACGTGCATCAGCCGGCGGTGGTGGGCGGTGTCGGGCCACCACCGGGCGCTGGCGTCGATGACGACGACGTAGTCGAACTCCAGGCCCTTGACCTGGTCGGCCTCGACCACGTCGATGCCCGGCGCGAAGGCGAAGGCCTGGTCCTCGACCAGGCGCACGCCCTCGACCTCGGCCTGCTCCAGGCCGCGGGCGTAGAGCCGCGACAGCTCCGGGTCGGGCGTGAGCAGGGCCACGTTGGCCAGCGGCTCCCGGGCGACGAGCTGGCGCAGCTCCTGGGCCAGGAAGGCCACCGCGGCGCCGTGGTCGCTGAACTGGAACAGCTCGACCGGGGGGCCGTCCCGCAGGGTCCGGGGCACCGGCTCCTGGTCGTCGCCCAGCACCTCCAGCGCGAAGCTGGTGACCTGGTGGGTCGAGCGGTAGCTGACCTCCAAGGTGGCCAGGCTCTTGGAGGGCACGCCGATGCGGTCCAGGAAGCCGCTCCAGGAGCTGAAGCCGGCGGCCTGGCTGATGTGCTGCCGCACGTCGCCGGCCAGGGTCACGCAGCGCCGCTTGTCGGTCGTGCCCAGCAGCACCTGGACCTCGACCGGCGAGAAGTCCTGCACCTCGTCCAGCACGACGTGGGCATGCTCCAGGGCCTGGCGTCCCTGGGCCTTGAGCGGGCCAGCGCGGAGCTGGGCCAGGCGCAGGAACAGGGCGGCGTCCTCGGGGTCCAGGCGGGCGTCGACCCCCCCCTCCCCGTGGGCGACGGCCACGACCGCGGCGGTCTGCTCCAGCAGCCAGGCCATGGCGCGGTCCAGGGCCGCCTCGCTGATGTCGGCGCCCATCGCCCGGGCCAGGGCCGCGCGATCCGTCAGCACGGCCGCCCAGTCCTCGATCGCCTGGTTCACCGTGGCCGGGCCCTTGTGGTGGCGCACCTGCTCCTGCAGCAGCTCGGCCACCGCCGGGTGCAGCTTGATGCGCACCACCGGCTCGGGCGTGTCGTCGGCCCAGACGCGGGGCAGCAGGTTGCCGTAGGTCCGCAGCACCATCCGGCGCGACCACTCCTCCCAGGTCGTGACCTGCACGCCCTCCACGCCCAGGGCCGGCAGCACGTGGCTGACGTAGTCGCGCATGCCCTTGCCCCAGACCACCACCAGCACCCGGCCCGGGGCGAAGCGCCGCGGGTCCTTCCAGGCCAGGTAGGCGATCCGGTGCAGGGCCACCGTGGTCTTGCCCGAGCCCGCCGAGCCGCGCAGGACCACCACGCCGCTGTCCTCGCCGGTGATCAGCGCGAACTGCTCGGGGTCGATCAGGGCGGCGATGTCGGGCAGGTGCTTGTCGGCGCGCAGCCGGCCCCCCGAGGCGCCCAGCGTGGTCTCGCCGGCCCGGCCGGCGCGCAGGGCGGCGCCCTCGCCACCCGACAGCCGGGCTCGCTGCGGCGGCAGCGGCTGCCAGCCGTCCTCGCCGTGCAGCCAGGTCACCTCCGAGCTGCCCACGCGCAGCAGGCGGCCGTGATCGATGTGCACGGTCCGCCGGGCCACCACCCGGCCCGCCCGCAGCCGGCCGCTCATCTCCTCCTCAAACTCGTCGCCCTCGTCGTAGCGGTAGAACATCCGCGAGATGGGCGCGTTGCGCCAGTCGACGATCCGCAGCCCCTCGCCCAGCCGGGTGGCGCGCCCGATGAAGATGTCGCTTCGGCGGCCCTCCTCCACCAGGCCCAGGTGGCCGAAGTAGGGCGAGTCGGGGTCGACGTGGTCGGTCGGGCGGCCCTTGCGGAGCTGGTCCAGGCGCGCCTGGGCGTGCTCGAGCTGCTGGAGCAGGGCGGGCTTGTCGTCGGTGCGCGCGGACTGCAGGTCGGTCTGCATCCGCACGATCTCCTCCAGCAGCGGTCCCTCCTCGGCCAGCGGGCGAGCGGGGCTCTCGGCCAGGTGGCGCTGGGTGCGGGCCAGGTGATCCAGCTCCTCGCGCACGGGGCCGGGCAGCGCGCCGGGGGGGCTGGAGGCAGGCCGGGGTCCACCCGGGCCCGGCGAAGGGACGGTCGAGGACTGGGACATCCGCACCTCGGGCGCCGGCCTGGGGTGCCGGCGGCAGGGCTCTTGGCGCCGGCCGCGGGCCGGCGGGAGGGCAAGACGGGCGCGTAACGGCTGGGCCCGGGCCCGTCGAGGTGGGTTGTCGCCCGACCGGTCGGCGCAGTAATGCCGCTGCCGACGGGCCCGCGCGAGGGCCCGCGGAGGTGCCCGTGACCCTGCCCCTGGCCCTGCTGCTCCTCTCCGCCTGCAGCCGGCTGCCGGGCTGCGCCGAGGCCCCGGCCCCCCCCGCGCCGATCGCGGCGCCTGCCCCGACGCCCACGCAGGCGGCCTGGCCGCACGCCTGGAGCTGGGCGGCGGTGGTCTACGTCCAGGCGGAGGCCGGCGCGGCCGTGCAGCTCGGCGGCACGCCGGCGCAGGCTCCGGCGGAGCCGGCCGCCGAGACTCCGGCGGAGCCGGCCGCCGAGACTCCGGCGGAGCCGGCCGCCGAGACTCCGGCGGAGCCGGCGAGCCCGTTGGTCGCCACCATCGTGCGCGACGCCCTCGCGCCGTGGCCGGTCTCGGTGTGGACCGCGCCGCCGGGCGCCCGCCTGGACCTGCCGGGCCTGGCGCCGGACCTGGGCGGGCAGGCGCAGTCCTGGACCTTGCCCGCCGACGCCGCGGACGGCGCCTGGCTGGTCGCCACCGACCGGGGGGTGCACCGGGTCGAGTGGGCGGAGGGAGACGCCGTCCGCGAGATCGAGGTGGCGCTGGGGCTGCAGCCCTGGCGGGTGATCCTGGCGGTGGGCCTGGGGCGCGAGCTGGGCGCGGCCCGGGACGCCGACACCGTACAGGAGCGCCTGCGGGAGCAGGGTGTCTTCGTCCGCGAGGTGGACCCCGCGGTGCCGGCGTCGGTGCCCTTCGCCGACCTCCCGTTCGAGGCCGTGGACGTGCCCGCCGTGCTGGCGGGGGCCGGGACGGGCTTCATCCTGGCCACTCCGGGCAAGGCGCCCCGGCTGGTCACCGCCGAGCAGCCGGTGCAGGTGCTGCGGGAGGCGTCGACCTACTTCGGCCTGGAGCTGGTGCCCTCCGCACCGGCGGCCAACGGGCAGAAGGGCGGCAAGGCCGCGCGGCCCGGCGCGGTCGGAAAGGCGGGCAAGGGGGGCAAGGCGGGCCGCCCCGTCGGCAAGATCGGCAAGGGCAAGCGGCCGGTGCGCCCGGGCCAGGACGGCGGCCAGGCGCAGTAGGGCGGGCCGCCGTCGCCGCGCCGCGCTCAGCTCCGCCGGCGCCGGCCCACCGCCAGGGTGACCAGGGCGAGCAGCCCCAGGCCCGTCGCGCCCGGCGCGCCGGCGGCGCAGCGGCACCCCTCGCCGGCGATGGTGTAGACCCCCTCCCAGGGGTCCGGCCGGGCGTGCCCGTCGCCGAAGGGGCGGCCGCCGCCGGAGCCGGTGTCCGGCTCGGTCGGCAGGTCCTCGCTGACGGTGAGGGTCCACAGCATGGTGTCGCCGTCCCCAGCCTCGTCCTCGACCGAGAGGGAGAGGTCCCAGGCGCCCAGGTCGTCGAGGGTGGGGGTCCAGGTGAGGGCGCCGGTCTCCGCGTCCAGCAGGGCGCCCGGCGGCAGGGTGGCCGCGAAGCTGTGGGTGTCGGCCAGCCCGGCGTCGGTGACCACCGGGGTGAAGGACCAGGGCTGGTCGACCTGGGCCTGGGTCGTGGGCTGGCCGGACAGGATCGGCGGCAGGTTGGTCACCTCGACCACGGTCTGGAAGCTGTCCGCGTCGCCGTCGTCGTCGGTGACCGTGACGGTCAGGTCATAGGGGCCGTCCTGCACCCAGGCGTGAGAGATCACCGGGCCCGTGGCCGTGCCGCCGTCGCCCAGGTCCCACGAGATCTCGTGGGTGTCGGCCGCCTCGGGGTCGGTGAAGATCACCTCGAGCGTGAACGGGGTCCCTTCGCGCGGGATCGACTCGCGGTCCACGCGGCCGATGGCCGGGGGGACGTTGTGGACCGTCAGCTCGGCCTCGTCCGACCCGTCGATGCTGGCCAGCTCGTCGATGAGCCAACAGGTGACCTGGACGTGCACGCGCCGGGCCTGCGGGCCGTCCAGGTCCGTGGCGTCGAAGGTCTGGGTGGGAGAGGAGGTGGCCGCGGTGTCGACCAGGCCGTCCCCGTCCAGGTCCCAGGCAAACTCGGCGCGGGCGCAGGCGTCGAGCTGGCTGCCGCTGGCGTCCAGGGTGGTCGACGCGCCGGCGTCCACGACGTAGGGGCCGCCCGCGTCGACCCACAGCTCGTCGAGCAGCCCCGGCGTGGTGGTCCCGCCCGCCTCGCCGGCCCAGGCCGGGCCGTGCAGGAGCAGGATCAGCAGGGGCCAGGGCCGCATCTCGCCTCCGCGCGGTGGGGGACCGGAGAGGGGGCCGTCCGGGCTGCCACCGCTCCGCCGCGCGCCGGCCAGCCTATCCGGCTCGGCCCGCCCGCGCGTGGTGGGGTTAGGCCCCCGACGGAGGTGCGAGGAATGGGTCTGCTGCGCGGGCTGGTCGGCAAGGTGGGGAGCCGCCTGGGAAGGGGGCGCGAGGCGACGAGCGCCGCGGGCCACCCCCAGGCCGCGCCGGGCGTGGCGCCGCCGCGCGGCCCGGCCCCGCGGGGGACGCCAGCGGCGCCGGTGGACCCCGCCGCGGAGCTGGCCACCCTGGACTGCGGCGCCCAGGAGCTCAAGGAGCGCGTCGAGGCGGGCGAGCACGTGGTGATCGTCGACGTGCGGGTGCGGGAGCGCGCCGCCCTGGGCAGCCTGCCCGGCGCCCGGTGCCTGCCACTGGCGGAGCTGGAGGCGCGCTGGCAGGAGCTGGCCCAGGCCGACGAGATCGTGTGCGCCTGCGACGACGGGGAGCAGTCGGGACGCGCCGCCCTGCTGTTGCGCGACCGCGGCCTGATCAACGCCACGCGGCTGGAGGGCGGGATCCGGGCCTGGACCGCCATCGGCGGCCGCCTGGCCCCGGCCTCTCCCTGAGCCGTCGGGGACCCGGGAGCCTCGTGCAGAACCCCCTCGTCCGGGTGCCCGCCGCCCTCCCGGCGGTCCAGCGGGCCAACGCGCTCCGGCGCCGCCTGCAGGCCACCCTGGGCAGCTTCGACGTGCTCTCCTGGCCCGGCGTGCGCTACGGCGACGACCCGGCCCAGGTCCTGCGCATCTGGGAGCTCAACGACCTGGGGCCCCGCGATGGCTGGCCCGCGGTGCTGCTGATCCACGGCGGGGGCTGGGTCGAGGGAGACCTCTCGGACTTCGAGGCGCTGGCCCCCTCCTTCGCCCGGCGGGGCATCGTCGCGGCGGCGATGAACTACCGGCTGGCGCCGACGCACCGCTGGCCCGCGGCGCTCCAGGACGCGCACGCCGCCCTGGACCGGCTGCTCGGGGCCCAGGTCGACCCCCGGCGCGTGGCGGTCTGGGGGCACTCGGCCGGAGGGCACCTGGCCTTGATGCTGGCGCTGCAGCGTCCCCAGGACCTGCGCGGCGTGGTGGCGATGGGCGCGCCCACCGACCTGCCCCTGCTGTGGCAGCACGAGCGCCCGGCAGGCGCAGGCCCCGGCCTGCAGGCCGTCTTCGACCGCGACCAGCTCGAGGCGGCCTCGCCCCTGGCGCTGCGCCCCGCCGACCCGCCGCCCATGCTGCTGGTGCACGGCGACGCCGACCCGGTGGTCCCGGTCGGCCACGCGCGGGCGCTGCAGGCCCGCTGGCCCGGGCGCGCCACGCTGATCGAGATCCCCGACGGCGACCACGGCATCCGCTGGCCGCTGCGCCCGGCCTTGCGGGCCCGACGACAGGCGCTGGACTGGATCCAGGAGCGGTTGGAGCCCGCCGGCCGCGGCAGCAAGTGGAAGATCCGCCGGAAGGGCAGGCGGTAGCGCCCGCCGATTCTAGCGTCGCTAGCGTGAGCAGCACACACTAGCGACGCTAGGTGGACAGCCTCAGAAGCCGCTGGTGTCGCAGTCGGGGTTGTCCCAGCTCTCGGCGCACATCGGGTGGCAGTTCCCCTGGTCCACCGTGGCCAGGCTCTCGCCGAGCAGCGCGCCGTCGATCTCCTCGACCGTCAGGCCGACGCAGTAGTCCGCGCCGTCGCCCGTGCAGGTGGTGCACTCGATGCCGAGGAAGCCCATGTACATGCACAGGTCGTCGGGGTCCTCGGTGCCGAGCACCTCGCCCAGCGCCGGGGCCAGCACGCGCACGTCCAGCTCGGCCTGGACCACGCCCTCCTCGATGATGTCGCCGTCGTCGCCGAAGTAGCCGGACATGCTGAAGTCGGACAGCTCGGCCGAGATGCCGCCGGCGTCGAAGACGACGTCGGTCGGTCCGACCTGGAAGTAGGGGTTCTCGCGGAAGTCGGCCGAGGGGAAGTCGATGGTCGGGGTGCAGTAGTCCTGCTCCCCGGCGTCCGCGATGGCGCCGAGCATCTTGATGCTGTCGCCGGTGACCGAGGAGACGCCGACGATCAGCTCCAGGTCGATGAAGCCGGAGATCAGGTCCCCCGCGCCCTCCGGCTCGGTCCACGAGGCCCCCGCGACGTCCAGCAGGTAGGCGTTGCCGACCAGGTCGTCCACCGGCGTGCCGGGGTCCAGGGTGGTGAAGCTCACGGACTCCGTGCCGCCACACCAGTCCAGGGTGGCCACGTACTCGGTGTTGCTGGACAGGGGCCCCTCGGGCTGGAACCAGACCTCGCTGTCGTCGTTGGCCAGCCAGGTGCTGCCCGCGACCGAGGCGCCCGCCGCGGTGGCCAGGCTGACCGACGCGGTGGGGTCGGCATCGTCCAGGTAGAACACCACGGTGCTGCCCAGGGCGACGTCGGTGTCGCCGTCCTCGGGCGCGCTGTCGTCCACGTCGACGTCGCAGTCCTCGGTGCCGCCGTCGGTGCCGCCGTCGGTGCCGCCGCCGTCGGTGCCGCCGCCGTCGGTGCCGCCGCCATCCGTACCGCCGCCGTCGGTGCCGCCGCCGTCGGTGCCGCCGCCGTCGGTGCCGCCGCCGTCCCCCGCGTCGTCCACGCAGTTGCCGTCCTCGTCGAGGACCTGGCCCTCGGCGCAGTCGCCTTCGAGCTTGCCCTGGTTGCAGGCCAGGAGGGTGGGCAGGAGCAGGGCGGACAGGATCATGGGGCGTCTCCGGGTGGGGGGCGCCGCCAGCGTAGCCCGTGATGCACTTTGTCGCAGTTCGACGGCCCGCTGCGCCGCCTCAGGTGGGCTCGGGCAGGGGCCAGCAGCCGTCCGGCCAGTCGCCGACGGCGTGCACCTCGGGCTCCAGGCGCACCCCGAAGCGCCGCCAGACCGTGTCGCGAGCCAGCCGCACCAGGGCCCAGGTGTCCATCGCGGTGGCCCCGCCGGTGTTGACGATGAAGTTGGCGTGCTTGTCGCTGATCCGGGCGCCGCCGCGCGAGGCGCCCTTCAGCCCCGCCGCCTCGATCAGCCGGCCGGCGGCGTCGCCTTGCGGGTTGCGGAAGACCGAGCCGCAGGAGGGCTGGTCCAGCGGCTGGGTCGCCTTGCGGCGGGCCAGGTGGTGGTCGATCTCCGCCTGCTCCCGCGCGACCGCCTCGGGATCGTCCTGCAGGGTCAGCGCCACCTCGGCCACCACGGCGCCCGGCGGCAGGGTGGCGTGGCGGTAGGCGAAGCCCAGCGCCTCGGCCGGCAGCACGGCGACCGCGCCGCCGGGGAGCACGACGGTCACCTCGCGGACCACCGCCCCCACCTCGCCCAGCGCGGTGCCGGCGTTCATCCGCACCGCCCCGCCCACGGTGCCGGGCACGCCCGCCAGGCTGGCCAGGCCGCCGCGTCCGGCGCGCTGCAGCCGGGCGAGGAGGACGCTGTTCATCATGCCGCCGCCGACCCGCGCGCCCTGGGGGTCCAGGCGCGCGTCGCGCAGGCTGCCGGCCAGCCGCAGGGCCACGCCGCGGATCCCCTGGTCGGCGACCAGCAGGTTGCTGCCGTTGCCGACCACCGTCACCGGCGCGCCCAGGGCCATCACGGCGCGCAGGCTGGCCAGGTCGGGCACCTCCACCCAGACGTCGGCGGGCCCGCCGATCCGCCAGAAGCCGTGGCGAGACATCGGCTCGTCGACCAGGGGCGACAGGCCCAGGTCCACGAGCGCCCGGGCCAGCGCGGGCCCGACGGTGGGGGCCACTCAGTCCCCCCCGCCGGAGACCCCGCCGCCGGAGACACCGCCGCCGAAGACACCGCCGCCGAAAACCCTGTTCAGCAGACCGCGATCGCCCTGGACCGCCACGCGGTTCGTGTAGAAGTCCATGCCCCGCAGGCCGCCCAGCTCCTCGCCGCCGCCGGCGCGGCCGGGGCCGCCGTGCACGCAGGAGGGCAGGACCATGCCCGGGGGGGTGGCCTGGTCGGCCACCTTGGCGCTGACCACCTGCACGCGGCCGTTCCAGGGCCCCGCGCCCAGCAGGAAGTCGCCCAGCCAGTCGCGGTCGTCGGCGTAGACGGTGCTGACCAGCGAGCCCTGGCCCAGGCCGACGACCCGGGCCGCTTGTGCGGCCGTGCCGTCGTAGGGCAGCACCGTGGCGCAGGGGCCGAAGACCTCGTGGCGGTGGACCTCGGTCGCGGCGAAGGCGTCGTCGGCGACCAGCAGGGTGGGGGCCACGAAGTAGCCCTTGCCCGCGGGGGCCCCCTGGCCCGCGACCCGGTCGGCGCCGCCCAGGACCACCCGCGCCTGGGCCGACAGGCGGTGGATCCCGGCCTGCACGTCACGGAGCTGGGCCTCGGTGGCCACCGGGCCCATGGTGACGCCGTCGACCCGCGGGTCGCCCACCACCACGCGGGACAGCTCCTGACCCAGGGCGTCGACCACGTCCTGCACCCGGTCGCGGGGGACCAGGACCCGCCGCACCGCGGTGCACTTCTGGCCGGTCTTCTGGGTCATGTCGGTGACCACGTTGCGCACGAAGGTCGCCCAGGCGTCGTCGCCCAGGCCCACGTCGGGGCCCAGGACCGCCGCGTTGAGGCTGTCGGCCTCGACGTTGACGCGCACGCTGCCGGCCAGCACCCGGTCCCCGCCGCGCAGGCTCTGGCCCGTGCCCGCCGAGCCTGTGAAGGCCAGCACGTCCTGCGGGCCCAGGTGGTCGAGCAGGTCGCCCGCCGGGCCCGCCAGGAAGCTGAAGACGCCGGGCGGCAGGGCCACCTTCTCGACGATGATCTGCGCCATGCGCCAGGCCACCAGGGCCGTCGCCGTCGCCGGCTTGCTCAGCACCGGCATGCCCGCCAGGATGCTGACCGCCACCTTCTCGAAGGTGCCCCAGGCCGGGAAGTTGAAGGCGTTGACGTGCACCGCGACGCCCGGGCGCGGCAGGCGCACGTGCTGGCCCACGAAGCGCGCCCCGCTGGACAGCCGCTCGGCCTCGCCGTCGACCTGCCAGCGCCCGTCGCCCAGGGTGCGGCCCAGGTTGGCGTACCAGGCCAGGGTGCCCGTCGCGCCGTCCACGTCGAACTTCGCGTCGCCGCGGGTGGCGCCGTTGTTCGCCATCGACAGGTCCAGCAGCTCCTCGCGCGCGCCGTGCAGGGCCCGCGACATCTCCTTGAGCAGGGCGCCGCGCTCCGCGAAGCTCATCGCGCGCAGCGCCGGGCCGCCCACCGTCCGGGCGTGGTCCAGGGCCGGCCCCAGCGCCAGGCCACCGGCGGCCGTCCAGGCCAGGGTGTCCTCGGTCGAGGGGTCGACCAGGGGGCGCAGCGGCTCGCTGCCGGGGTGCCAGGCGTCGAGGAGGTAGGACTGCAGGCGGGTCATGGGCGCTCCGGAGGGGCGGCAGGGCTAACCCGCGCCCGCGCCGCCCGGCCCACCCGGCCCGCGCCTCAGATCTGGGACAGGCCCTTGAGCAGCCGCTCCTCGGCGTCGTCGGGCAGGATGCTGTCCTCGGACTCGTCCCGGTCGTCGGGGTCCTCGTCCCGCCACTCCTCGGCCACGTTCGCGTCCACCGCCAGGCTGGCCACGCTGGCCGTCGCGCTGGCGAGCTGCTGGCACATCGCCACGATCAGCGCCCGGCGGAAGGGCGAGGCCACCTCGAAGTCACCGGTGCGCATGATCACGCGGGCGCGGCGGGCCGACATCTGCAGGATCTCCACCTCGCCCCGGGCGCGGATGCTGGCCGTGCGGTCCGTCGTCACCAGCACGCCCACGTGGCCGAACAGGCAGGGGGCCACCAGCTCGGCCACCACGTGCTCGCGGCCGCTGATCGAGCGCTTGCAGACCTCGACCGCGCCGCGGGCCAGGACGTAGAGCGTCTCCGAGGGCGCGCCCTCGTCGCAGACCAGCGCGTCGTCGTCGTAGTGCCGGTGCTCGAACTGGGCAGCCAGGGCGCGCAGCGCCGCGGGGTCCGCCTCG
>JAKLKF010000165.1 GCA_023150805.1 Myxococcota bacterium | reverse complement strand
TCGCCAACCCCGCGGGCGAGGCGCGCCCCGGCCCCGTGGCGCGACGGGTGGACGCTATGGGCTACAGGCTGCTAGGGGCAGGTCCAGGTGGGCAGGGGCAGGTCGGGCTCCAGGGCGCGCGCGTCGGCGGCGCCGCCCAGGCGGGAGGTCAGGGCGCAGAGGGCGGGGCGCCAGGCCTCCAGGGTGGGGGGGTCGAGCAGGACGAGGACGTGGTGGTCGTGCCGATCCAGGACCTGCCCGGGCACGTCCACGGCGTCGAGGCGGTGCGGCTTGCCGCTGAGCAGCAGGGCGACCTGCGCGCCGCCCAGGGGCAGGCCCCGGAGGTGCCGGTCGAGCATCAGCGCCGCGGGCTCGGCGACCAGGCCGCCGCTGACCCAGGCGGAGTCGACCACCAGCGGGGCCGGCACCTCGGCCAGGGCCCGGCCGAGCTGCGCGGCCATGCCCAGGGTGCCGGGCCGCTGCGGGTGGCCCGCGGGCTGGGCCCAGGACGGCGGCGGACGCAGCAGCAGCAGGGGCAGCAGGCCCCAGGCCCGGGGCAGGGCAGCGAGGCCGACGGCGAGAGGAGCGCCGAGCAGGCGCAGGTGGTGATCGCGCAGGTAGCCCAGGTGCTGGCCCAGGCCGAGCATCAGCAGGCCCGAGGCGAAGGCGGCCAGGGCCAGCGGGCGGGTGCGGATCGAGGCCAGTCCCAGCCCCCCCGCCAGCAGCAGGGCGACGGACCCCAGCCCCCCCTGCTGGAGCCAGGCCGGCAGCGCCTGCGCGGGGTCCCCCTCGGCCTGCGGGGCCGGATCCGAGAGCGCCTGGAGCACCCGCGGGGCCAGCAGCAGCGCCAGCAAGAGCAGGCCCCACAGGCTGCTCCGGCGGCGGGGCAGGGCCAGCAGCAGGGGCGCCGTCGCCAGCGCGAAGGGGTGGTTGTGCACCGCCATCGCCCAGGCGCCGCCGGCCAGGACCGGGCCCCAGGGCCGGTCACGCGCGGCCAGTCCCAGCGTGCAGGCTGCCAGCCAGGTCCCGGCCAGGTAGCCCTCGGCGCCCGACAGGGTCGTGTCGAGCAGGCCGCGGTCCCAGGCGATCAGCGCGCCGGCCGCGAGCGCGGCGGGCCAGGCCCCCGGCCGCAGGCGCAGCACCGCGAGCGCGACCAGCGGCGCGGAGAGCGCGTGCAGCACGTGCACCGCGCGCAGGGCAGCCCAGAGCGATCCCGAGGTGTGCAGGATCACCCAGTAGGGCGGCACCAGGCCCCAGCCGTAGGGCGGGGCGTGGGGCCGCCAGCCCGGCCGCGCCGCGGCCAGGAAGGGGCCCACGGTGTCGGCCAGGGCCATGGTCGCCGACAGGTCGCGCCAGCGCGGCCACAGCGCCAGCGCGAAGCAGGCCAGGGCGAGGGCCGGCGGCACGATCCTGGAGATCGCGGAGGAGGAGGCGCGGGCGCGGGGCGGGGGGGGCACGGCGAGATGGTGGCACAGGCCGGTAGGATGCGGCCGTGCCGCTCCCCTCCCCTCGCCCCGCCCCCCACCCGGTGGCCGGGACCGCCGCCCGGATCGCCGCCGGCCTGCTGGTCGCCGAGGCGGGGGCCACGGCGCTGGACCTGGCCTGGGGCGGGCTCTCGGACCTCTCGACCGAGGAGCGCTTCAACGCCCAGGCGGCGGCGCACCTGGCCTGCGGCCACCTGGAGGCCCTGCTCGACCTGCGCTACCGGCCCTTCTGCGGGGGGTGCTCGGCCGAGGCGCTGGTCGCCGCGCCGCTCTACCGGCTGCTGGGCCCCACGGTCCTGGCCTGGAAGCTGGTGCCGGCGGCGCTGCACCTGGTGGCGGCGACCTGCGGGACCCTGCTGGCCGGGCGGGCGGGCGGTCCCCGCGCGGCCCTGGCGGCGGCGGCGCTGACCCTGGGCGCGCCGATGGCCTGGCGCACGCTGGCCCTGACCGGCTTCGGCAACCACGCCGAGGGCATGGCCCCGGTGCTCGCCGCGGGGCTGCTGCTGGCGGTGGGGCTGGACCGGGCGCCGGGGCCGGGGCGCGCCGCGATCCTGCTGGTCGCGGGGGCGCTGGCCGGGGCGGCGGTGAGCTTCGTCTACACCGCGGCCTTCGGGGCGGTCGCGCTGGGGCTGGTCGCGCTGCAGGGCGTGCGGCGCGGCGGGGGCTGGGCGCTCGTGGGCCTGCCGCTCGGGCTGGCCCCGCTGTTGCTGTTCGAGCGGGCCCGCCCCGGCGAGCTGGCGGGCGCCCAGGTCACCTGGGCCGGCCCCTCGCTGGCCCCGCCCGCCGACCTGTGGCGCTGGCTGGTCGGCGACCTCCTGACCGGCACCTTGTGGCCCGGCGTGCCCGCCCCGGCGAGCGGGGCGGCCTGGCTCCTGCTGATCGCGCTCGCCCTGGTGGGCCTGGCGCGGGCCTGGCGCACGGGGCCGGCCGGCCGGTGGCTGGTCCTGGCGACCCTGACCTTCGTGGCCGCGACGGCCCTGCGCCACGACCTGTGGCAGGACCACCCGCCCCTGCAGGGCTGGGACTGGTTCCACCTGCGCTACCGCACGCCGCTGGCCCTGCTGCTCCCGCTGGGCGCCGCCCTGTCCGCAGGCCGCAGCCGGCTGACCCTGGCCCTGTGCCTGGCGCTGGGCCTCGCCGGAGCCGGGCTGCGGATCGGGTCCTGGCGGGCGCCGGCCGACCTGGGCGAGCCGGTGCTGATCGCCGGCTTCCACCCCGACCGCAGCGTGCCCGAGGGCCCGCCACCGCGCCGTGTGCCCCGCCTGATGGGCCGTCCCCAGGACCTCCTGGCCGCGCGCGCCTTCGTCGACGGCCACGCCGACCCGCTGCCCGCCTGTCGAGCCGATCACCTGGCCGAGCTGGGGCGCCGGGCCGCCCTGGCCTCCGCCGCCGGGGACGCGGAGGCGGCCCGCGCTGCGCTCCAGGGCCTGGCCGCCGCGGACCTGCCAGCGGTGCGCGAGGGGCTGCGCCGGGGCGCCGAGCGCGCGGGCCTCTCCCCCGACGAGGCCGAGCGGCTGCTGCCCTGATCAGGCCGCGCGGGCGAGACCGCCGCCCAGCAGCACCCGCAGGTTGTGGGCGTTCACCTCGGCCCGCAGCACCTCGCGCCAGGAGGGGCGGCGGTCGACGGGCAGGCGCCGGACCAGCGGCGTGACGGGCTTGGCCAGCACGACGCGCAGGTTGCGCCCGCTGGCGCGCGCCAGCAGCGCCTGGCTCCAGGGGAAGTCCTCCTCTTCGGGCAGGTCCTCGATCAGGGGGGTGCGGGGGCGGAGGAGCGCCTGGCGGATGGCCGGCCAGGTCAGGTGGCGATCCAGCCGCCAGAAGAAGCCCTGGACGTCGACGCCGGAGGGGATGGCGATCGACGGCCTGGGCACCCGCAGCGTCGGCAGGGCCGCGGTCATGGACGCGCGGCTCGCCGGCGACACCAGGTCGGCCCCCGCCTCCTCCACGGCCAGGGCGAAGCCCTTGAGCCGCCGGGCCACCGCCCGCAGCAGGACGCCGGGCTCGAGCTCCTGCGGCAGGACGAGGTCGGCCCCGTGGCGACCCACCACCACCATCGCCGCACCCCGCTCGCGGGCCTGGCGCCCCTGCCCGTGCACGACCAGCAGGCAGGGCCAGCCGCGGCTGGCCGCCCGCAGCTCGGCGCAGAGGTCCAGGCCGTCGCCCAGGTGCTGCTCCATGTGGGCGACGACCACGCCCGCCCGCATGGTGACGGCAGCCGAGGCCGCCAGGTCGGCGCTCGCGAAGCTGTACAGCTCGAAGTGCCGCTGGAAGGCGGCGCCGAAGCGCTGCCGGCGACCGTCGTCGGGATCGACCAGGACCAGGACCGGGTGAGCCATCCACGTCCTCCGGAGAGAGTGCAGGTTCATCGTGCCCTGGAGGAGGGCGCCGAGAACCTCCGGACCGGTCACGGGATGTCAACGGGTCGCTAGAAGCAGACCCGGTAGGGCGAGACGTAGGTGCTTCCCGGGAAGGTCGTGAGCCCCTCGAAGCAGTCGGCGTCGACCGCGTTGCCCTCGAACTCGGCGATGACCGTGCCCAGCTCGGTGACGGTGAAGGCCAGGTGGTCGTCGGTCGCCTGCCACCAGGCGCCGCCGTACTCGGGGCCGTAGAGGGGGAAGGCGAGCGTGCCGCCGACCTCGAAGTCCTGCTCGTGGCTGCTGATGCTGCTCGGGAACAGCTCGCACTCGAAGTAGGAGGTCAGGCCGGTGCCCGTGCAGTGGTCGACCCAGGCGGTGCCGGGCGCGGGCACGACCAGGTCCGGGTAGGTGACGTCGGCGAGGGCGGAGTCCTCGTTGTCGCTGAAGTCCGTCTCGCTGGTGGGGGTGCTGGCGTCGGCGACGACCTCCAGGTCCCCGGCGTTCCAGGGCAACGCGATGGTGAAGCTGACCGACTTCACCTTGGTCTTCTTGATCAGGCCCAGGTTGCAGCTCAGCGTCGTGCCGACCTGGGTGCAGGTGCTGCTGGCGCTCCCCAGGTCGCCCATGACGTAGACGCCGGGGCTGGTGTTCGTCTCGGGCAGCGCGATCACCAGGCTCACGGCGCTGGCGTCCTTGGTGCCGGTGTTGCGCACCGAGACCGTCCAGGTCGCGTCGGTGTCGACCAGGGTGGCGGCCGGCGCGGTGACGGTCGTGACCAGGTCGGCCACGGGGGCGGCGTGGGCGGCGGAGGAGAGGCTCAGGGCGGCGAACAGGGAGAGGCTCATGGGCGGGGCGTCCTTGCTTTGGAGGGGTCGAGCGGGCCGTCGTCCGCTCACCCCATGAGCAAGGGGGACCCCCGCGGGCCGTTACACGAGCCGGGCCTCCGTCAGCAGCTCCTCCAGCCGGCGGGCGGCCCGCTGGGCCGGCGCGCCCTCGCCCCGCGCCTGTCGCAGGAGGTTCCGGACCTGCTGGCGATCCAGGCCCGGGGCCGCGTCCAGCAGCGCCTGCACGCCCTGGTCCCCCTCCGCTCGCAGCCGCCGCAGCCAGCCCTGGGCCGCCAGCCGGAAGGCGTCCGGCGGACCCTCGCCCGCGAGCGCCGCGCGCAGCTCCTCGCCCTCGTCGCCGCGCATCATCCGCGAGACGTGGCGGATCTGGCGTCGCCGCGCGCCGTCCAGCGACATCTGCGCGAGCAGGTCGATCGCCTCGGCCAGCTCGGGCCGCAGCGGCAGGGCGGCGCGGCGCTCGGGCGGCAGGCGGGACAGCTCGACCGCCAGGTCCTCCAGGGCGGCGCCCTCGACCCGGGCCGCGTTGCGGTCGGGGCGGGGCTGGGGGACGTGGACCTCGCCCTCGACGCCGTCGGCGACCCACTGGAAGGGCGATCGCTTGCGGGCCATGGGGCCTCCGGAGGGAAAGGGGGTGGGCGGACCGGGCGCTCAGTGCACGTGGCCGTGGGCCAGCTCCTCGGGGGTCGCGGCCTCCACCGCCAGGACCTCGACCTCGAAGTGCAGCGCCCGGCCTGCCAGCGGGTGGTTGGCGTCCAGGCGCACGATCTCCTCGGTGACGGCGACGATGGTGAGCTGCAGCAGGCCGCCGCCCTCGGCGCGGGCGTGGACCACGCGGCCCACCTCCAGCTCGCCGGGCACCTGGGCGCGGCTGACCTCGAAGATGGCGCCCGGGTCGACCTCGCCGTAGCCGTCGGCCGCCGCGACGCGGACCTCGAAGCGCTCGCCGGGCAGGCGGCCCTCGATGGCGCGCTCGAAGCCGGGCACCATCATGCGGCGCCCGTGCAGGTAGACCAGGGGCCCGGTGCGGTCCGAGGCGCCCAGCACCGCGCCGGCCTCGTCGCGCAGGACGAAGGCCACCGTGACCACCCGGTCGGCCAGGACCCGCGGCTCGCCCTCCAGCGGGGGGCGGACGACGGGACCGTGGTGGTGGCCGTGGTCGTGGCCGTGGCCCCCGCCGCAGCCGCCACAGCCGCCCCCTCCGCCGCCGCCGCAGCCCTGGTCGGCGCCCAGCGGCTCCAGGGCTCCCTGCAGGAACAAGGCGACCGCCTCGCGCACGGTCGGAGCCGTCGCGGCGTGCAGCACGGGGATGCCGGCCCGCGCGAAGGCCGCCTGCGAGCCGCTGCCCATGCCGCCGGCCAGGACCGCCTGCACGCCCTGCTCCTGGAGCATGGCCGCCGGGGCGGCGCAGCCCTCGTGCGACTCCTCGTTGGGCAGCACGCGCACCAGCGCGATGTCGGCGCCGTCCAGGTCGACCAGCGTGTAAGCGCCGGCGTGGCCGAAGTGCGAGCTGACGGCGGCGTCCAGGCCGCCGGGGGCGTCGGAGGGGATGGCGAGGCGCATGGGGGCTCCGCGGAGTGGGGCAGGCCCCGATAGCGGGGCCGCGCGGCGTCGGCCACGGGCGGAGGGCCGGCCGGCGGCGGGTGCTACCCTGGCGGGCATGACGGATCGGCCCGCAGCGGAGATCGTGCTCACCGAGACGGCGCCGCTGCGCTTCTGGGGGGTGGAGACGGGCAGCCGCATGACCGTCGTGCGGCTGGCGGGCGGCGGCCTGCTCGTGCACTCGCCCATCCCGCTGCAGCCGGCGCTGCGGGACCGGGTGGCCGCGCTGGGCGAGGTGGTCGCCATCGTCGCGCCGTCGAAGTTCCACCACCTCTCCTGCGGGCAGTGGGCCCAGGCCTGGCCGGGTGCGGTGCTCTGCGGCTGCCCCGGCGTGGTCGCCCGGCGGCCGGACCTGCCCTGGCAGCACACCCTGCGCGACGAGCCGCACCCTGTGTGGGAGGGCCAGCTCGCCCAGGTCCACTTCGCCGCCCGCAGCCTGGAGGACGAGGTCGTCTTCTTCGTACCCGGCGCGCGCACGATGGTCTGCGCCGACGCCGTCTTCCACCTGGGCGCCCACCCCGACCCGCTCACCCGCTGCGTGGCCGCCTGCCTGGGCAACCGCGGGCCCGGGGCGACCTGGCTGGAGCGCCTGCTCATCCGGGACCGGGCGGCCGCGCGGGCGCAGGTGGAGCGCATGCTCGCCTGGGAGCCGGAGGCGATCCTGCTGGCGCACGGGCCGCCGGTCGAGGCCGGGGGCAGGGGCGTGCTGGAGCGGGCCTATGGGTGGCTGTGAGGGATGGCGGGGCGCCTGCGCTGTCAGGGCAGGTCCATGGCCGCCTTGATCCCCGCCTCGATCGCCTTCATCACCTCGGGTGGGAGGGCGCCGAGCCGGCGGGTCAGCTTGGAGCGGTCGAGCGTGGTCACCTGGTGACACACGGCCACGCCGTCGCCGCGCAGGCCGCCTGCGCCGTCGGGGACGGGGACCGCGGTCGGCCCTCGGCGCGCCTGGCGCTCCGACGTGCTCAGCGGCACGACGATGACGGAGCTCCAGGCCTCCACGCGGTTGAAGCTGTCCCGCGAGATCACGACTACGGGCCGCGGGCCCTGAAGCTCGGAGCCCGAGCGGGGCTGGAGCTCTGCCAGGAACAGGTCACCGCGTCTCACGGAGACGGCTCGGCTGCGAGCAGGCAGTCCACCGCTGCGGCTTCGAGATCCGGATCGAGGTCCATGGCCGTGCCCGCCAGCTCGCGGGCATAGGCCTCGATCTCCGCGTCGAGCCGCTCCCGGCGCCGCGTCTCCAGCCAGGTCTCCAGCGCCTCCCGGACCAGCTCCGTCGCGGGGCGACGAACGCCCGCCGACTCCGCGCGGAGCGCGTCGTACAGGTGGTCGGGCAGCGGGAGGTGGAAGGTCCGCATGGTGACTCCGATGGCCATCGAACCTGGCCAACCTGCCACTAGCGCCGGATGGCACCAGCGTCAACGAAGGGCTCCCTTGCATGCCATGATGTGCGCTTCGCCGCCCTCTCGTCCCCTTGCACCGGGCTCCCTCCGCCATGTCGCGCCCCTCCCATCGCGCACGGTCTGCGCTGGCCCTGCTGGGCGGCGCGGTGGTCGCCACGGCCTGCTCACCGCGCTTCCCCTCGCCCCACGGCCCCGCGCACAGCGTCTACGAACTGCGCGACGCGGTCTGCTCGGAGGGCGCACAGGACGACCAGACCTGGGTGGTGGGACCGGTCATCGTGACCGCCCCCCGCTCGCGCGCATCGACGCCGGCTGCTGCACGACGGCCTGTATGGGACCGGCCGGTGGGGGGCGCCGGTGGCGACCTGGGAGGAGGTCGGCGCGGGCTTCTGGAACCGCGAGGGCGAGCTGGTCGAGCTGCAGGGCGAGCTGCGGACCGCGCGGTGCCCGAGCTGCTGGGGTGCCGAGTGGATCTCGAACGCGGACTTCGCGATGGAGCTGCGCGGCAGCATGGTGCAGATCCCCTCGCGCACGGGAATGGTCCTGCGCCGCACGATGGGCATCGCGGACACGGTGACGATCGACTTGATGCCCGAGGACTACGGGCTGTCGCTCCACCCCCGTGGTTGGCAGGATCTCGAGATCGTCGAGGAGGGGGAGGACTGCACCGCGACGCTGGCCGAGGCAGTAGAGGGACCCCGAGACGTGCAGCGCATCACCGATGGGGCCTGGCGAGAACGGGAGAATGAATACCCGTCCCTGGAGGCCGGGGATCTCTCCGTGACCGTGTACTACAGCGCCAGCAACTTTTTCACCGGCAGCGACCCTCCGGAAGACAGCGGCCCCATCGACATCACGGGCAGCATGTACGGGGACAACCTGTACGTCGAGTACGGACCGGCGTGGTGCAACGACGACAACCGGCCGACGATCACGGACGCGTTGGTGGAGTGAGGCCACACGGGGCTCTCAGCCCTCCCCGCGCTCGAAGTTGCAGTTCAGCAGGTTGCACGCCCGCCCGCAGCGGCTGACCTCCCACCGCCGGCGCAGGGTCGTGACCGCGTCCCACATCACCGGCAGGGGGGTGGGATCGAAGATGGTCCCCACCGGCTCCAGGAAGTAGCACAGCCGCACGCGGCCCTGGGGGTCGAAGCTGAGGTCGCTGTGGCCGGCGCGGCAGATGTGGCGGTTGTCGACGCCGGGCTGCGAGAAGTGGGCCTTCATGGCCTGGAGCTGCTCGGCGGCGTTCTGGACCGGGCCGCCGCGCAGGCGCTCGGTGGACAGTCGGTCGAGCGCGGCCTCGACGGCGGAGAGGGCGGCAGGGTCGTGCGGGAACAGCTCGGAGCCGCGCCACCAGTCGGGATCGTAGACGTTGTTGCCGAAGTTCTGGTACAGGGGCTGGACGACCAGCTGCAGGCCGCGGGAGCGGACGAAGGCCAGCAGGGCCTCGATCTCGGCGGCGTTGCCGGCGTGCAGGATGGTGGCGACGACGACCTGGGGCACGCCGGCGCCCTGCAGGCGGTCCAGCGCGGCCATGGCCTTGTCCCAGGAGCCGGCGCGGCCGCGGCTGTGGTCGACGGTGGCCTTCTCGAAGCCGTCCATGCTGACGTAGGCGGTGCGCACGCCGGCCTGTGCGATGGCGCGGGCGCGCTTGTCGGTGACCAGCCAGCCGTTCGTGTTGAAGGAGACGGTGAAGCCGCGCTGCACGGCGCGGGCCATCAGCGACTCCAGGTCCTTGCGCAGCAGGGGCTCGCCGCCGACGAAGTTCATGCCGGCGGGGGCCAGCCAGGGCCCCAGCCGGTCGATCAGGTCCTCCCAGGCCGCGCCGGGCAGGTCGGGGTCCTCGTTCTTCCAGATGTCACAGTGGCGGCAGGGCAGGAAGCAGCGATCGGTGACAGAGACGTGGACCTGGGCGGGGCGGCCGGGGGCCCGGCGCAGCCGGGCGCGGTCGAGCAGCCGGTCGAGCATGGCGGGAGCCTGGGTCACTTCGCGGCCTCCAGCAGGGGAGCGTCGAAGGACGCCTGCACGGCGACGTCGCGGGCGGTCAGCTCGCTGTGGTTCAGGCTCTGCGGGATGAAGCAGGTCTGGCACAGGGGCAGGGCGCCGTAGTCCCCCTCGGCGACGTGCAGGCGGCGACGGGCCATGGCCCCGCCCCACCACAGGTCGCGGAAGCGGTGGGTGCGCAGGGAGCCGACGCGGTTGTGCAGCAGGTTGTCGCGCGTGCAGGTGGTGACGTCGCCCTGCCAGCTCACGACGGGGCTCTTCCAGAAGCCCGAGCAGGCGGTGGCCCGGGTGGGGCGCACCTGCTCCCCCTCGGCGGCCCGGGGCGGCAGGGCCAGGCCCTGGCGGGCCATCTCCTGCCGGAAGACGGCGTTCTCCCGCTCCTGCGCCTCGGCGGTGGGGCAGTCGAGCTGGCGGAAGAAGACGACGGCGTCCTCGCCCGGGGGGACGTGGCCGGCGGCGGCCCGCACGGGCAGGCCCAGGCGGCGACAGGCGCCCTCCCAGCGGTCGCGGAAGGCGGCGGCCTCGGCGACGTTGTTGGAGCCGACGATGAACTGGAAGACCGGGCGGGGCCAGCGGGCGCCGGTGCGGGCCTTGTGCGCCAGGAAGGCGCGCAGGTTCTCCTCGACCCGGGCCAGGCGGTCCATGCCCTTGACGGCGCGGTAGGTCGCGGCCCGGGCGGCGTCCAGCGAGAAGTGCCAGGGCTGCTCCACCGGCGCGTCGTTGAGCGCGGCGCGGGCCCGGTCGGCGTCCAGGTGGGTGGCGTTGCTGTGCACCTCGACCTTGCCGAAGGTGCCGTGGGTGGCGGCCGCGCGCAGGGCGTGGCGCCAGATCAGCGGGAAGTGCGGGTGCAGCAGGGGCTCGCCCAGCCAGAACAGGATGAGGGCGTCGAAGCGGGCGCGCAGGTCGACCAGGTCGTCGACCAGGCCCAGCGCCATGCGGGCGTCGAGGTAGCCGTTGACGGCGTGGTGGGGGTGGGCCTTGCCCTCGCTGACCGAGCAGTGCACGCAGGCCAGGCTGCAGCGGTTGGTCAGCTCGACGACCAGGTAGCTGCCGGGGAGGTGGGGAGGCGCGCGCACGGGGGCAAGGTACCTCGCCTGCGCCGGGGCGGGCGCGGGCTACAGTGCGAGGATGGTCGACCCCGCCACGGAGAGCCCCCACGACCCGGCGCACATCGCCGCGCGCATCGCGCGGTGGGAGCGGGACGGCGCGCAGGGGCCGATGACCCTGGAGCTGTACCCGACCCTGGCCTGCAACCTGGACTGCGCCTTCTGCGACACGACCGACCGGCACCGGCCGCCGGTGCAGGAGCTGCCGACCGAGCGGCTGCTGTCGCTCCTGGACGAGGCGGCGGCGATGGGCGTGCGGCGGGTCTTCGTCCTGGGCGGCGGCGAGCCGCTGCTGCGCAAGGACACGCCGGCCCTGCTGCACCGGGTCAAGACGCTCGGCATGGAGGGGTTGCTCACGACGAACGGCACCCTGCTCTCGCCCGCGCTCTGCGAGCAGCTCCTCTCCGACGGCTGGGAGGAGGTGCACATCAGCCTGGACGGCCCCTCGCCCGAGGTGCACGACGCCCTGCGCGGGCAGCGCGGCGCCTTCGCGCGCACCGTGAAGAACGCCTGCCGGCTGTCGCACGCACGGCGGGCCCGGGGGCTGCCGGGGCCGCGGCTGGCGCTGCACTTCGTGCTGACGAACCGGAACCACCGGACCCTGCCGGAGATGGTGCGGCTGGCGCAGGCGCTGGGGGCCTTCCGGGTCGACTTCGACGCGCTCATCGCCTACCGGCCCGAGCAGCAGGCGCTGCAGCTCTCGCCGGCGCAGGCGGCCGAGGTGCCGGCCCTGGCGGCCCAGGCGCTGGAGCTGGCCCAGGCGCTCGGCGTCGAGACCACGCTGGAGGGCTTCCTCTCGCCCCAGGGGCTGGTCCGGGGAGCAGTCACGCCGACCGCTCCCGACCTGCCGGGCCTGCGCGGCGCGCCCTGCCTGAAGGCCTGGCACTACCTGGTGGTCCAGGCTGACGGCAGGACCAGCCCCTGCTGCGTGCTGGCCGGCGAGGGCGGCAGCGTGGCGGAGCAGCCGCTGTCGGCCCTGTGGACCGAGGATCCCTTCCTGGAGCGGGTGCGCGCGGGCATGGCCGCCCACCAGCCGCTGCCGCGCTGCCGCGAGTGCTCCTGGAACATCCTCTCGCACGAGGCGCGGATCCGCGACGCCCTCCCTCCCCGGGAGGCCCTGCCCCCCCTCCCTGCGACGGGGGCCTGACGGTGTCGATCCACCTGAACCTGGAGCTGACCGACCACTGCAACATCCGCTGCCGGATGTGCAGCCAGTCGCTGCGGGACGAGGCGCACGGCGTGCCGCACCGCTTCATGGCCTGGGAGACCTGGCGGCAGAGCCTGCAGGGCCTGGCGGGCATGGAGGACGAGGTGCACCTCTGCCCGCACTGGCTGGGCGAGCCCACCATCCACCCGCAGTTCGACCGCTTCGTCGAGTACGCCTTCGCCGTGAACCCCGGCAACCGCCTGTTCCGCGAGTTCAAGCTCCACACCAACGCGGTCGTCTTCGGCGAGGAGCGGGCGCGGCTGCTGATCCGCCTGGCGAACAGCCCGGGCATGGCCGCCGACACCTTCCGGACCGTGCACTTCAGCATCGACGCCCACAGCCCGGCCGTCTACGCCGACGTCAAGGGCGCGGACCGCGGCGCCCAGGTCTACCGCAACGTGGCCCGGTTCCTGCGGCTGCGGGAGGAGCTGGGCGGTCTGCGGCCCCACGCGACCCTGGCCTTCGTGGTGCAGCCGGGCAACGCCCACGAGGCGCGGGCCTTCCGCGACCACTGGCGCGACCTGCTGCGCGGCCTGGGCCGGGAGGTCGACCAGAGCTGGGACTGGCCCGCGCGCGAGGTGGACACCATCTACTTCCGCCCGCTGAACGCCGGGAACCAGGAGGACATGGACGCGCTGCACGCCCGGGTCTGCCGTGAGCTGGGCATCGCGCCGCCGGGGGTGGAGCAGCGCCTGCGGGCGGCCGAGAGCTTCTGAGGGCCCCGCCCGCGGCGAGGAGGCCACAACGCGAAGCACCCCCCAGACCTTGCGGCCTGGGGGGTGTTCGTTGGCACCGGGTGGTTGTGGTCGGGGACGCCCCTTCAGAGTGTCGCGCTGCGCCTTCGGTGCGTCGGTCGGTCTCCCTTGCGGGCGCCGTGCCGTCGCGGACTTCGAGAGTTGGCTGGTCTCCAGGGACGCGCACCCGGTGCCCGCAAGGGGTCCTTGGTGCGTGCCGAGCTGGCTGCGGGTCGTTGGCCTTTCCCGCTGTCCGCCATGGCCTTCACCTTGCTGCTCTCGCAGCAGGCTGACCTTCGCGGCGCTCCCAGTCGGCGTGTCCGGGTGGTTGGCCCGGGGTTTGTCGCCCCTCCTGGCCTTGGCCTCTCCCGGGAAGTCACGTCCGATCCGCCTGCAGGCCGGAGCCTGTCGGCGGTGCCCGTTCCCCGGCTGCTCCCGAAGGAGCCGCAAGAGGCGGGCAGACGCGCGGTCCGACGTGTTTCGGCGATCGCTTCCACCCGACCCTCATGGATGCACCCGCGAGGGGTGTTCCGTGACTGCGCGCGCACGGGGCGCGGCCGTCGCACAGGGTTCGGAGGGTGGGCCCGGAGGTCCACCGCGGTCGTCTCGACACCAGCCTGCTTCCGTCTTCCCGCCGTGCCGTGCGACCCTTGCGGGTGCCTGGTGCTGCGGGCCTGGACGTTCGCTGCCTCTCGCGAGGCTGCGGGTGTCTTGTCGGACTCCTCTCATGGGGTTCGTCTCAAAGATGCCCCTCCGTCGACATCCAGCGTGCGCGTCCACTCCCGGCGCGTC
>JAKLKF010000164.1 GCA_023150805.1 Myxococcota bacterium | reverse complement strand
GCGGGCGCGTCGAAGTGCCCGTGGAGGAGCGCCGTCCCCCCGGGGCCCCACAGCCACACCACGTCCGCGCCGTTCCGCCCGAGGTCGCGCCGGACCTCGTTGATCTCGTGGCCGTCGAGCACGTCGCGCGCGGTCTCGTCGGCGTCCTTGCCCAGGTTGCGCAGCACGTCGCCGGGGTCGCGGAAGTCCCGCGAGAAGGCGCGGTCGACCGTGTTGCGGGTCACGCGGGTGGCCGTGTCGATCCCGGTGCTGGCGGCCTCGATTCCGGCGTGCAGGATGCCCTGCTGCAACTCCATGACCTCGGACAGGAAGTTCTCGGCGCGGCGGGTGTCGTCCCGGCGGCTGTCGTCGCCGCGCTCGCGGCGCCCCTGCCGGTGGGGACGGGCGGAGCCCTGGCGCTCCACCCGGCTGCTGGTCCGCGCGCCCCGTTCCGAGCGGCCGCCGTCGCTGGCGCTGTCGCCCTCGTCCTTCCTGTCGCCGTCGTGCCTGGATGCCATGGGATCCTCCGAAGCTGCGCGGGAATAGCTCGTGCGCGCCCTCGCCGCCATGGATTAGGGTCGGGTCCGCGAGCCCCTCGACACCTTGGAGGCGTCATGCCCGCTCCCTCCGTGCTGCGCTGCTACGGCGACGGTCACCTGGCCCTGGTGGGCGAGGGGCGGCCGCGGATCGACCTGGACCCCCGCCTGCCCTCGGGTGCCGACGACCGCGACCCGGCGGTTGCCGCGCTGCCCGTGGACTTCGTCGTGCTGACCCAGGGGCGCCAGGCGGCCCTCGACGACGCGCTCGACCTGCTCGACGCCCGCCCCGAGGCGGTGCTGGTGGCGGCTCCGGCGCTGTGCGACCGGGCCGATCGCCTGCTGGACCTCGACGGCCGGCTGGTCGACCTGGGCGACTGGGACCGGGTCTCTTTCGGGGGCGTGACGGTCACGGGCCTGCCCCCCAGCCGGCCGGGGCTGCCCGGTGCGGACCTGCTGCCCGGCATGGACCGCCTGCCCGGCGTCGACCGCCTGCCGGGAATGGACCGCCTGCCGGACCCGACCTCGCTGCTGTCCGAGGCCACGGGCACCCTGGGGCGCGCGCTCGGTGGCCTGCCCCTGCTGGGGGGGCTGCCCGGGGTCGAGGGGCTGGCGGCGGGCGCCTGGGGCGGCGCCGGTCGCGCCGGCGGGGAGCGACGCGCCCTTCACCTGGCCGTCGAGGGAGGGCCGAGGGTCCTGCTGGCGGCCGACAACCTGTGCGGGGCCAGCCCCGACCGCTGGCTCGACGACGTCGCCGAGGTGCTGGAGGTCGACGTGCTGGTGGCCTCGGTCGCCGGTGACCGGGTCGACGGACTGGTCCACGCGGTGCGCACGCTCAAGCCGCGCCGGGTCGTGCTCTACCGCGATCACGACCCCTACGAGCGCGCCGGGCGCAGCCAGCCGATGGCCCGCTTCGTGGAAGCGCTGGAGGAGGACGCGCCCGAGGTCGACGTGGTCCACCTGCGCGCCGGCGAGGAGCTGGCGCTGCTGGCGCCCGCGGGGGCCGAGCTGCCGGCCTGACGGCGGAAGGCGGGTCAGCCCTCCACCAGGTGAGGGGAGAGCTGCTCGACCAGCCAGGCGTGGCAGTCCGCCAGCGCCTGCGCCCCGCGCGACTCCAGGATGACGATCACGGTCCAGGGCCGGGCGTCGTAGCGGGGGTAGCTGCCGATGTGGACGTCGGGCCAGCGCCGCTGGGCCCGGCGAAGGCAGTCGGCGATGAGCGGCTCGGGGCGGGTGGTGACCAGGCGCAGGCGGTCGACGGGCACGCCGCCGAAGCGGTGGGCGACGGCGTCGAACTTCATGCGCATCAGCGCCGGGACCCCCGGGAAGATCACCACGTTGCGGGTGACGACCTGGGGGAAGAAGACCTCGCCGTCCCACCACAGCTCGCTGCCGCACGGGAGGTCGGCCATGCGCAGCGCCTCGTCGTTGGCCTGGTCGCCCATCTTCTCGCGGAGCACGGCGACCAGCTCGTCCCGGCGCTCCATCGGCAGCGCGAAGGCGGCGGCGATGCCCTCCATGGTGACGTCGTCGTGGGTCGGCCCGACGCCGCCGGTGGTGAAGACCCAGTCGTGCCGGGCGCTGCAGGCGGACACCTCCGCCGCGATCTGCTCGACCTGATCGGGCAGGACGACGATCCGGCGCAGGTCCAGGCCGAGCTGCCGGCAGCGCTCGACGAGCCAGGGCGTGTTCTCGTCCCGGAAGTTGCCGGTCAGGATCTCGTCGCCGATGACCAGGACGCAGGCGGTGGGGGCGTGCCGGACCGGTGAATCCACGGCGGACATGGGGCCTGCATAGCACCCAACCGCCTCCGGCGGGGCTACAATCTCCAGTGACGCGCACGCCGCGTCGCCGACCTCGCCCCCTCCTCCGCGGTCGCTCCCCCGCGGACCTCTACGTCAGGCGCCCCCGATGCCGGACCTGGTGGACCCCTCGCCGAACCGCATGGAACCGACGCAGCGCGGCGCTGTCGGACGGTGGCAGGAAGCGATCGGCATGCTGTGGGCCTCCTCTCCGCTGGGCTACCCCCGTCACGGTCTGCGCGTGACGGTGCGCCTGCACGGGTCGGTGGTGAGCCAGCGGGTGCTGTGGGCGCCGCCGGTCGGGCCCCTGCTGTCGCTGGCGGCGCTGGCGGTGGCGGGCAGCGCCGCCGTGGGCGCGCTCGCGCACCACCAGGTGACCCTGGCCGGCTTCTGGACCCCGGTGGTCTCGCAGCTCGCGCTGGTGCTGCTGGCCCCCTCGGGCGTGGCGCTGGGCCTGGCGGCGCTGGCCTGGCCCCGCGTGCAGCGCGTGGGCGACGACGACGCGGACGCGGTGCCGACCCCGGACGGCCTGCCGCTGGCGACGGTGCGGTGGGCGCCCGGCAGGGACCCGGTCTTCTTCGATCACCTGGACGGAGACCGGGCGCTGGTGATGGGGGCCGACGCGGCCTGGCGGTGGGGCCGGGAGGGGGTGGAGGTCGACGTGGTCGCCCAGGCGCGCGAGCACGCGCGGCGCATGCCGACCGATCCGCTGGGGGACATGGGCCTGGTGGTGGTGGCGCTGGCCCTGTACGTGGCGGTGATGCAGGCGGGCCTGCTGGTGGAGCTGTCGCCGGGGCGCGCGGGGGCGGGCGCCCAGGGCTACGAGGTCTCGCCCGAGCTGATCGCGCGGCTCCTCCAGCGCGACCTGGACGGCGAGGAGCAGGGCATCTCCGAGCGGGTCGAGCGGCCGGACTACGACCAGGAGTTCCAGGGTCTGTTCATGCCCGCCGGCAGCGAGGGGGCCCTGCACCGGGTCAGTGGCGGGGCGAACCAGGGGGACGAGGTCTGGCGCGGCCCGGCCCCTGAGGACGAGGTGGAGCGGGCGCCGACCACCCCCGACGACAAGGGGGCCGAGGCGCTGGCCCTGCAGGCAGACCCGGAGCCCCAGGACGTGCAGGCGCCGATCCCTGCGCGCGCAGAGCCGCAGCAGACGCCGGAAGAGGCCGAGCGCGACGGCGCGCTCGCGGCGCAGGCGCGCGACCCGATGGAGCGCTTCGTCGGCTGGGGCTTCCGCGACTGGTTCGACGCGGCGGCGGCCGAACGCAAGCTGGATCCCCGGGTCGAGCGCCAGCTCCAGGCCGCGCGGACCCGGCTGCGCCTGGACCCCGACGACTACGGGGCCCTGCAGGTCGTGGGCCACTACGCCTACCTGGCCGAGAACAACGAGCTGTGCCGCGCCAGCTACGAGCGCCTGACCGAGCTCTTCCCCGAGGACTCGGCCGGCTACAACAACCTGGCCCTGACCTACAAGCGCGACGGCGAGTACGTCAAGGAGGAGGAGCTCTACCGCAAGGCACTGGACCTCGACCCGTCCGATCCGGTGGTGCTCAACAACCTCGCGGTCAACCTGGCGCACCAGGGTCGCTTCGACGAGGCCCTGGGCATCATGCAGATGCTGGAGGAGCTGGATCCCGAGGACCCCTACAGCGATCTGCACCGGGCCAAGGTCTACGCCGCGATGGGCAAGAAGGACAGGGCCTTCAAGTACCTCAAGCGCGCGCTGGACGGCGTGCACGTGCTGGACACGCTGCACCACATCGAGTTCCGGCAGGACCTGCGCCTGGAGCCGCTGCTGGCGGACCTCCGGCGCGAGCCCCGCTTCGAGCGGCTGGTGCGCGAAGCCTACGGCCCCCAGGCCGACCAGGTGCTGCGGGGCGGCGGCGGAGGGCGCCGTGGGTGACCTGTCGGTCACGGTCCGCCTGCACGGCGAGGTGGTGGAGGACACTGTCCTGCCCCTGCGCCGCACCACCCGCATCGGCGACGATCCCAGCGCGGTGGTGGCCTTCCCGGGGGCGGACGTGGTGGTGGTGCGCGCCGGCGAGCGCCTGCTGGTGCGGGGCCGCGCCCTGGAGGAGGGGGACGCGCTGGAGCTGTCGCTGGGGCCGGTCGAGGTGACGGTCGAGCACACCCTGCGGGGGCGGACGCCGCCGGAGTGGCGCAGCTCCTTCGACGTCCGGTTCCTGGGTGTGGTCGCGCTGGTGACCGCGGTCGGCACCTGGCTGGACGTCGCCGAGGCCTGGTGGGCGCGGGATCCGCTGGCGCTGGGGCACCGCAACGGCGTGCCCTCCGCCCAGGTGGACGAGGCCGACCGCGCCCAGGGCGAGGCCAGCGTGCAGCGCCCGGCGCTGGCGGGGGGCACCGCGGAGGTCGCGCCCGAGCTCGACGCCGAGCCGGAGGACGACCAGGCGCAGGGGCCGCGCCACCTCGCCGACGACGAGCACACGGGGACCGCGTGGAGCGCCTGGTACCGGCGTGCGGTCCCCCAGGACGACCAGGTGTCGGGCGCCTACCTGCGCCTGCGGGACAACCCCTCGGACGCCGCGGCGCACCGGGTCGTCGCGCAGGCCGCCTATGACGCCGACGAGTACGACGTGGCCGTCTGGCACTACCGGTGGCTGGTGCAACAGGACCCCGGGGACCGGACGCTGATGGTGCGGCTGGCGCGGGCGGAGAAGCGCCGCGGGCGGCACGCGCGCGAGGCCGACCTCTACCGCCGGGTGCTGGAGGACGACCCGACGAACCCCGACGCCCTGGGCGGGCTGGCCGTCGCGCTGGCGCGCATGGGCCGGCTGGACGAGGCCGTCACCCTGGTGGACGAGCTGCAGGCCGCGGCGCCCACCGCGCCCGCGACCGACATGACCGTCGCGCTCATCTCGGCGATCCAGGGGCAGGAGCGCGAGGCGATCGAGGCCCTGGACCGGGCGGTCGCCGCGCGAGGCCAGCTCACCGACGAGCTGCAGCTCGAGCTGCGGCGCGACCTGGCGCTGGACCCGGCGCTGGCGGATCTTCGCAAGGACAAGCGCCTGCGCGCGACCCTGCACCGGCACATGGGCGCGGCCGCTCCGACACCGACGCGCTGAACACAGCGCGCTGACCACGGCGCGCAGAGCACGGCGCGCGGAACACGGCGGCCGGCGCCCGGTTAGCATCGGGGGCCTCTCGCAGGAGTGCCCCAGGTGACCGCCAGGACGCACCGGCCGACCACGGCCGTCTACGCGGGGTCCTTCGACCCGCTCACCCACGGCCACCTGCACGTGGTGCGACGCGCGTGCACCTTGTTCGACCAGGTCGTGCTCGCGGTGGGGACGAACCCCTCCAAGCGCTACCTGCTCGACGTGGAGGAGCGGCAGGCGGTCCTGCGCGCGGAGACCGCCGAGCTGCCGGGCGTGCGGGTGGAGCCCTTCGAGGGGCTGCTGGTGGACTACTGCCGGCGGGTCGGCGCCAAGGTCATCCTCCGCGGGCTTCGCGCGTCGACCGACTTCGACTTCGAGTTCCAGATCGGCCTGGCGAACATGGACATGGCCCCCGACCTGGAGACGGTCTTCCTGCTGACGGACCCCAAGCACATCTTCATCTCCTCCTCCCTGGTCAAGGAGATCGCCAGCAACGGCGGCGACGTGGCCCGCTACCTGCCGCCGACGGCCCTGGCGGCCATGGGGCGGGCCCTGGCGCGCCGCTCAGCCCAGTAGCGCCCCCAGGCGGCGGGCGGCGAGCTCCGCGGCGCGCCGGTGCCCCTCGGTGAAGCTGCCCCGGCCGAAGGGGTTGAGCAGCTCCAGGGCGCCGATGGCGCGGGCGCGGACCTGGATGGGACAGGCCAGCAGGGTGCGCGTCCGGTAGCCGCTGGTGGTGTCGACGGCCGCGTAGTGTCCACCGCTGCGGTCCGGCTCGTTGACCAGCAGGGAGGTGCCGGTGCGGATCACGACGCCGACGATGCCCTTGCCGGCGGGGACGGTCACGCCGGTCAGGGCCACCGCCGCGGGGCCGCGCGCGGCGAGGAAGTGGATGCGGCGCTGCGCGTCGTCCTGCACCAGCACGCTGGCGCTCTCCGCGGGCACCTCGCGCAGCAACAGGTCGAGCACGGCGGCGGCGCGCTGCGCGGGGCTGCCTTCGGCGGGGAGGTCCGCCAGGGCCCGGGCGAGCCGGTCGAGGCCCGCGGCGTCCAGGTTGCCGCGGTGGCCCGCGGCGCGCAGCCCCTCGGGGGAGGGGGCGTCGAGCGTGGCGTCGGCGCCCGCGAGCTGGGCGCTGACCAGGCTGGGAGGATCCAGCGCGCCGTCGTCCGCCTCGACCTGGCGCACGACGAAGCGCGAGGCCGAGTCCGGGTCCGCCACGTCCACCGAGCCGTCCCCCTTGAGCAGGCACACCGCCCGCTCGAGCGTCGCCCGCTCCAGCCCGTAGCGCTCGAGCGCCAGCCCGAGCGCGTCCATCCAGTCCGCGGCCGTCACCACCACCGGCGCTCCCAGGGCCCTGCCGCCCCCGCCCACGCCCGCCGCCCGGCTGGCTCCCTCCCAGCTGATCTCCCACGTCGCCACATCGCCCTCCCACAGAGGCAGAACCCACGGGGCGTCCCCGTTGTCCCTGCGCTGGACCCGACGAGGCACGACTAACCGGCGCCGTCCCCCCCCGCCGTCTGGTTATGGGGCGCCGCCGCGCGCGGGCGTGCGCGCGCCCCGCAGCCCAGGAGCCGGCGACATGTGTGGAATCGTAGCGACGGTCGGCCACAGCCCCGCCATCCCCGTGCTCCTCGACGGGCTGCGCCGCCTGGAGTACCGCGGCTATGACTCCGCCGGCCTGGCCGTCGCGCGGGACGGCGGGCTGACCGTCTACCGCCGGGTGGGCCGGGTGCGGGAGCTGGCCGCCCAGGTCCCCGAGGACCTCAGCGGCTCGGTGGGCATCGCCCACACCCGGTGGGCGACCCACGGCGAGGTGACCGAGGCCAACGCCCACCCCCACCTCGACGGCGTGGGGCGCATCGCGGTGGTGCACAACGGCATCATCGAGAACATGGGGGCGCTCAAGGCCCGCCTGCAGGCCGACGGCGTCGTCTTCCGCTCGGAGACCGACTCCGAGGTGCTGGCCCACCTCATCAGCCGCTACTTCGAGGGCAGCGATCCGGCGGTCCCGGCCGACGACCCGGTGGCCGCGGTGCGCGCCGCCTTGCGGGTGGTCCGCGGGACCTGGGGCATCGCGGTGCTCTTCGCCGACCACCCCGACCTGATCGTCGCCGCCCGCAACGGCTCGCCCCTGGTCGTCGGCCTGGGCGACGGGCAGTCCTACCTGGCCAGCGACCCGCACGCCCTGGTCGCCTACACGCGGCGGGTGGTGTTCCTCGACGACGGCGAGGTGGCCTGCATCGACGCCAACGGCGTGCAGACCTTCCACGTCGACGGCGGCGTGGTGGACAACAACGTCGAGACCCTCGAGGACGTGTGGGGCGACGAGGGCCGTGGCGCCTACCCGCACCTGATGCTCAAGGAGATCCACGAGCAGCCCGAGGCCCTGGACCGCTGCCTGTCCGGACGCGTCGTCCCCGAGAACGGCACGGCCAAGCTGGGCGGCCTGGACCTGGAGCCGCGGGACCTGGCCCGCCTGACGCGGGTCGGCCTGCTGGGGTGTGGTACGGCCTACTTCGCCTGCCAGGTGGGCGCCCAGCTCGTCGAGCAGCTCGCGCGGGTGCCGGCCAAGGCCGAGATCGCCAGCGAGTTCCGCCACCGCAACCCGGTGGTCGACCCCGACGCGCTCTTCCTGGCCGTCAGCCAGTCGGGCGAGACGGCCGACACCCTGGGCGCGGTGCGGGAGATCCAGGTCAAGGGCGGCACCGTGATGGGCGTGGTCAACGTGGTCGGCAGCTCGATCGCGCGCGCCTGCGGGCGAGGGGTCTACATCCACTCCGGCCCCGAGATGGCCGTCGCCTCCACCAAGGCCTTCAGCAACATGGTCGCCGCGATGGCGGTGTTCACGCTGATGCTCGCGCGGCAGCGGACCCTGTCGGCCCACGAGGGGCGCCAGTACGTCGAGGAGCTGCGGGCCGTGCCGGACCTGGTGAGGCGGTACCTGGCCGACCCGGGTCCGATCGACACGCTGGTCAAGTGGGTCACCGACGCGCGGATGGTGCTGTTCCTGGGCCGCGGCCTGTCGGCGCCCGTCGCGGCCGAGGGGGCGCTCAAGCTGATGGAGGTGGCCTACGTGCCCTGCATCGCGTACCCGGCCGGGGAGATGAAGCACGGGCCCATCGCGCTGCTGGAGCGCCAGTCGCCGGTCATCGTCGTGGCGCCCCGCGACGAGCTGCGCGACAAGACGCTGTCCAACCTGCAGGAGTGCAAGGCCCGCGGCGCGCGTGTGGCCTTGATCCACACCGAGGGCGACGAGATCGCCGACCTGGCCGACCTGTCGATCCCGGTGCCCGCGACCAGCCCCCTGTTCTCGCCGCTGCTCACGGTCCTGCCGCTGCAGCTGTTGGCCTACCGCACGGGCCTGGCCCTGGGCCGCGACATCGACCGCCCGCGCAACCTGGCCAAGTCGGTCACTGTCGAGTAGCCCCGGCGGAGCCCGAGGCGCCGGCGCCGCCTACAGGTCGACGCCGTAGATGCGGTAGGTCTTGTAGATGCGGCCGCCCAGCTTCTCGATGGCGCCGCGCATCCGGGTGTTGTCCTCGAGCACCCAGGAGCACTCGGCGCCCTTGACCTTCATGGCCAGCCCCGCCTCCCAGGTCTTCTGGTAGAGCAGCGCCCCCAGCGGCTTGGCCTGGTGGGCGCGCGCCACGCCCAGGGTGAAGACCCGGATCTGGTCGACCTTGCCCTTGCGCAGCAGGTAGTGGATCCAGCCGAAGGGGAAGATCCGCCCGTTCATCGGCTTCACGACCGCGTTGAAGTCGGGCAGCGTCAGCGAGAAGGCGACCGGCTCCCGGCTGCCGTCGGGCTTGACGTGCTCCATGACGTAGCAGAGGCGCGGGTCGACCATCGGGCGCAGGCCCTTGGCGACCTTGTCGAACTCCTTGTCCGTCAGCTTCACGAAGCCCCAGTTGTCCTGCCATGCGTCGTTGTAGAGCTTGCGGGCGATCTCGACCTCGTCGCCGTAGCGCTTGAGGTCGACCGGGCGGAGCTGGTAGTCGGGGTAGCGCTCCTTGACCCGGTCGGCGATCCGCTGGATCTGGTCGGGGAGGGGGCCGGCGTCCAGCCAGTAGGCGTAGAGGTCCTTGACCTTCTGCAGGCCGATCTGCTCGTACACGCGAGGGTAGTAGGCGGCGTTCCAGGTCATCAGCACCAGCGGGTCGCTGTCGAAGCCGTCGACCAGCAGGCCGCACTCGTGGTTGGTGTTGAAGTTGAACGGCCCCTGGGCGCGCACCATGCCCTGGCTGCGCAGCCAGTCCAGCGCGGTCTGCAGCAGGCTGCGGGCGATGTCCACGTCGTCGACGAACTCGAAGAAGCCGAAGAAGCCGGTGCCGCGCTCGACCTCCTGGTAGCCCTTGTCGACCTGGGCCGAGATCGTCCCGACCGGCACGCCGTCCCGCAGCGCGATCCACAGCCGGACCTCGGCCAGCTCGAAGTAGGGGTTGCGGGCCGGGTCGAAGAACTCCCTGCGCTCGTGCAGCAGCGGGGGAACCCAGTGGGGGTCGCCCTTGTAGACGGTCCAGGGGAACCGGATGAAGGCGTTCGCGTCCTTCCCGGGCTGCACGGGTCGGATCTCCACGCGGGCCATGCGCGCTCCTGGGCAGGCCGCCGCGTGTAACCGCTCGGGCGGGGAGCGCGCCCGGCGACCGGCCGTCAGCGGCGGATGCGCACGAGGGGGCCGTCGTCCTGCCAGGCCCAGGTGCTGCCGTCGGGGGCGACCAGGGACCCGTCGAGGGGCAGCCCCAGCGCCGGCAGCCCGGGGTCGGGCGCGTCGGGCGAGGGGAGGGGAGGCGCCGCCCCCGGGCGCCAGGACCAGGACGCGGGCGCCGGGCCCCCCGCGGCAAGGCCACCGCTGGTGGCCACGTGGGCCAGGTCGCCCTCGACCTGGAGGGAGAGGGGCGCCTCCCCCTCGGGGAGGGAGTGCAGCCGCCGGCGCCGCCCCCCGTCGTCCAGCAGCACCTCTCCGTCCTCGACCAGCAGCAGGTCGCCCGGCCAGCCCTGCCGGGGATCCAGGCGGCAGGCCAGGTCGGCGCCCGCGGTGCGCGCCTCTCCGCGTGGCGCCGCGGTGCGCAGGTCCCAGGCCAGGCCGCCGGGACCGTGCAGGCAGCCGCCCAGGCGGATCCCCGGCCCCGGCAGGCGCTGCGCGCCCTCCTCGACCCGCCAGCGGTGGCGGTCGCCCGCGGGGTCGACCCACCAGCCGAAGCCCGCGGGGCGCCCGTCGGCGCGGCCCTCGTGCAGGGCGCCGGTGCGGAGGTCGACGCGCTGGACCCCCTCCTCGACCTCGACCAGGGCCTGGGTGCCGTCCGGCGAGAAGGCCACCTCGCCCAGGACACCCTCCAGCTCGCAGGGCGCGAGGCCGCCGCCCGGCGCGTGCACCCAGGCGCGCGTGGTGCCCTCTACGACGCAGGCGCCGTCGGGGCCCACGCGGGGACGAGCCAGCCGCTGGTCGGCCACGCCCAGGACCCGCGGCGCGCCCCTGCCCGGCGAGGCCAGCTCGATCAGCGCCTGCCCGTCGACCCAGGTGGCCCCCGCGCCGCGCGGCCAGGGCCAGGCCCGCGCCTCGCGCGCCGCCAGCGGCAGGGGGATCGGCGCGCCGTCCGCCACCTGCTCGCCCCAGGCCACGCTGCCGCGCCAGGCCAGCAGCCACTGCCCGCCCAGGTGCAGCCCGCTGCACTCCACCGTGCGCAGCGCCTGGAGGTGCCCCTCGCGCCACCGCCAGAGCGCCACGCCCCCGGGCGCGCGGCTGGCCAGCAGCAGGTCGTCCCCCTCGGGAGCGGCGCCCAGCAGGCCCGGCAGCACCAGCAGGCAGCCGTCGGCGGTGAGCAGGCCGCCCTCGATCCGGCGGTGGGGACCGACGAAGCCCTCGCCCGGGCCCGGGTGCAGCAGCTCGACGAGCTCGGCGGCCAGCGCGGGCAGCGCCGGGCCGACCAGGCGCAGGCGGGTGGCCACCCGGGCGCGTCGGGGCGGGAGGGCGGTCACTCGTCGGCCTCGCCCACGGCCACGACCTCGCCCGAGGCGAGGCCCACGATGAGCATGCCCCAGGCCAGCTCTGGCCCGGCGGTGGCCGGCGCGCCCAGCGCCAGGCTCCAGGCGACGCCCCCGTCGTCCAGGTCGACGCGGTGCAGCCGGCCCCCCAGGTCCACGGCCCAGGCGCTCCGGGCGCCGATCAGCGGCGGCGAGGGGATGGGGTGGGGACCCAGGCGGACGTTCCACAGGGCCTGGCCGGTCTGCGGGTCCAGGGCCTGCAGGCTGCCCTCGGCCAGCGGCACGAGCAGCAGCCCGGGGGCGAGCGCGGGCGCGGCGGAGGGGGGAGAGGAGAGCTCGACCTGCCAGCGCGGGCTGCCGTCGTGGGGGTGCACGGCCATCACGCCGCCGGGCTGGTCCTGCTGCCGGTCCCAGGCCGCGTAGACCAGGTCGTCGCCCACCACCGGGGCGCCCTGGCCCGGGCCGAGGAGGTGGCTGCGCCAGGCGGGTCCCTGGGCGTCGAAGGCGGCGAGCACCTGGCTCTGGGTCTGCAGGTAGACCCGCTGGCCGTCGCTGCTGGGGTCGCCTGCCAGCGACACCAGGCGCCCGAGGGCGCCGCGGACCGTGCCCCGCACCGCGCCGTCGCTGGTGGTCCAGACCAGCTCCGCGCCCAGCGGCACGGCGCTGCCGCGCGCCTTGGCGGCGCCGGCCCAGGCCAGGGAGACCTTGCCCGTCGTCGGCGAGAGGGCCAGCAGCGCGCCGTCGTCGACGCCGACCACCGGGCCATCGGGCGCGGGCGCGACCGCGGTGGTCGCCTGGACCGGCGCGACCACCAGCTCCTCGCCGGTGCTGGAGAGCATGGACGCCTGCCCCGCCGCGACGGCCCACAAGCCCTCCGCCCCGACGGCCAGCGGCAGGGTCACCGGGCCCCGCAGCGGGGTCCGCCAGCGCACGACCGGGCTCCGCTCGACGCCCCGGTCCGGGACGGCGCGCCGGCGCTCGTGCCAGGGCGAGGCGACCTGGGTGACGGGCGCGGGCGCCGACACGGCGGGCGCGGAGGCGGTGACGGTCGGCGGCGCCGCGAGCACCCGCCGGTCGGGCTCGGGGCGGTGGGCGCAGCCCGCGACGGCGGCGAGCAGCAGCGCCGCCAGGGCACGCGGTCCAGGCGTCCGGAGAGGAGCGCAGGCGGCGGGCGGAGGGGGAGACGACATCCGGCCCAGCCTATCGCGGCCGGAGTCCCGGGCGGCCGGCTACCACTGTCGCGCCGGGCGCTCTCCCGACAGGCCGGCCACGACCGCGGCCCCCACGGCCGGGAAGCCCAGCACCAGGGCGACCAGGGTCCCGGCCAGGGGCACCAGCGCCAGGACGGCGAAGACCGCGGCGCCGACCAGCCAGGCGCGCAGGTCCCCCTGCTCGACCGCCACGCCCAGCCGGCGACCGACGGTGCGGCAGGCGGCGACCAGGCCCATGAGCCAGGCCAGCGACAGCACCACCAGGAAGAGCACCGCCACCGGCAGGCCGATGACCGTCAGCGTCATCACCACCGCGCCGAGGCCCAGCGCGCCGGTCAGGACGGCCCCGGCCATCCCGTACCAGAAGGGGCGGTCCCCCAGGCGGTCGGCGATCTCGTCGACCTGGCGGGGCCACATCGAGAGGGCCAGGGTGCCGGCCGAGACGAAGGCCAGGAGCATCGCCAGGCGGCGGGCCAGCGTGTGCAGCAGGGCGGAGAGCCCCCCCTCGCCGGGCACGGCCAGCAGCACCTCGGCGCCGTCGTCGGGGCCGATCTGCAGCGAGCGACCGGCGACGCTGCCCCCCTCCTCGACCACCACCTCGCCCCCCAGCGAGACGGCGTCTCCGTGGACCTGCCCGCCGGGCTCGACCCGGACGTCGGCGCCCAGGCCGACGGCGGTGCCCATGACGGTGCCCGACACCTCGACGGGGCCGCCGAGGCCGACCGCGTCGCGCACCACCTGCTCGCGGTCCACCCGCAGGCCGCCGCGCCCGGAGACGGAGGGCGGGCCGCCCTGGGCGGGGGCGCCGAGCTGGTCCTCCAGGTCCGCCAGCCGGCGCTCCAGCTCGGCGACGCGGGCGAGGGCCCGGTCGAGGGCGGGGTCCGTGGCCGCGGGCGCGGCAGGCTCGGTCGGCGCCGCGGGCGCGGCAGGCTCGGTC